>NZ_PTRL01000002.1:0-505028 GCF_002966005.1 Escherichia sp. MOD1-EC5433 | reverse complement strand
CCTCTTTACCGCTTTCACGCAGGCGGCTGGCGGTTTCCAGTACCTGATCGCTTTGCAGGCGGTTTGCCAGTTCCTGAATATTGCTGTTCCACTGCGCGCGCGGCAGGCTGTTGATATGCGCCAGCGCCGCTCTGTCCTGGTCATGACCAGAGAGGTACAGCCCGTAAGCGTAAACCTGCTCCGGGTCGTTCGGCTTCTGCTGCGCCAGATGGCGCATTAACGTATCGGCCTGGCTGCGTTGTCCGGCCTGCCAGAGATCCTGCGAAAGCCGGTAAGTAATCCATACACTGCCGGGGTCCAGCGCCAGTCGTTGCCGCTGAAGTGCTGCCGCCTGCGCCCATTTCCCCTGGTTTTCCAGTGCCTCTGCCTGCTGTGCCAGACGGTCGTTTTGCAGGCTGCGTTCGATATCATCAATGCTGCGCCGCTGGCTGGCAGAGAGCGAGGCGATAAACGCTTCAGCTTTTTCTGGCGATTGCTGGCGGTATATATTCGCCAGCCCGCGCACGGCGTTAGTGTTGCCGCTGTCCATACGCAAGGTCTGCTGATAATAACGTTCGGCGGCGGGATAATCTTTTCGCGCCATCGCCACATCGCCCAGCCCCAGCACTGCATAACTGTCGGTGTTATCGACATTACGTGCCTGCTGGAACAACCGTTCCGCCCGGTCAGGATTATTGGCTTTCAGCGCAGCATCGCCCTGCTGGATCGCCAGCCAGTAGCGGTTCACCTTCAGCAGACTGTTCCATTTGTCGTTGTTGCTGCTGTTCGGGTCCAGCGCGAGGGCTTTTTCCAGATTCGCCACCGCATTAGCGCGATCGCCATTCTGGGAATACGCCTGCCCCAGCGCCCCAAATATGGCACCAGAGTCAGGATTATCAATATTAAGTATATTCAACTGACGAATCGCTTCGTTGCGACGGGAGGCAATTTGCGTCATTGCCCCCCAGTATTCCAGCGCCATTTCGATATCTGGCGGTGCCCCGTTAAATAGCTTGTCGTAACTGTCGATAGCCTCTTTATGCCGCCCGGAGATAGCTTGTAAGCGTGCCATTTGTAGTGCCTGACGCCCCTCAGGCGAAGAAAGTCGCATGGCCGTGCGCGATGCTTTATATATTTTTGAATCAGGAGCGAGCAGAGAAAGTCTGGCAAGTTGTTTTTGCGCGCCTTCAATATCCCCCTTACGCAGCAGATAGCGAAAACGCGCCGCAACGACATCTGGATTATCAGGCTCCGCCAATTCAAGACGATAAAGCGACTGTTCGACCAGATCTTCACGATGAATGTCTTCGCCTAACCTAATCTGCGCCATTAACAGCTTGTGTGCAGTTGGTGTGGCTTTCGCCATCGACATTACCGCCAAACCAAGGGATATTGTGAGTAAATTTAGGGTGAATTTGTACATGCCTGCCTCAATCAGGTGTTAACTCACTTTTTATTAAAAACAGAACGGGCGCAGCTCCCTGCCTGTATAAAGTCAGGACAGAATGGAGCCGCAAAATAGAAATGATGATGAATTACTGTTGATGAGGGTTCAGACGACGGCGACTAATGTTACGTAACAGACGCCATACAACCCACGCCAATAGCACCACACTGAGAGTTGCCAGCACTGCCAGTAGAATGGGGTGTCTGGCTAACACATATTGCACTCGTTCAATCCAGGGGAGATGCCCAACGTAATAAGTATCTCCAACTCGTAAACTATTGACGCCAGATTCACGAATAACCGCGACTGAACCAAAAATATTGCTGCGTTTTGTACTATTAATTAACGCATTGTTGAGTAGCGTATCTCCGCGTGATCCCTCGGACATTAAAGCAATTACGCTGCGTTGGGTATGATATGGAGACTGAAAACCAACTATCGCCGCCATTGGCAATGGCGAATTTATAGTTGTTTGTATTTCAGGTTTTTGATCGTCGTTATCTGTCATAATTTTGGCGTAATCAGAGTGTCGTATTGGGCTTTTTACCCAACTTGTTGTTGCCTCAATGAGCAGGTTAATTTGCTGATTGTCTGCAAATTCTTGCGGAAGTCTTCCTATTAACAGGATATCTGAATCCTTGCCCTGAACAGAACCTATATCATTAGTAATTGTCAGATTAATTGCCGGGAATCCAGTTTGAGCACCAATCAGTCCAAGGGTATTTAATAATGTTTCAACTTGCGTTGTGCCAGGGTTTTCAGGCATAACCACAACCGTTTCTGATAGATCGGCCATGCGGCTAAATGGAAAGCCTGAGCTGGCAAAAGCGCGTAAATCTGGCATTGCGATAAAGTGATGGTACTTTGAAAAATCGATAGTGGAATCATCTGCAATAACCGCATGATTTTTTAGAGGCCGGGAAATAATACAGCTATCGGCATCAGAGCGCGGCATAGTATTAACGTACTCGAAATTAAATCGCAATTGATTAAGCGCCCCTAACGTCAGCGCAGGAATGTTAATTTCATTATTACCATCCAACAATTCTTGCAATAACGGTAAACGTAACAACAATCTATCGGTAGCAGATTTCGGACTTAGCCGGAAAGATTCAAGGTACTGGTTATTAAGACTGACATCCATGCGTGAACCACCTGTCGTTGGCGTGGTATAACGATAGTTAATCTTCATCTCACCCCCACGATTACGCAATAGAAAGAGATCAGGTGGCAAATTAAATGAAACATTAATTGCCGCAGACTCCAGGGCACTTGCCTGTAACTGCCCTTCATAATTTTTAAGCTCTGCGAAAGTTACAGGACGATCAGTGCGTACCCAGTTTGGCGCATCATAAGGTTTACGCGGCAGTAACGGCTTCACGTCATTTACGACCACGCTATCGCCGCGAAATAGTATATTTCCCTGTGCAAGACCTTTTGCCGCCTGTAATAAATCTTTATCATCGCGGCCAAAAAGCACCAGCAATTTGACAAAGGGATTTTGTGGATGACTGATCATTTTAATAACAGGCGCATTCACCAACGGATGCTCGCGCAGAAAGTCTGGGCGTCTATTGTTAGTGGCAAAGACTACTGCATTACTTTCCGGTAACTGGTTATAGAAAACCGGAAATCGGTGACCACGCCAGCCAGATTGCGAACCAAACCACGAAGCGACAATAGCTGATGCCTGCTGCAAACCAGTCCCAGGAGTACCGGCAAAAACCATCGGCAATGTATTAGGGCGGTTATCTCGCGGATCAAAGAACGGTACAGGAAGATATGAAAGATCATTTTTCAAATTGAGTCTCTGAACTACCAGTTCAAGTTCACTGGTACGTCCAATATCAAGCCACAAATTGCTGCTGGTCGGGTTTTCGCAGGCGCTCTGGTAGTGACTAATTAATTCGAGGCGCAAGAGATTAAAATCCGAAAAATACAATGGGTTAAGAGTTATTTCCGCCAGCGTTTTCTTTCCCAGTTGTTCTTTGGTAATCGGCAATACCCCCATCAACTCGTCATTAAGATAGACCTTAAGCTGTGACTGGACAGGGATCAGCGACGGTGATGGAGTGTATTCAAGTTTTAGTTTCGCTTCTGACACTATTTCATCGCTACGCATACCAAACTCAATTTGCCCCTGTGGGTTAACTCCATTCAGGACTATGTTTCCTGGCGTTGGTGCGATTTGTGTAAATGGGAGTTTAAAATGGCGAGATGGTTCTTTCGCATAAGCAGAGATATTTTCCTTCTGGATAGCGGGTAATACTCCTCCTGAGGAAGGCTTATGAATTACTGTAGCCGATGCTGTATTTGCCTGGTAAAAACATAATAACCCCAAGCCAATTATTGCAGCACTTAATCTCAAAAATTTTCTTTCCATTTTAAAAAATTCAACAACCATAATAAATAAAAACAATATATTTAATTAGAAATTAGAACTAACTTTTGGAACTGCCTTTCAGTGTCCGGAGAATATAAAAAACCATATTGCAATAACCTTTCAGAGAAATAAAACATATTTCAATAAAACTCTTTAGAATATTGTCTCGTTTAATTTTATCATTCCACTCTTTCCATAGTGAATCACGAGAAAACGTTGCTCTTACATAATTAACATTTTGTTCATGACTCATTGGCATAATCTTCAGACCAATTTTATTATTGTAGGCATGAACTATTTCTACCGGTATATCACACTTTTCGTTACTATCATCCAGATAAAGAGACAACCGCTGTGTTTTAACAATAGTTTTTACGTCGGAGATATTATCAAGGATAACGCCTAATCCTCCTTCGGAAAAATCAAGAACAGAACAAGGATAGCTCCGTCCATCTTTCAGTTGTAAAACGCCCTTGAAAGAAACATCAATACGGGGAGAAAAACGCACCTGCTTTTGTTCAATAGAAACAGCCAAAGTTGCGCCAATAATAATTGTATTATAAAACAGCCAAATCAAACAAAACAAATTCAGGATGGCGATATGCCCTTGCAAACTATAAACATTAACAATACCTATTATCAGTCCAATTACATTTAAAATGGCAAAAATAAGATAGGGGTAGGAAATTCGCCAGTCAACAAACTTATTTTTTATCAGCCCTCCTTTGGCCGTAACGTTGAAACGCCCTTTTGCTGGCGCAAGTAAAGCTACAAGCGTTGGTAGCGTAATATACCAGGCCAGAACCATTTCATAAATCTCATTCCAGAATGAATGTCTGTATTTACCTTGTACTCTTGAATTAGTTAAAATAATAACAAATAGATAAGGTAAAACATAAGACATAATATCTGCAACTGATGCATCGATCAGGTTGACTGAAAAGAAAATAGGACATAAAGGTGCGAACAAGAAAATCAGTCGTGGCACACCTGATAAAAAATGCATCATGCTGCTGAGATAGCAAAGGCGCTGTGATAATGTCAGCCCCTTGCCCAATAATGGATTGTCAATACGCAAGATTTGAATCATGCCTCGAGCCCATCGAATCCGTTGCCCAATATGAGCAGACAATGTTTCTGTGGCTAGCCCGGCAGCCAGAGGATAGCGAAGATATGCAGAGCTATAACCTGCACGATGCAAGCGTAACGACGTATGCGCATCTTCAGTTACTGTTTCGACTGCAATGCCTCCAACCTCATCCAGAGCAGATCTACGGATGATTGCACATGAACCGCAAAAAAATGAAGCATTCCATGTATCCGTACCATTCTGGATTAACCCATAAAAGAGGTGTCCTTCATTTGGCTTTTGCCGAAACTGCCCCAAATTTCGCTCAAAAGGATCGGGGGAAAAAAAATGATGTGGTGTTTGCAACATCGATAATTTTTTATCGGCAATAAACCAGCCCATCGTTTTCTTTAAAAAAGATACCGACGGTATATGATCGCAATCGAAAATAGCAACAAATTCGCCATTAGCTATTTTAAGCGCATTATTTATATTTCCGGCCTTAGCATGTTCATGTGTTTCTCTTGCGACATAGTAAATTCCTGACTCGTTCGCGAATTTCCTGAACTCGTCCCTGGCGCCATCATCAAGGATCCAGATATGTAATTTATCCTTTGGCCAGTCTAAAGCCAACGCACCATAAACTGTATTCTTCACGACTGTAAAGGGTTCGTTATATGTGGGTATTAATATATCTACGATGGGCCATTCTTCTTTATTCTCTGGTAAGGGTATACTTTCTCTGTTCAGCGGGAAGCAAACCTGAAAGTAACCAAGTAATAAAACAAACCAGGCATACGTTTCAGCAGCTAATAACGTGACTGAAAATAAGCAGTCTGGAAATTCATTCAGGATGACTGAAGAGGAGTAACGCCACCATAGATATCGGGATGATATGAGTATTCCAACACCCATTAAAATCAGGGTAATCATCCTTCCCTTGAGCAAATTAAGGATAATGACAGCGATGCAAATAATAATTGAAAATAATGTTTGTTGATAAAATCCAAGTGGCTGCTCAACAATTGATAAAAAAACAAAACATAGCAATATAGCAACAACCACAAGGATTTTGTTTGACACTTCTTTATTTTTTAAGATCATTGCACTTAACGATTCATTAATACTATAACTTAAACAGTGTGAGTTTTATAAACATAGACGACCATTGCTATGCAAATTAAAATATCAACACCACGTTATCTGCGCTCGACCATTTTGCTTACTTTTGTATAACCGTTCATCTGCCAGCAATTTCAACCGTTCAATGTTATTCATGCACTCATCTGTACTGGCAACCCCTATGCTGCAACTACAATTTAACCCACCGATTGCGAAATGAACAACTCTGTGCAAAATTCTTGATAGTTTATTTTTATCCTTCTCATAATAAATAATAGCAAATTCATCACCGCCAAACCGGTATATTTCCCCTTCACGACGGGGTAACTCATCTTTAATAAGGTTAACAAGTTTGATGAGTACTTCATCACCAAACAGATGGCCAAACTTATCATTAATGGTTTTAAATTTATCCACATCAAATAGACACAGGTAGCCAAAATTCTTGCTCAGCATCTTGATTTCCTTATCAAAACTCCGGCGACCAGAAGCCCGAGTTAATGCATCACAAGTGCCAAAGTCATATATCTCTCGAATTGCATTAATCTCTTCCGCATTAAAGAATAGATTTTCTCCACGTAAATCATATTGATGATTCGACAATATAGATTCTTTTTCCAATCTACCCTTATTTATAATATTCCGCAGTAATTTAATATAATTAATATACAGTATGATTGCAGATATTGCCGATGCAAAAACGAATAGCATACATATATAGAGATATTTACTTTTTTTATAGGCAACAATAAACATCATTTCTGGAAGGTAAGAATACGACAGAGTGATAGCTGACATCTCAAATACAGCATCATTTATCAAAAAATCATCACCTGCGATTTTCTTTTCATTATCATTAATATCATAAAATGAGATATAGATATCTTCTCGTTCCCCTGACTGATTTCTAATCAAAGATAAATAACGTTCAGGATCTACCACTGATATCAGACTTGTTCGTTTGGCAATGGGATGAGCATAATAAACATAGTACTTATCTTTTAAACCAATAACGCCTCTCTCAAATTCGTTCATTACCCGAATAGAGGAAAGTATGTCGTCACAAAAATCATCCCATTTCGTTGTAACTTTGATACATTTACCATCGCTAATAATATAAGGACCGAGATCATACAAATATCCAGGATTTTCATAGCCAGCAAAGCTATTGCGTATTTTTTTCACCAATTCTTCTGGAGCAATATCTAGTTCATAAAATATATTATTAGATACTGAGCGGCGATACTCAGAAACATTAGCTATTGCAAGCCCACTATCTACAATAGATACATTCACCGAATTAATGCGGCCCTTAACATAAATGGTGTATAAATAACAAGTTACTACAGCGACGAACAAAAAATACAAAAAACAGATTACTGCCGCCTTTTTCTTATACTTGAACATTGCTTTATTTTCTTTTTTTCGGTTTGCTGTCTATATGCCATTCTGAAAACGGTAACGGTTTCTGGTATAAGTATCCCTGAACATGAGAGAACCCTAATTTTTGCAATTCTCTGGCCTGACTTTCAGTTTCAACACCTTCTGCTATTACCGGCATATTTTCTTCACGAGCAAGACTGGATATAAAATACACAATTTTGTTAGTTTCATTGAAAATACCAGAGGTAAACTCTGAATCAATTTTAATACTATCAGGTCTTACTTTATAAAGTTTTTTCAGGTCAGCTAATCCACTACCGAAATCATCAAGAGAAATCTTGATACCGTTTTCTTTTAAAATTTTTATATTATTGTAAAAGCTATCATTTATATCTTTTACTGCTGACTCGGTGATCTCCAGACAGATTTGTTCAGCATTTACATCAAATGCATTAATTAAAGTAAGAACACGAGTGTGGAAGTCAAATTCATTTAATTGCCATGGAGAAACATTGATATGCAGGAGAAAATCATTAGCAACCTCATATTCACGACTAAAGACACCAAATTCGCTAATAGCCGTTTCGAGAACAAAATCACCCAGTTCTTTAATTAATCCTATTTCTTCAGCAACAGGTACAAAAATTGATGGCGGTATTGCCCCATTTTCGACGGATAACCAGCGGCATAACGCCTCAGCGCCTACAACCCTATTATTATCCATATCAACAATCGGTTGATATACTAAATAAACTTCACTACTCGAAATCGCTTTTTTTATATTTCCTGCCACCCAGACCTTCTGATCAAGTTCATGAACTTTGATGTCATCATAAAACATAAATTCAGATTCTTTATTTTCCCGCATAGCTGTTAATGCCAGTTTCAGCTTCCCTTCATAAATCGAAACATTTTCCCCTGAAAAAGTTTCACAAATGGCAATCTTATGAATATAAATATTTCTTATGCAAAATATATGTTCAGGGAAGTTTAAAACAGATAATCTTTCGATGAACTCTTCGCAGTGAGTGTGGCACAGCAACAAGTATGTTTCAGTTGAGACTTTTACGATATCACAATATTTTGAATATTTTTGTGATATCTTCGATTTTATATCATTAACAATTTCATAAAATTTCTGACTTCCATATATCGCCTCAACAAACTCTAATCCATAGATGCAAAGCATACCAACTGCCAAATAGGTTTTATTATTAGTTTCAATAACAGCCTTATTTATATAGAAGCTACTTCCTTGTTCATAGGACACAAGATTAAGTAAACGATCCATACGCTCCTTGTATTTATAACTGATATTATTAATGATTTTTTTGAGTTCAACAATCTCGCTACTATCATTTTGCACAATATCAATTGTGTCGTTGCGATATACTGAATTAGCTAATTTTTTCAGATGTTCTATTAGTTTGCTGGATTCGCCTTTAATTTTTTTTGTTATTTTTTCAACGATATACCATAATAAACAAAAACAAACCAAGCCACATAAAAACATCAATGTAAAATATTTATTGATGTTTGCATCTTCTGCTTTTTGATAGTAAAAGTAATGGAATCTGACATCAGGAAGCCTGGGGAGTGAGATAATATTGTCTATATAGTTGCCACTATTATTACTTATGTTATAACTTCCCGATGACTCGCGGACAATAAGATGTAACATTGATTTTTCATTACCTACCATAATCCTTTTATTTTGTTCCATGAATAGAATATCAGCATCACCACCTAGTTTATTTAAAAAATTACTGAAATATCTTTCATCAAGATCCAGATGTATTAACTTCAGAGCAAATGAATCTTTTTCTTCTTCGGATGGTCGTAGAGAAAATGAAAAACATTTTTTTCCGGCAATACCATAACAATTATACCATGGTGACCATTTTGAATAAGTCCCTGCCGGTAATTTATTCCAGGGACGTGATTCCGGGTTAAAGTAGTTATCGCTAATATTACCATCGTCCCCAATAAAAGGTTTACCGGGTTCTGATTTTCCCAGGAATTTTACCTCACCATTCTCCGCTCGAATAAAGCTAAGATAGCTTCCATTATTGAGCATTATCCCCACTAAATTAACCGCGTCTATTTTTTTCATGCGATGAAGGACTGCTCGCTTTATCTCATCTTCATCATTTAACAGATAAATTGCATCTTTTAATGCATCAGCCTCTTTTTCAACTTTAGAAAAAAAATTATTCAAATTGTTATTGATGAGTATAAGGTTAATCCGTGAAGAGTTTTCTGCTATTTTTTTATGGAAATCAATTGCGGTAATAAATGACAAGACAATATAGACAGTAACAGCTAATATAACCGCAGTGTTAAATCTTGAGTTTAATTTTTCGGTAATGCTATACATACTGGTGTTCTGACTAAAATGTTATCAATTGCTTTAATATAATATCGTATAAAGTTCTGTATATTAGACGATGTTACCCTTCTCTTTATGACTTTCTTAATTTCATTATTCCCATATAACAAATATGTCATGATGAGAAGATTAATTTTTTCTTAATTTCCAAAAGTGATTATCATTCATTCTATTTTAACCAAGGTAATATTGTTATATGTAACACTCATTTTGTATCTTTCACCCACGCTACCGCCTTTCGTTAAATTTTCAACGAAATAATTTAGATATGAAAAAATTACCCTATAACAACACAACTAGCACATCCTGCCGAGTTGTGACATCTACTCTATAATTATCCAAAAGAGGTATTAGTATCTATTATCAGTAATCCATTCTGTTTATTTATCTTATTCAAGACATGTGTAATACGACTCTCTTAGCCCAAAATATATTAATCAGTAACCTTAAAGTAAGATTTAGTCAGAAAGTGATCGCGAAAATTTCACTGCCAGGGCTGTAATTTGTCCATCAACCTAACAGATAAATATTTTCAGGAGTACACGTTCGATAAAACAATAGATGCAACATTAGAGCACTATTTTATTTTTAAAACAAAAGACTGTGAACTACACCAGGTATGAGAAGATTCTGTCGGGAGATGATTCTTGTTGGATTAAAATCCTATAAAATATAGCTTTACCAGAATATTGCACCAAGAAATCAATATACCATCTGCATAACCAAACAATAATTGCAATCATTCTCAGAAAATTTAACCATAATTAGCAACGTGCAAATTTATTGATGCAGATCAAAAAATCCAAGTTTACATTACCACTCTTTGTTGAAAATTTAGCCGTAAAAATCATGTTATTACGATGCGCAAGAGTTTACTCCAGAGCTCCAAATAATAACTTGCAAAATAACCAATAATTAAAACTATCACCATATCTAAAAATAAAGGTCTCCGATAACTAAAATTTGTATTATCACGGCAGCGTTGATATTCTTTCATCCCTTAAGAAAAACTTAACTTTTGCCTTGGTAGACCTGCTCTAATTTTAATCTATTTAATATCATAGCCCCGGAGAACCGGGGCATGATGACTATTTTATATTCGCTTTACGTGCGAGCAGCGGGAATATCAGCCCCAGTCCAACGAGGACAAATGGCGTAGTAATGTTCAGTGCCAGTTGGAATGTCCACTCTGCAGTGAAGGCTTCCATTTTCGGGAAGATT
The DNA here is from genome assembly GCF_002966005.1 of Escherichia sp. MOD1-EC5433. Lineage (NCBI taxonomy): Bacteria > Pseudomonadati > Pseudomonadota > Gammaproteobacteria > Enterobacterales > Enterobacteriaceae > Escherichia > Escherichia sp. MOD1-EC5433. Next base: position 494,035 of record NZ_PTRL01000002.1, on the reverse strand, counting down.
CCTGTCAGGCAGGCAAACGCGGTAAAGGCAAAACACCAAATCCCAACGGTCATTGCCAGCGACTTATTACGAATAAAGACATACTCTGGTTTATATTTCTGCGCCAGGCGAACGACAGCAATAAACGCAACAAATACCCACAAATAACGCAGTGGCATCACTACCGAGTTAAGATTCAACAGCCATTTATAGAGATTGTTCATATCACCGATGCCGAGAGTCGGGAGCATAATCAGGATCGCCACCAGCACCAGAGTCAGAAAATAGCCATTCACGGGCGTACCGGAAGCGTTGGTACGACATAAACTGGCAGGAATATATTTGCTGTCGGCATCGCCTAATAACACTTTAAGCGGTGCATCAATCGAAAATACCAGTGCGGCAACTTGCCCCAGAGTGTTCGCAATGGCATAAATCACCATTAAGGTATTACCCATATTGTAATACTCCCCCAGCTTCTGGAAGGCGTAATACTGACCGTTAGTCATCAAATCATCGGGAATATTGCGCGAGTCAAACATCATCCCCATCGCCAGTGAGCCGAGAATCGCACATACTGCTACCATCCCCGCCAGACACAACATCCCTTTTGGAAATTCTTTTCCTGGGTTGCGTGTTTGGTTAACGTAAGGAGAAATCTTCTCAGCACCACCAACCGCAAAAACCAGCATTGAAATGGTGGTAATGTAGGTGAAATCGATATGTGGTATGAATGTTTCCCAGGTAATGTTAGTAGTCGCAATATGCACTTCAGTAATCGCAGGCGCGGTTACCGCCATCGCCACATAAAGGAGCGACATGACAAACATTGCAATCCCTGCCACAGAACCAACAATTTTCAGTGACTTCATGCCTCGGGAGGCAACCCACATAAAGAAGATAAACAGCACCAGCGTTAACCCCTGTAACGCTACGACCGAATATTCTTTGATTAACGAACCATCGCCTTTCATCGCCCAACCGAGCGCGATCAGTATTGCCTGTGGTTTTTGTGCCAAATAAGGAATATGCACCACCCAGTAGGTCCATGCTGCAAGGTAAGCCAGCCCTGGTCCCATGGTATGTTTAATCCAGGTACTAACGCCCCCTCTCCCGTCTTTAAAGGTCGAACCTAACTGGCCGACAATCAGGGCATAAGGTGTGAAATAGAGCGCAAAAATAAATACCCATGAAAAAACAACCACCAGTCCCTGGTTGGCATAGTTATTTACAACGTTGCCAAAGCCCCAAACGGTAATAAATGACATCAAAGCAATGTTGTACCATCGCAACTGTTTTTCCTGAACGTTCCCAGCCATAGATCGATCCTTCGCCAATATTTAATGGATATTTAGAAAACGAGGAATTATGCGCGGCAAACAAGACGTGCGGAAATAGCGGAATGCAAAATTATAACCTGCTGCACACTTTATTTTTTTACGAATAAAATTTGCTAAAAGATAGTTGTACAGAGGAAACAAAAAACAGAGTGCGAAACAGGCAGTTCACACTCTGCACTCATTCATTTACACGTGAGCAACGGGTTTTGGTGTATGACCGGCGTTACGAAGCAGCATGAGTAAATAAATAAACGACACACTGGCGATCATGATAAACAGCAGATTATCAGAGAAATTCTGCATTAACATGGCAGTAAAAGACGGGCCAAGCAGACTACCGACGGTATAGCTTAACAATAACGCCTGATTCATTGCCACCAGCTGATGATGTTCAACTTTCTCGCAAGCCCAGGCCATCGCCACCGGATAGAGCGTAAAACCGGCTGCACCGAGGATGAACAACGCAGGTGCCATTGCCGCCTGACTTAACATCGCAATGCTACCGAGAATGACGACAAATACCTGAACGCGTAGTACCAGCAGGCGACCAAATTTATCTGCCAGACGACCAATTGGCCATTGCCCAAGGATACCAGCACTAACCAGAACCGCCATCCAGAAGCCAATGCTGGCGTTGCTAATCCCTTTATGATTGAGGTACAGCGGCATCAGGCCATACAAAGAACCCAGAACGATTCCCGAGATAATACAGCCGTTCACGCCAAGCCGCGCCTGACGAAGTTTTAGCATTGACGTAATTGGCGTCGAAGCATGGTTCTCAGCCTGCTGATTCACGATACGAGTAAACAGCAGCGGCAAGATCCCTGCCAGGGTCAACCCTGTAGCCCACGGCAATACGCTCATCAACTCTGTTGAAACTTTACTGAGCAGTAACTGACCTAAAAACGTCCCCACGTAATAAACCATCATATAGGCGGCAAGTAACCGCCCACGGTTACGTGACGTACCGCTGCACATCAGCGCGCTTTCTACCACCACCCAAATCATGGCGCAACCAACGCCTGCGACGAAACGCCAGGCTAACCAGCTCCAGAAACCAATCATCAAGCCAAGCCCGGCACAACCCGCAGCAAAAATAAAGGAAGCAAGGTAATAGCTGCGATTAAACCCAAAGCGTTTAATGACATACCCTGTCAGTAAAGTACCGACCAGGTTGCCGGTAAAATAAGACGAACTGACGACGCCGACCTGCCATGTGGGCAAGTGTACCTGGGCGAGCCATAGCGGCACGAGTGTATTTAACACCGCGATCGCCAGAGTCAACAAAAGTAGGCCAGACAGCAAAAGCATGACAGGCCGGGTATACGTGGACATGAATGAAAACCGTGAGGAAGTTCAAATTTCATGCGCATCATGCCACCGCCAAAAACATTGTCAATGGGTGAAAATACGTACATAACGCAGCGGCTGTATTATCGATTTATATTACTCATTCATAACACTAATAACGAAAAGATAATCAGTCTCATCTAATTGTTTTTATTGATCTAACGTAACGTTCATATGTTTAGTTCAGTCGAAAAATTTCATGGTCACTGCAAACCTGAATTTCCCGTCTATGCTTTCAGGGCAACGCATCGCGTCTGAACGATTTCAGGCGTACCACTGACTCTCGAAAGGAGAAGAGAATGACCAAACCGTATGTTCGTCTCGATAAAAATGATGCTGCTGTTTTGTTAGTTGATCACCAGGCCGGTTTACTTTCCCTCGTGCGGGATATTGAACCTGACAAATTTAAAAATAACGTGCTGGCGCTGGGTGACTTAGCCAAATATTTCAATCTACCCACCATTCTTACTACCAGTTTTGAAACCGGTCCTAACGGCCCATTAGTCCCTGAACTGAAAGCACAGTTCCCGGATGCACCGTATATTGCCCGTCCGGGAAATATTAACGCCTGGGATAACGAAGATTTTGTTAAAGCGGTCAAGGCGACAGGTAAAAAGCAGTTGATTATTGCCGGAGTGGTCACCGAAGTTTGCGTAGCATTCCCGGCACTTTCGGCGATTGAAGAAGGTTTCGATGTCTTTGTGGTGACTGACGCGTCAGGAACCTTTAACGAAATTACCCGGCATTCGGCATGGGATCGTATGTCACAAGCAGGGGCACAATTGATGACGTGGTTTGGTGTCGCCTGCGAACTGCACCGTGACTGGCGCAACGATATCGAAGGTCTGGCGACGCTGTTCTCTAACCACATTCCTGATTATCGTAATTTGATGACCAGTTATGACACCTTAACGAAACAGAAATAAAAGAAAACCGGGGCCGAGACCCCGGTTATAAACATCTTAGCTGGCAACGGCCATCCCTACAGTCATATGCAACCCGTAGAACACGCCGCGCCCGATTAACTCACCAGTCAGAAGCAGGATGAATGACACGGAAAGCAGCGATACCGCAGGCTGAGAACCTTTTAACTGCGGTACAATCCACAAGCACAGTGCCACGGCGATAAGCACAATCCGCCAGGCCATCAGCGCACCGTAATCCGGCACTAACGCCGCTGCCTGCTGTACAGAAGAGTGAATCGTAGCGAGTTCAGCCCCCTGCATTACAGACATTACGCCGCTCACCACCAGCGCCAGCACTGAAATGGCCGGAAGTAAACGCATCACCCAACCATTAACCCCCGCCAGACGCAGTAACAAATATCCCAGCAGCGGGCCTCCCATAAACATAGTCAGGAAGAAGCCCATCGGTGTCCAGATGCTGTACCAGGTCGGTACGGTATCGATGCTGTTATAAACTCGCACCATCATCCAGACAAACACCACGCCGAGAATCATCGTCACCACCAGCCACAGCGTGCGTAATGCCGGTGACAGCTTTTTCAGCACTGCCAACAACCAGCCGATGCCACCTACGGCAAAAAAGATCGAACCACTGGCGATTTCGTTACTCAATGCCGAAGAGCCAACCCGGTTGAGTGAGTTAAAAGCGCGCATGGGTGAGCCAAGGTGAAGCATTGAGGCGATAAAGCCAATGCCCATCAGTACCCACAAGCCAAACATACAGGTAATCACCCGCTGTTGGGTATCGGCCCGAAGCTCGCCTTTCAACAAGGCGAATGCCAGAACGATAAAACCGCCCACGACGCACTGCCCGAAGACCGTGAAGATCATCAACGGCCATTCATGCCATCCACTTCCCATCTCACACCTCCTTCGGATTTGCCAGATAGCCAGTGGTATCCCCGGTTGGGCGGCTGTTGGCGTTAGGTTTGATCACAATATTCGGTTTGGTAAAGTGCGCTCGTGGCAATGGCGCAACGGCCGCCAGATCGCCGTGTTTTTTACGCAGCTCGTCGATGGGGCCGAAATCCAGCGCCCGCAGCGGGCAAGATTCGACGCAGATCGGCTTTTTACCTTCCGCAACGCGGTCATAGCAGCCGTCGCATTTGGTCATATGCCCTTTGGTTTCGTTATACTGCGGTGCACCGTACGGGCAAGCCATATGGCAGTAACGACAGCCGATGCACACATCTTCATCAACAACGACAAAACCATCTTCACGTTTATGCATCGCACCGCTCGGGCAGACTTTGGTACACGCCGGATCTTCGCAATGATTGCATGAAATCGAGAGATAGTAGGCAAACACGTTTTGATGCCAGACACCGTTATCCTCCTGCCAGTCGCCGCCAGCATATTCATAAATGCGGCGGAAGCTGACTTCTGGCGTCAAATCTTTGTAGTCTTTACAAGCCAGTTCGCAGGTTTTGCAACCGGTGCAACGGCTGGAATCAATAAAAAATCCATACTGGGTTGTCATCGGTTACTCCTTACACCTTTTCAACCTGAACAAGGTTTGTATGCGACGGATTCCCCTTGGCGAGAGGAGACGGACGTTGAGTGGTCAGTACGTTGATACAACCGCCCTTATCGACACGTTTTGCATCCGGGTCATACCAGGCGCCTTCGCCCAGTGCGACCACGCCCGGCATCATTCGTGGCGTCACTTTCGCCTCAATATGAACTTCACCGCGATCGTTAAAGATCCTGACCTTATCGCCGTTGCTGATACCACGTTTTTGCGCATCAAGCGGGTTGATCCACATTTCCTGGCGGCAAGCCGCTTTCAGCACGTCTACGTTGCCGTAGGTGGAGTGAACGCGAGATTTATAGTGGAAACCTGTAAGTTGCAGCGGATACTGTTTGTTCAGCGAATCCTGATAACTTTCAAAACCTGGCGTGTAGATCGGCAGTGGATCGATCACGTCGCCTTCCGGCAATTCCCAGGTAGCGGCAATGTCAGCCAGCGCCTGGGAATAGATCTCAATTTTGCCCGATGGCGTGGTCAGTGGATTAGCCTGCGGATCTTCACGGAAGGCTTTATAAGCAACGTGATGCCCTTGTGGGTCGCGCTTTTTAAAGATCCCCTGCTTGCGGAACTCTTCAAAGGTCGGCAACTCAGGGATCGCTTCCCGCGACTGCGCATACAGGTGACGCATCCACTCTTCCTGAGTACGACCTTCCGTAAACTGTTGCTCAACGCCAAGACGTTTTGCCAGTTCGCTGGTCATTTCATAGATGGTCTTACATTCAAAGCGCGGTTTAATCACCTGATCGTTGAAAATCACGTAAGACATATTCCCGCAGGATGCATCCAGCGCAAAGTCCATCTGTTCGGAAGCGGTGCAGTCCGGCAGCAGGATATCAGCGTATTTCGCGGATGATGTCATGTGGCAGTCGATAACCACAATCAGCTCACACTTCTTATCATCCTGAAGGATTTCATGGGTACGGTTAATTTCTGAATGCTGGTTAATCAGGCAGTTACCGGCATAGTTCCAGATCATCTTGATCGGCACATCCAGCTTATCTTTCCCGCGAACACCATCACGCAGCGCCGTCATTTCCGGGCCACGTTCAATGGCATCGGTCCACATAAACATGGAAATGCTGGTCTGGATCGGATTTTCGAGAGTCGGCATCCGCACAAACGGTAAGCTGTATGAACCTTCGCGCGCGCCGCTGTTACCACCGTTAATCCCGACGTTGCCGGTCAGAATTGCCAGCATTGAGATAGCACGAGTAGCGATTTCACCATTAGCGTGACGCTGCGGCCCCCACCCCTGGCTGATAAACGCCGGTTTGGTACTGCCGATTTCACGTGCCAGTTTGATGATTTTGTCTGCCGGAACGCCAGTGATTTGCGATGCCCATTCCGGCGTTTTGGCAACGCCGTCTGCCCCTTCACCCAGAATATAGGCTTTGTAGTGACCATTTTTCGGCGCACTGGCTGGCAGGGTTTTCTCGTCGTAGCCAACGCAATATTTATCGAGGAATTCCTGATCAACCAGATTTTCGGTGATCATGACGTACGCCAGACCGTTAACCAGTGCGGCATCTGTCCCCGGACGAATCGGGATCCACTCATCTTCACGCCCGGCACCGGTGTCGGTATAGCGCGGATCGATGATGATCATGCGAGCATTTGATTTCTGACGAGCCTGTTCAAGGTAATAAGTTACCCCGCCACCGCTCATTCGCGTTTCGCCCGGGTTATTACCAAACAGCACCACCAGCTTACTGTTTTCGATATCTGACGGGCTGTTGCCATCCGCCCAGCCACCATAGGTATAGTTCAGCCCTTCTGCAATTTGCGCGGAGGAATAATCACCATAATGGTTCAGATAACCGCCGCAGCAGTTCATCAGGCGCGCGACCAGGGTATTTCCCGGTGGCCAGGAACGGGTCATTGTGCCGCCCAGCGTACCGGTGCCATAGTTCAGATAGATGGATTCGTTACCGTACTCTTTAATCAGTCGCTGCATATTAGTAGCGATAATGTCGTAGGCTTCTTCCCAGCTAATACGCTCGAATTTGCCTTCACCGCGCGCCCCGACGCGTTTCATCGGATATTTCAGGCGATCTGGGTTATAAACGCGACGACGCATCGAACGCCCACGCAGACAGGCGCGTACCTGATGCAGGCCGTCGTAATTGTCATCACCGGTATTATCCGTTTCGACGTATTTGATTTCACCGTCCACGACATGCATTCGCAGTGGGCAGCGGCTACCGCAGTTAACTGTACATGCGCTCCAGATAACCTTCTCGTCAGAATTTGCCGCAATGGCGTTATCGACAGCGTGCGCTATTCGACTAAAAGGTAATGTTAATGCACTGCTGGCCATCGCCAGGCCACCGATCGCTGTCGTTTTAACCAAACCACGGCGACTCACCTCAGCAGCCAATACCGCATCAGGGATTTTCGTTTTCATAATGGCTCACTCAAGCTTGCTCACGATTAATTCCAGTAACAAACCGTATTGTGTAATTATTTTTATAGCTGGCGCTATATAGGTTTGTATACATCGAATGATTTGAAAATCAACGGGATAGGTAGATTTTCACTCGTAAGTAGTATTGCGCTTAAGTAACGAGTAATTATTGTTTGGTATCAAAGGGAGACAAAAAAAGCGCCCGCAGGCGCTTTTTAGATTCAGAAAAATTGGGTATTAGCCAATATATTCCAGTCCGTTCATGTATGGACGCAGAACTTCTGGTACTTCAATACGACCATCGGCCTGCTGGTAGTTTTCCATTACCGCAACTAGTGTACGGCCAACAGCCAGACCGGAGCCGTTCAGGGTATGCACCAGACGGGTTTTCTTGTCAGACTTGCTGCGGCAGCGTGCCTGCATACGACGCGCCTGGAAGTCCCAGACATTAGAGCAGGAAGAAATTTCGCGGTAGGTGTTCTGCGCCGGGATCCATACTTCCAGGTCGTACGTTTTGCAAGCGCCAAAGCCCATGTCGCCAGTGCAAAGGATGATTTTACGGTACGGCAGACCCAACAGTTGCAGGACTTTTTCTGCATGACCGGTCATCTCTTCCAGCGCCGCCATAGAGTCTTCCGGGCGCACGATCTGAACCATTTCAACTTTGTCGAACTGGTGCATACGGATCAGACCACGGGTATCACGACCATAAGAACCGGCTTCAGAACGGAAGCATGGAGTATGGGCGGTCATCTTAATCGGCAGGTCATCTTCATCAATGATTTCACCGCGCACCAGGTTGGTCAGCGGAACTTCTGCCGTTGGGATCAGCGCGTAGTTACTGGTGTCTGCTTCTTCTTCCAGCGGACGGGTATGGAACAGGTCGCCAGCAAATTTCGGCAACTGACCTGTACCGTAAAGCGTATCCTGGTTAACCAGATACGGGACATAGTTTTCACTATAGCCATGCTGCTCGGTATGCAGATCCAGCATAAACTGCGACAATGCGCGGTGCATACGTGCGATCTGCCCTTTCATCACCACAAAGCGCGAACCGGTCAGCTTAACCGCTGCTGCAAAGTCGAGGCCAGAGTGCATTTCACCCAGCGTCACGTGGTCACGAACTTCAAAGTCGAACTCACGCGGGGTGCCCCAGCGGCTGACTTCAACGTTGTCATTTTCGTCTTTACCCACCGGCACTTCATCTGCAGGCAGGTTAGGGATTGTCAGCGCGATATCGCGAATTTCAGCCTGTAAAGCATCCAGCTCGGCTTTTGCTGCATCCAGCTCTTCGCCCAGTTTGTTCACTTCCAGACGTAAAGGCTCGATATCTTCCCCGCGCGCTTTCGCCTGGCCAATGGATTTCGATCGGGAGTTACGCTCCGCTTGCAGGTTTTCCGTTTTTACCTGCAATACTTTACGACGCTCTTCAAGAGCGCCCAGCTTATCTACATCCAGCTTAAAGCCCCGGCGTGCCAGTTTTTCAGCGACTGCGTCTGGCTCATTACGCAGCAGATTGGGATCGAGCATGCTTATCCTGTGCTTATCGAATTAAATGGGAGATGTGGCCACAGCCTGCGACCACAGGGATACAGTAACAACATTACCGCAACGATAACATTAACGGTAGCGTTTTATGGGGCTATTTTGATCCTGTTCAGCCAGCCAGGCGAGCTTTTCGCCAATCTTGCCTTCCAGCCCCCTGTTTGTCGGGAAATAATAGCGTGTTTGTGCTATTTCCGGCGGGAAGTAAACCTCACCGGCAGCATAAGCGTTTGCTTCATCATGAGCGTAACGATATTCCTGCCCGTAGCCCATTTCCTTCATTAATTTTGTCGGCGCATTACGCAAATGAACCGGCACGTCATAATCCGGACGTTCGCGAGCATCGGCCAGCGCGGCTTTAAACGCGGTATACACAGCGTTACTTTTTGGTGCACAGGCCAGGTAAACAATCGCCTGGGCAATGGCGCGTTCGCCTTCTGCCGGACCAACGCGGGTAAAGCAATCCCAGGCAGCAATCGCTACCTGCATCGCACGTGGATCAGCATTACCGACATCTTCAGACGCTATCGCCAGGCAGCGACGCGCGACATATAACGGATCACCACCAGCAGTAATAATGCGCGCATACCAGTACAGCGCCGCATCGGGTGCACTACCACGCACAGATTTATGCAGCGCGGAAATCAGATCGTAAAAGCGATCGCCTTTGTTATCAAAGCGGGCGCTACGCTCACCGGCGATTTCCGTCAGCAATTCGGGCTTCAAAACGCGTTTGCCGCAGCCATCGACTTCGGCCATATCCGCCATCATTTCCAGCGTATTCAACGCCCGACGCGCGTCACCATTCACCAGTTCAGCAATCGCACGGCGTGTTTCATCTGGCAGAACAATATCCTGCCCGCCATAGCCGCGCGTTTTGTCTTCCATTGCCTGAGTAAGTACTCGCTCAATATCCTCGGTCGTCAAGGATTTCAGCAGATAAACGCGGGCACGGGAAAGCAGCGCCGAATTAAGCTCAAACGAGGGGTTTTCAGTCGTCGCGCCAATGAAAGTGATGGTGCCATCTTCAATATGCGGTAGAAAAGCATCCTGCTGGCTCTTGTTGAAGCGGTGCACTTCGTCGACAAACAGAATGGTGCGGCGTCCGGCGTTGCGGTTCTGCCGCGCCCGCTCGATCGCCTCACGAATCTCTTTCACACCAGAGGTAACGGCAGAAATACGTTCCACATCAGCGTTTGCGTAGCGGGCGATCACTTCGGCAAGGGTCGTTTTACCCGTACCTGGCGGCCCCCAGAGGATCATAGAATGCAGGTGCCCGGCTTCGATAGCGCGCGGCAACGGCTTCCCCGCAGCCAGCAAATGTTGCTGACCGATATACTGTGCTAAATTTTCTGGCCGCATACGCGCGGCCAGAGGTTGAAAAGTATTATCCGAAAAATCGAGCGACAGATTGCTCACTCAGGTGCCTCTACTTACGTTGGTCATCTACCGTTACGCCTTGCGGCGGGGTGAAGGTAAATTTCGCTGCATCCACAACGCCATTTTGCTGGGACTTTAACTGATAACTGCTGCGCTGATCGTCCTGCTCCACCGCGCTAAACTGATGGATTGTGCCATCACGCCCCACGTTAATGGTGAACTGCTTCAGGTTGCCATTGCTGGCTTTTGGCGTCAGGACAAAGTCATCACCATTCTGTTTGATATTGTACTGCTGCCAGTCGCTGGACTGGTTGCGGGCAATCAGCATAAACGGCGTATTACCGGTAGCATCTTTCAGCCAGGTTGCCGTAGCCTGCTCAACGAACGGGTTATAGAACCACAGTGTTTTACCGTCAGAAACCAGGATACTTTCATCAGGTTGAGTCATATGCCAGTTGAACAAGTTAGGACGTTTCACCCACAGATCGCCCTGACCTTCCTGTACTGCAGCGCCGCTACCGTCAGTCACTTTTTGCGTGAAGCTGGCATGGAAGCTGCTGACTTTATCCAGGCGACTTTTCAGATCGCTTGCGGCATCAGCCCAAACGCTGCTCGCCACAAAGCTTGAGAGTAATACACAGGTGATGGCAATTTTTTTCATCATGGTTCCTCAAATTACGTCACTCCCAAACGGGAGTTCCCTCTACTCTCTATTCCAGGCTAATAATCAGCTTGAGGAAAGAAGAAAATACTGAATTTTCAGTTGATAGTGTGCCGGATGCGACGCTATCGCGTCTTATCCGGCCTACAATGCCCTAATCAGTCAAACGGCGGTGGAGCCAGCACTTCACGATTACCGTTGTGACCCTGTTCGCTGACGATCCCCTGCGCTTCCATCTGTTCGATAATACGCGCCGCACGGTTATAACCAATGCGGAACTGACGCTGTACGCCTGAAATTGACGCTTTGCGTTTTTCAGTGACAAACTGCACCGCCTGATCGAACAACGGATCCAGCTCTTCTGCGCCATCGAAACCACCGGCTCCACCTTCACTTTCACTGTCGGAAGTGATGCCATCGACATACTGCGGACGACCACGCGCTTTCCAGTCCTGCACCACGGCATGAACTTCCTGATCGCGAACAAAGGCACCATGAACACGTACCGGCATGGTGGAGTTCGGCCCGGAGTAGAGCATATCGCCCATTCCCAGTAACGATTCGGCACCAGCCTGATCAAGAATGGTACGCGAGTCAATCTTACTGGATACCGTAAAGGCGATACGAGTTGGAATATTCGCTTTAATCAGACCTGTAATAACATCAACTGATGGACGTTGCGTTGCCAGTACGAGGTGGATTCCTGCGGCACGGGCTTTTTGCGCCAGACGTGCAATCAGCTCTTCCACTTTTTTACCCACCGTCATCATCAGGTCGGCAAATTCGTCCACCAGAACAACAATATAAGGCTCTTTTTTCAGCACCGGATGCTGAGCATCCATACTGTCGCCCGGTTTCCAGTACGGGTCTGGTATTGGGCGCATCATACGGTCAGCTTCAGCAATTTTTTCGTTATAACCCGCCAGGTTACGTACACCCAAAGCCGACATCAGTTTATATCGACGCTCCATTTCGTTGACGCACCAGCGTAAAGCGTTGGCAGCATCTTTCATGTCGGTCACGACTTCCGTTAACAGGTGCGGGATACCTTCATAAACTGAAAGCTCGAGCATTTTCGGATCGATCATAATGAAACGCACATCTTCCGGCTGCGCTTTATAGAGCATACTCAGAATCATAGCGTTCACACCGACAGACTTACCGGAACCGGTAGTCCCCGCAACCAACAAGTGCGGCATTTTTGCCAGATCGGCAACGACCGGATCACCAGCGATATCTTTACCCAGCACTATCGTTAATGGCGATGGGTTATCGCGGAACTTAGCGTTGTCCAGCACTTCGCGCAGGTAAACGGTTTGGCGTTTTTTGTTAGGTAACTCCAGACCTACGTAAGGTTTACCCGGAATAACTTCAACGACACGAACCGCCACAGTTGATAGCGAACGGGCCAGGTCACGTGACAAGTTAGAAATACGCGCAGCTTTTACGCCCGGTGCCAGGTTCAGCTCAAAGCGAGTGATAACTGGCCCCGGAGAATAGTTGACGACATCGGCTTTAATGCGGAAGTCAGCCAGGCGCGCCTCTACCAGACGCGCCATTTGTTCAAGCGCAAAGGTATCTACGGGTTCCACTTCGCTCGGCGGCGGCGTCAGCAAATCCAGAGAAGGCAACGGCGTCGTCGGTTTGTGTAGCGGACGACTGTCGCCATTGCGCATTAACAGCGGATGAAGCAGGGTATCCTGCGGCTGTGGTGCTGTCGGTTGATGCGGCTGCTGATAGTGATGCTGCGGTGCTACCGGTTGTTGCGGCTGCTGATACTGCGGCTGTGGCGCTACCGGTTGCTGCGGCTGCTGATAGTGCTGCTGCGGTGCTACCGGTTGCTGCGGCTGTTGATACTGCGGCTGCGGCGCTACCGATTGCTGCGGCTGTTGATACTGCGGCTGCGGTGCTACCGGCTGCTGAATAGGTTCAACAATTGGCGTAAACAGCGGCTCGTGTGGACCATCATCCACTAACGCTTTCATCGGTGAAAATTCGAAATCATCCAGCGAGAACGGATTCGCCCCAGTCGGTTGTTCACCGGAATAACGCTGCTGCTGAGTCTGGGCAAACTGACGAGCCAGCTCAGCCTCTGCCGCAGCATCTGCATCTTCCGCGTTCACTGGCACATCATGTTGATATTGCTCGCCATAGCGTTGCTGCTGCGTCTGGGCAAACTGACGAGCCAGTTCATCCTGCTGCATCGCATCGATTTCATCATCGTTATACTGCCCGCCAGAATCGTACTGGTTGCGCTGGGCTTCACGGGCTTTTTCTTCCGCCGCTCTCCGCGATGGCAGCTTAATGCCATATGACGCCAGTTCACGACGTGTTGGTACGCGGATACGCTTCGGTCGAGGTAACTGCGGGCCAATGCCCTCTTTCACTTGCGGACGCGGCGCACCGCTATTTGCCAGGCTGAAAACAGGCGCAGCAACCGTCGCTGCGGCTCCCGTCGCCAGGGTCGCTTTTTTCACGCCCGATGCCAGCGGTGAAACAGCGGCAGCGGCTTCTACTGGAGGTACTGCTGCAACAGAAGGTGCTTTCAGCGAAGATTTGATCGGTTCTGGTTCCTTAACCGGTTCAGGAATTGGTTGATACCAGGCCGCAAGTTGTTCACGTTCACGGGCACGCTTCTCTTCCACTTCTTCAAAATAGTAAAGCGGCGGACGCGCAGGCTTTGTCTCTTCTACAACAGGCTCCGGTGTCGCGACAGGCTGCTGTTCAACAGGTTGCGGCTGTTGGTACAACGGCTCCTGAACGGCTGGCTGCGGGTAAGTTTGCTCCGCCTGGTATGTAGGCTGTGGAGCAAAAGTGGATTGCGTCTCTTCGGCTTGCCAGGCATTACCTGCCACCGGCTGTTCCGGTGCAGATGTATAATACGGCTGTTGAACCGGTTGTTCCGCTGCAGGCGCGTAATATGGTTGCTGAACCGGCTGTTCAGGCGCAGGGGTGTCGTAAGGTTGTTGCACAGGTTGTTCCGCTGCAGGCGTATAGTATGACTGCTGTGGCGGTACAGGCTGTTGCAGCGGCTCATTATATTGCACCGCAGGCTGCGCATATTGTGGCTGCTGTGGGTAACCTTCTGCTGCAGGAGCAATAACCGGCTCGCCCGTTTGCGGCCCCGGTACAGGCTGCCAGGATACAGTAGGTTGCGCAGGTGGAACATCAACAGAGGCAACAGGCGGCGTCTGAGTAACAGGTTCAACCGGCGCGGCCCAGCTTTGCGTCGCCGTGGTTGCAGCCGCTGCGGCAGCTACAGGCTCGGTAATCGGCGCACCATTTAATAAAGGATCGTATTCGTCATATTCAGGCTGCGTTGCACGATTGCCCGAAAACAGGACGTCATCAGGATCGGCCGCTACTCCGCGCGCAGTGTAGGTAACATCTTCTTCATCATCCATCCGCTTGCCGGAGAACAACGCAGCGTCCGTTTGCCGCCCCATCGGATTAATGAATTTTTCCGCCAGGCGTTTACGACGCGCTAACGCGCCACGAAGAATACGAGCACGGCGCGATTCATGCTGTTTACCGTGGTTTTCATCTTCGTACTCTTCGTCATCGTCATACTCATCTTCATCAACCCAAGTATCATCGCGACGGGTACGATTACTGGCGAAGGTGAGAATGTTTAAAATCCAGCCGCCCAGTTTTTCGGCAATAGTCACCCAGGACCAGCCGGTAAACAGCGTCAGGCCCGCTGCCCAGACGCAAAGCAGCGCAATTGTTCCCCCACTGCTGTGTAGCAGAGGCTGTAACGTGGTGCTTAATAAGCTACCGATTACGCCACCGGAGGCAAAATACCAGATATCGTCGGCGTTAATGGCTGCCAGACCACAGGAGGTAAGGATGAGCGCCAGCACGCCAATAATACGTAGCGAAACGGCAAAATAATCAATGTATTCGTCGCTGGACTGATGACGCCACGCAAACCAACAGCCACCGACAATGATGACGGGGATGGTGTAAGCCATCACGCCAAAAATGAAGAACAGGGTATCGGCCAGCCACGCACCAGGTGCCCCGCCTAAATTATGGATAGGCTCATGCCAGGCCGTTTGCGACCAGCTAGGATCCGAAGGGTTAAAACTCAATAAAGCTGCCATCAACCAGACGGCAAACAGGACAATAAGAATCAGCAACGCCTCCAGAAGTCGGCGCCCGCTGCTTAACTTTGTCAATGTGACTTCTTTGTCTTCAGTGTATTCCTGGCTCAAGAAAGGCTCTCCAGGTTACAGGCTTTTCCTGCCCGATGCTAAAACGGACAACAGTACCAGGTTACCCCAGTACTGTTGCTGTATGGATTAACAGGAGTGTAATCAAAATACGCCGATTTTGCACCTGTTCCGTGTTAGCGCGTCTTAATAACCAGACGATTACTCTGCTTGACTTCTTCCATAACAACGTATGTCCGTGTGTCATTGACGCCAGGCAGACGCAGCAGAGTTTCCCCCAGCAGCTTTCGGTAAGCTGACATATCCGGCACGCGTGTTTTCAACAGGTAGTCGAAATCACCAGATACTAAATGACACTCCTGAATTTCTTCAAGTTTTTGTACAGCGGTATTGAATTGTTCAAACACATCCGGAGCACCACGATTCAGAGTAATCTCAACGAATACCAGAAGTGATGCATCCAGATAATGCGGGTTCAGCAGTGCCGTATAGCCCTGGATAAACCCTTGTCTTTCCAGCCGACGCACGCGCTCAAGGCACGGCGTTGGGGAAAGTCCCACACGTTTAGAAAGCTCGACGTTAGAAATACGCCCATCCTTTTGCAACTCATTAAGAATGTTACGATCGATACGGTCGAGATCTTTGCCAGGGCGCTTCTTGCTATCTACCATTATTATTGTCTCTCTGTATTCCTTCCCTACTCCTGTCTGACCCTGAAAACATCACTGTTCAGAGTCGCTACCCGTCACGATAGACCGAAATCATTAAGATTCACGGCGCGCAATGCCTGGGTCTACGGTGAGAAGACCGTTGCCTGGAGGCCGCTATCGACATCACGAATGGCGTCTGTCCACGCCATGCGTAGATTTCACTAGCACGGTAAACATGGTATTTACATGCATGATTATGCGCATATAAGAATACTGTTTTTTTCTTCCTCGAATGTTTTCGCAAAACGCCAGGTGATTGTCAAAGCAAAACATCGTTTTTTAGTACAACATGCCAGTTATTCATTAACAGTCGCGTTTAATCATCATTTAATCGGCTTATAAACCGAAAAAATTAAGTAGCAGGCGTGATAATGACAGAAGAATTTGACACGCTTATCGCTTCTGACGATTGCACAAATCGTTAACAAAATCGTCATACTCTTTTTTTACGTCTGTAAATTCCCTACAATCCTGCCCATTGTCTGCCAACAACTATGGGGATCTCATGGGCACGACCAAACACAGTAAACTGCTTATCCTGGGTTCAGGCCCGGCGGGCTATACCGCTGCTGTCTACGCGGCGCGCGCCAACCTGCAACCCGTGCTGATTACCGGCATGGAAAAAGGCGGCCAACTGACCACCACCACGGAAGTGGAAAACTGGCCAGGCGATCCAAACGATCTGACCGGTCCGTTATTAATGGAACGCATGCATGAACATGCCACCAAATTTGAAACTGAAATCATCTTTGATCACATCAACAAAGTGGATTTGCAGAATCGTCCGTTCCGTCTGTCTGGCGACAGCGGCGAGTACACCTGCGATGCGCTGATTATTGCTACCGGAGCTTCTGCACGCTATCTCGGCCTGCCCTCAGAAGAAGCCTTTAAAGGGCGTGGGGTTTCTGCCTGTGCGACCTGCGATGGATTCTTCTATCGCAATCAGAAGGTTGCGGTTATCGGCGGCGGTAATACCGCTGTTGAAGAGGCGCTGTATCTGTCTAACATTGCTTCTGAAGTACACCTGATTCACCGCCGCGATACTTTCCGCGCAGAAAAAATTCTGATTAAGCGTCTGATGGATAAAGTGGAGAACGGCAACATCATTCTGCACACCAACCGTACGCTGGAAGAAGTGACCGGCGATCAGATGGGCGTCACTGGCGTTCGTCTTCGCGATACGCAAAACAGCGATAACATCGAGTCACTCGACGTTGCCGGTCTGTTTGTTGCTATCGGCCACAGCCCGAATACCGCCATTTTCGAAGGGCAACTGGAACTGGAAAACGGCTACATCAAAGTACAATCGGGTATTCATGGTAATGCCACCCAGACCAGCATTCCGGGCGTCTTTGCGGCAGGTGACGTGATGGATCATATTTATCGCCAGGCCATTACTTCCGCCGGTACAGGCTGCATGGCGGCACTTGATGCTGAACGCTACCTCGACGGTTTAGCTGACGCAAAATAATTTTACAAATCAGTAACAAAAGTAAAGAAGGCGACACCATGCGACTATGGGTCGCCTTTATTATTCCTCCGTTGTAACATTGCCCTGCAAAAAATTCTGATAACTCACCTGCTAAGCGTGCAATGAATAAATCCCGTCAAAAAGAGTTAACCCGCTGGTTAAAACAGCAAAGCGTCATCTCCCAACGTTGGCTGAATATTTCTCGTCTGTTGGGCTTTGTGAGTGGCATATTGATAATTGCCCAGGCCTGGTTCATGGCGCGTATTCTGCAGCACATGATTATGGAGAACATCCCCCGCGAAGCCCTGCTTCTTCCCTTTACTTTACTGGTACTGACCTTTGTGTTGCGCGCATGGGTGGTCTGGTTGCGCGAACGGGTGGGGTATCACGCCGGACAGCATATCCGTTTTGCCATCCGCCGCCAGGTTCTCGACCGTTTGCAGCAAGCAGGACCGGCGTGGATTCAGGGCAAACCGGCGGGGAGTTGGGCGACGCTGGTACTTGAGCAAATTGACGATATGCATGATTACTATGCTCGCTACCTGCCACAAATGGCGCTGGCGGTGTCAGTGCCGCTGCTGATTGTGGTAGCAATATTCCCTTCTAACTGGGCTGCGGCGCTTATTCTGCTGGGCACTGCGCCGTTAATCCCGTTGTTTATGGCGTTAGTTGGAATGGGCGCCGCCGATGCTAACCGACGTAACTTTCTCGCACTTGCTCGCTTAAGTGGGCATTTCCTCGATCGCCTGCGCGGCATGGAAACGCTGCGTATTTTTGGTCGTGGTGAAGCTGAAATTGAAAGCATTCGTTCTGCTTCTGAAGATTTCCGTCAACGGACAATGGAAGTGTTGCGACTGGCATTTTTATCCTCCGGCATTCTGGAATTCTTTACCTCGCTGTCGATTGCCCTTGTGGCGGTGTACTTTGGTTTTTCCTATCTCGGCGAGCTGGATTTTGGTCACTATGATACTGGCGTGACGCTGGCTGCGGGTTTTCTGGCACTGATCCTTGCGCCGGAGTTTTTCCAGCCATTGCGCGATCTCGGTACGTTTTATCATGCTAAAGCCCAGGCTGTTGGCGCGGCTGACAGTCTGAAAACGTTTATGGAAACCCCGCTCGCCCATCCGCAGCGCGGTGAGACGGAATTAGCATCAACCGATCCGGTGACCATTGAGGCCGAGGATCTGTTTATCACATCGCCGGAAGGTAAAACGCTGGCCGGACCGCTGAACTTTACTTTGCCAGCAGGCCAACGAGCTGTATTGGTTGGCCGTAGCGGTTCAGGTAAAAGCTCACTGTTGAATGCACTTTCCGGTTTCCTCTCATATCAGGGATCGCTACGGGTCAACGGTATCGAATTGCGCGATTTATCACCGGAATCATGGCGCAAACATCTCTCCTGGGTTGGGCAGAATCCACAACTACCAGCAGCAACACTACGGGACAATGTGCTACTGGCGCGACCTGATGCCAGCGAACAAGAGTTACAAACAGCACTGGATAACGCATGGGTCAGTGAGTTTCTACCGCTCCTGCCACAAGGAGTTGATACGCCTGTTGGCGACCAGGCTGCCCGCCTTTCCGTAGGTCAGGCGCAGCGCGTGGCGGTGGCGCGTGCATTACTGCATCCCTGTTCGCTATTACTGTTGGATGAACCCGCTGCCAGCCTGGATGCACACAGCGAACAGCGCGTGATGGAGGCGCTGAATGCCGCCTCGCTACGCCAGACTACGTTAATGGTCACCCACCAGTTAGAAGATCTTGCTGACTGGGATGTCATTTGGGTAATGCAGGATGGTCAGATTGTCGAGCAAGGACGTTACGCGGAATTAAGCGTGGCTAACGGTCCTTTCGCTACATTGCTGGCCCATCGTCAGGAGGAGATTTAAATGCGCGCTTTGCTACCCTATCTGGCTCTGTATAAACGTCATAAATGGATGTTAAGCCTTGGTATTGTGCTGGCGATTATTACTCTGCTCGCCAGTATCGGTCTGTTGACACTTTCCGGCTGGTTCCTCTCCGCCTCTGCGGTTGCGGGCGTTGCAGGACTGTACAGCTTCAACTATATGCTCCCCGCCGCAGGGGTGCGTGGCGCAGCAATCACCCGTACCGCAGGGCGTTATTTTGAACGTCTGGTGAGTCATGACGCGACTTTCCGCGTATTGCAGCATCTGCGCATTTACACATTCAGTAAACTTTTGCCGCTCTCCCCTGCCGGGCTTGCGCGCTATCGTCAGGGCGAATTGCTCAACCGCGTCGTGGCGGATGTTGATACGCTCGATCATCTTTATTTGCGCGTTATCTCACCGCTGGTGGGCGCTTTTGTGGTGATTATGGTGGTGACAATCGGGTTAAGTTTCCTTGATTTCACCCTCGCCTTCACGCTGGGCGGCATTATGTTGCTGACGTTGTTCCTGATGCCTCCGCTATTTTATCGTGCTGGTAAAAGCACAGGGCATAATCTGACTCATCTTCGCGGGCAGTATCGCCAGCAACTGACCGCCTGGCTGCAAGGGCAAGCTGAACTGACCATTTTTGGTGCCAGCGATCGTTATCGCACGCAGTTAGAGAATACTGAAATACAGTGGTTGGAAGCGCAACGCCGTCAATCTGAACTGACCGCTTTATCGCAAGCGATAATGCTGCTAATTGGCGCGTTAGCGGTGATCCTGATGCTGTGGATGGCGTCTGGCGGCGTTGGCGGCAATGCTCAACCGGGCGCGTTAATTGCCTTGTTTGTCTTCTGTGCGTTAGCTGCGTTTGAGGCTCTGGCGCCGGTGACAGGTGCATTTCAGCATCTGGGGCAAGTCATTGCCTCTGCAGTACGGATTACTGACTTAACGGATCAAAAACCAGAAGTCACCTTCCCTGATACCCAAACTCATGCTGCCGATCAGGTTTCCCTGACGTTACGTGATGTTCAGTTCACTTATCCTGAGCAATCACAGCAAGCTCTTAAAGAGATTTCCCTTCAGGCAAACGCCGGAGAACATATTGCGATTCTCGGTCGAACGGGATGCGGCAAGTCGACACTATTACAACTGCTGACCCGCGCATGGGATCCGCAACAGGGCGAGATTTTGCTTAACGGTAGCCCTATAGCCAGCCTGAATGAAACGGCTCTGCGTAAGGCCATCAGCGTTGTGCCACAGCGTGTACATCTGTTTAGCGCAACGCTGCGAGATAATCTGTTACTTGCAGCACCAGGCAGCTGTGATGAGGCTCTGGCGGAGATCTTGCGCCGCGTCGGTCTGGAGAAGCTGCTTGAAGACGCAGGACTCAACAGTTGGCTGGGTGAAGGTGGACGCCAACTCTCCGGTGGCGAACTGCGCCGTCTGGCTATCGCCCGTGCGCTATTACACGATGCGCCGCTGGTATTGCTGGACGAACCAACCGAAGGCTTAGATGCCACAACTGAAAGCCAGATCCTTGAATTGCTTGCAGAAATGATGCACGAGAAAACGGTATTAATGGTTACACATCGACTTCGCGGACTCTCTCGTTTCCAACAAATAATTGTGATGGACAACGGACAAATTATTGAGCAAGGTACTCATGCAGAACTGCTTGCCAGACAGGGGCGTTATTACCAGTTTAAGCAGGGTTTGTAAGCTATTATTGAACGATCCGACTTGCGTAGTGGAGTTTTGCGGTCATGCGCCTGGTTCAGCTTTCTCGCCATTCAATAGCCTTCCCTTCCCCGGAAGGCGCATTACGTGAGCCTAACGGCTTGCTGGCGCTGGGGGGCGATCTAAGCCCTGCGCGTCTGTTGATGGCTTATCAACGCGGTATTTTTCCGTGGTTTTCTCCTGGCGACCCTATTCTGTGGTGGTCGCCCGACCCTCGCGCGGTATTATGGCCAGAATCACTGCATATTAGTCGCAGTATGAAACGTTTTCATAGACGCTCGCCCTATCGTGTCACGATGAATTACGCATTTGGTCAGGTTATTGAAGGTTGTGCCAGCGATCGCGATGAAGGAACCTGGATCACGCGCGACGTGGTTGAAGCTTACTACCGCCTGCACGAGCTGGGTCATGCCCACTCTATTGAAGTCTGGCGTGAAGACGAGCTTGTCGGCGGCATATATGGCGTGGCGCAGGGAACGTTATTTTGTGGTGAGTCGATGTTCAGCCGCATGGAAAATGCGTCCAAAACGGCGCTCCTGGTATTCTGCGAAGAATTTATCCATCACGGCGGCAAATTAATCGACTGTCAGGTGCTTAATGATCACACAGCTTCGCTTGGCGCCTGCGAAATTCCCCGCAGGGATTACCTCAATTATCTTAATCAAATGCGCCCGGAACGATTGCCAAATAACTTCTGGGTGCCACGGCAATTGTTTTCGCCTCAGAAATGAATGTTTTCGGCACATTTCTCTCCAGAGTGTTATAATTGCGGTCGCAGAGTTGGTTACGCTCATTACTCCGCTGCCGATAAGGAATTTTTCGCGTCAGGTAACGCCCATCGTTTATCTCACCGCTCCCTTATACGTTGCGCTTTTGGTGCGGCTTAGCCGTGTGTTTTCGGAGTTATGTGCCAAACCTGTTTGTTGCGATTTAGCGCGCAAATCTTTACTTATTTACAGAACTTCGGCATTATCTTGCCGGTTCAAATTACGGTAGTGATACCCCAGAGGATTAGATGGCCAAAGAAGACAATATTGAAATGCAAGGCACCGTTCTTGAAACGTTGCCTAACACCATGTTCCGCGTAGAGTTAGAAAACGGTCACGTGGTTACTGCACACATCTCCGGTAAAATGCGCAAAAACTACATCCGCATCCTGACGGGCGACAAAGTGACTGTTGAACTGACCCCGTACGACCTGAGCAAAGGCCGCATTGTCTTCCGTAGTCGCTGATTGTTTTACCGCCTGATGGGCGAAGAGAAAGAACGAGTAAAAGGTCGGTTTAACCGGCCTTTTTATTTTGTGATATGTATGAAATACTTTGGAAGTATAAATCCATAACTTGTCTCGATGTAGATATACTGCACAACTTGTTTACAGTATGAGCAAACAATAATTATCATTAAAATTCTTCTTGACCGTTTTACTCCAACTCCCTATAGTAGCGCCCCGTTGCCCCCCATGAGGTCAGGCAACAAAACAATTTGGTGAGGTGTCCGAGTGGCTGAAGGAGCACGCCTGGAAAGTGTGTATACGGCAACGTATCGGGGGTTCGAATCCCCCCCTCACCGCCATATTTAAAGAAGAGCTCGTACGAAAGTACGAGCTTTTTTTGTATTTTAGCTGCCTGTACGGCAGTGAACGGTATACGCAGTAATGAATGCAGACATCTTCTTTTCTAAGCTGCCTGTACGGCAGTGAACTCAAATACTACACGTTTAGCCCGTTGTTAATAAAGTAAAACTATCTAATTTCCCTGCTGCTACCCTTTTTTATCCTTACCTTCCAGCAGCATTAATTATCAATAAGTTACAGTAACCATAAAAATTAGGGTTACAACCGCCCTCACCTCACAAAGAAAAAAGTCCGTAACCCCATACAGGATTACGGACTTTATCAACCTACTTAAAAGGCTTTACACCATCAGATTAATGCGCTGCTTCCGCCTTGTGCTTTTGCGCACTCTGGAACCCGTAGGTCAGCTCATTTTTCTCTTTATCCAGTGCAACGGTGACCTGGCCGCCGTCCACCAGCGAGCCAAACAGCAGTTCGTTAGCGAGCGGTTTTTTCAGGTTGTCCTGAATGACGCGTGCCATCGGACGTGCACCCATTGCCCGGTCATAACCTTTCTCAGCCAGCCAGTTACGCGCTTCCTGACTCACTTCCAGAGAAACACCTTTCTGATCCAGTTGAACCTGCAACTCGACAATAAATTTATCCACCACCTGATGGATCACGTCAGTTGACAGATGATCGAACCAGATAATGTTGTCGAGACGGTTACGGAATTCCGGCGTAAAGATCTTCTTGATCTCTTCCATCGCGTCGGTGCTGTTATCCTGGTGGATAAGGCCAATGGATTTACGCTCGGTTTCACGTACCCCGGCGTTGGTGGTCATTACCAGCACCACGTTACGGAAGTCTGCCTTGCGTCCGTTGTTATCGGTCAGCGTGCCGTTGTCCATCACCTGCAACAGAATGTTGAACACGTCCGGATGCGCTTTCTCGATTTCGTCCAGCAGCAGCACCGCGTGCGGATGTTTGATCACCGCATCGGTTAGCAGA
Organism: Escherichia sp. MOD1-EC5433; assembly: GCF_002966005.1. Taxonomy (NCBI): domain Bacteria; kingdom Pseudomonadati; phylum Pseudomonadota; class Gammaproteobacteria; order Enterobacterales; family Enterobacteriaceae; genus Escherichia; species Escherichia sp. MOD1-EC5433. Next base: position 470,329 of record NZ_PTRL01000002.1, on the reverse strand, counting down.
CCACCCTGATCAAAACCAACGTACCCCGGAGGCGCTCCAATCAGGCGGCTAACCGTATGACGTTCCATATACTCGGACATATCAAAACGCAGAAGCTCAATGCCCAAAGCTTTCGAAAGCTGTACCGTCACCTCGGTTTTCCCGACCCCGGTTGGACCGGCAAACAGGAACGAACCGACAGGTTTATGTTCATGACCTAAGCCTGCACGCGCCATCTTGATGGCTTCGGTAAGTGCTTCAATGGCTTTATCCTGACCGAAGACCAGCATTTTCAGGCGATCGCCGAGATTTCTCAGCGTATCGCGGTCACTCTGAGAAACGCTCTTCTCTGGAATACGTGCAATACGGGCTACCACGGATTCAATATCCGCCACATTGACCGTTTTCTTGCGCTTGCTTACCGGCATCAGGCGTGCACGAGCGCCCGCTTCGTCGATAACGTCAATCGCTTTATCCGGCAGATGACGATCGTTTATGTATTTCACCGCCAGCTCTACCGCCGCACGCACCGCTTTCGCGGTATAACGCACGTCGTGGTGCGCTTCATACTTCGGTTTCAGGCCGTTGATGATTTGAACAGTTTCTTCGATCGACGGTTCAGTAATATCAATTTTCTGGAAGCGACGCGCCAGAGCACGGTCTTTCTCGAAAATGTTGCTGAACTCCTGATACGTCGTCGAACCAATCACGCGAATTTTACCGCTGGAGAGCAACGGCTTGATCAGGTTAGCTGCATCCACCTGACCGCCAGAGGCTGCACCTGCGCCGATGATGGTGTGGATCTCATCAATAAACAGGATGCTGTTTGTATCCTGCTCAAGTTGTTTAAGCAATGCTTTGAAACGTTTTTCAAAGTCGCCGCGATATTTGGTGCCCGCTAACAGAGAACCGATATCGAGGGAGTAAATCGTACAGTCAGCCATCACTTCCGGTACATCGCCCTGAACAATACGCCAGGCAAGACCTTCCGCAATCGCGGTTTTACCGACGCCAGACTCCCCGACCAGCAGCGGGTTGTTTTTACGGCGGCGACAGAGAACCTGAATGGCGCGCTCCAGTTCCTTCTCACGACCAATCAACGGGTCGATTCCTCCCACGCGTGCAAGCTGGTTCAGGTTAGTCGTGAAATTCTCCATACGGTCCTCCCCACCAGCTTGTTCTTCACTGCTCGGCTGGTTTCCGGGTTCAGAAGACTGAGATGGCTCGTCTTTACGCGTGCCATGAGAAATAAAGTTCACCACATCGAGACGGCTGACTTCATGTTTGCGCAACAGATACGCCGCCTGTGACTCCTGTTCGCTAAAGATAGCAACCAGAACATTCGCACCGGTAACCTCACTGCGACCGGAGGACTGAACATGGAAGACCGCACGTTGCAGTACCCGCTGAAAACTCAGCGTCGGCTGCGTGTCGCGCTCCTCTTCACTGGCAGGCAGAACGGGTGTGGTTTGTTCAATAAAGGCTTCCAGTTCCTGACGGAGCGCCACCAGATCCACGGAACATGCTTCCAGCGCCTCCCGAGCAGACGGATTACTGAGCAATGCCAGTAACAAGTGCTCGACGGTCATAAACTCATGACGGTGCTCGCGCGCTCTGGCGAAAGCCATGTTTAAACTGAGTTCCAGTTCTTGATTGAGCATAGGCACCTCCCCCAATTTTTATGCCTGCATTCAGGCTTTTTCCAGCGTACACAGCAATGGATGCTCGTTCTCCCTCGCGTACTTGTTCACCATCGCCACTTTGGTTTCTGCAACCTCGGCGGTAAAGACTCCGCAAATGGCCTTCCCCTGGTAGTGAACAGCGAGCATCAATTGCGTTGCACGTTCTACATCATAAGAAAAGAATTTTTGTAACACGTCAATAACAAACTCCATCGGAGTGTAATCATCATTGACTAATATCACTTTATACATAGATGGCGGTTTTAGCGCGTCACGCACTTTTTCTTCCGCCAGTTGATCAAAGTCCAGCCAGTCGTTCGTTTTACCCATTGTCAGTTATCATCTTCGGTTACGGTTATCGGCAGAACGCTCTGCCGCTGACAAGAGCTTATTTGCCTGACCAATCTACTCCACATAATAGATAAGTATCATCTATCGTTGGCATCAGCGACATCAGTCACATTACTGTCAATAGCGTTAACTGCTTCAAATTTTTGATGCATACCTACCCCCTGGCCTCTGTCAAACGCTTGACGACTCGCCCTATTTCTCTAAATTGTATTTCTAGAGTTGGCGAGGTTTTGAACTGCCCCCTCTCTGACCCCGGTTTATTCCATCTTACTTGTATAAGATTTGCGAAGGATGTCGAAGCATGGAAAAGGGTACTGTTAAGTGGTTCAACAATGCCAAAGGGTTTGGTTTCATCTGCCCTGAAGGCGGCGGCGAAGATATTTTCGCTCATTATTCCACCATCCAGATGGATGGTTACAGAACGCTAAAAGCTGGGCAATCCGTTCAGTTTGATGTCCACCAGGGGCCAAAAGGCAATCATGCCAGTGTTATTGTGCCCGTCGAAGTAGAAGCGGCAGTCGCATAGCTCTTCTGTCTCATTGTGTACATCCTACAGGCAAAATGCCAGCCCGATCGGCTGGCATTTTTATCTCAAATACTACTCTCGCGCCAGAGCATCCACTGGATCCAGCCGTGCCGCATTTCTCGCAGGCAGCCAGCCGAATAAAATCCCGGTAATGGTCGAGCAAAGAAACGCCAGCAGCAGCGCCAACGGAGAAAAGCCAATTTCCCAGCCGGGTAAAAAAAGCTGCAAGGTGAAAGCGATTAACAGCGAAAGAGAGATCCCCAACGCACCGCCCACCAGACAAACCAGCACGGCTTCGATCAGAAACTGTTGCAGTACATCGCTGGCTCGCGCCCCTACAGCCATGCGAATGCCAATTTCCCGCGTTCGCTCGGTCACTGACACCAGCATAATGTTCATTACACCAATGCCTCCGACCACCAGCGAAATCACCGCTACCAGCGTCAGAAACAGTTGTAGAGTACGTGTGGTCTTTTCAACGGTTTTCAAGACGCCGTCCATGTTCCAGGTGAAGAAATCCTTTTTGCCGTGACGCAGCGACAACAAACGCGTCAATTGCTGTTCCGCCTCGGCGCTGTCAAAGCCTTCTTTCACTCTTACGGTAATTGAGTTAAGCCACGACTGTCCCATAACTCGCCCGGACATCGTGCTGTAAGGCAACCACACGCGCAGCACTTTACTACTACCAAACATCGACTGTTTTTCTTCCGCCACGCCGATGACCCTCGCTGGCATATTACCAACCAGAATCACCTCGCCAACCACATCCGCTTTATGCGGGAAAAGCTGACGGCGGGTATTACTGTCGAGAACGACGACCTGCGCGCGACCGTTAAGTTGCTCCTGATTAAAGGTGTTCCCTTCGCTGAAGGTCATGCCATAGACATTGAAATAATCGCCGCTCACGCCGTTGGCACTGGCAGCAACATCAACATTGTTATAACGCAGGCGCAGGTTTTGCGAGACAGCGGGGGTGGCAGAGGCGACCCACGGTTGTTTTTGAATAGCGATTAAATCGTCGTATTTTAGCGCCTGTTGATATTGCGGATCGTCATCGCCAAAATCTTTCCCGGGATAGACATCAATAGTATTCGTACCAATAGAACGAATATCCGCCAGCACCATTTGTTTGGCGGCATCGCCCACTACGACAATAGAAACCACCGACGCAATACCGATAATAATCCCCAGCATGGTCAGTAAGGTACGCATTTTATTCGCTGCCAGCGCCCGCCACGCCATCGTCAGCGCCTCGTTAAAACCGCTGACAAACTGCCGCCAGCCAGACGCCGTTTTGACTACAGGCTCCGTCCCGCCAGCAACATTCTCCTTTTCAATAGCGGGCGGATTGCGCACGATTTCGCCGTCGCGAATTTCGATCACCCGCTCGGCCTGAGCCGCGACCTGCGGATCGTGGGTGACGATAATCACCGTGTGCCCGCGATCGCGCAACTGATGCAGGATCGCCATGACCTCTTCGCCAGAATGGCTGTCCAGTGCGCCTGTCGGTTCATCGGCAAGTATTACCTGACCGCCGTTCATCAATGCCCGCGCGATACTGACGCGCTGTTGCTGACCACCCGAAAGCTGTGCCGGGTAATACTCTGTACGGTCTTCCAGCCCCAGTCGTTGCAGCAATTCCTGGGCACGCAGCAGTCGCTGTTTTCGCTCAACACCGGCATAGACGGCGGGAACTTCAACGTTCTGCTCGGCGGTTAAATGCGAAAGCAAATGGTAACGCTGGAAAATAAAGCCGAAATGCTCGCGGCGCAGTTGCGCCAGCGCATCGGCGTCCAGTGTGGCAACATCCTGACCGGCTACGCGATAGGTGCCGCTGGTGGCCTTATCCAGGCAGCCGAGAATATTCATCAGGGTCGATTTACCGGAACCCGAAGCGCCGACAATCGCCACCATCTCACCGGCATAAATATCAAGGCTGATGCCCTTCAGCACTTCGACCTGCTCATCCCCAGCGGGATAGCTGCGGCGAATATCCTTCAATTCGAGCAAAGGCGTCATTGCGCAGCTCCTGGTTTGGCCTCACCAATCACCACTTCATCGCCCGCTTCCAGCCCTTTGACAATCTCAACATCGGTATCGTTACGTGCGCCAATCGTCACTTCACGCTCGCGTGTTTCACCATTACGCAACAATTTGACCTTATAACGATTATCACCAACCGGATCACCTAACGCTGACAGAGGGATCGTCAGCACGTTTTTCACATCGGTGAGCTGAATATGAACCTGCGCCGTCATATCCAGCCGCAGCAAACCATTGGGGTTTGGCACTTCAAAACGGGCATAGTAGAAAATGGCATCGTTAACCTTTTCCGGCGTCGGTAGCACGTCTTTAATCTGCCCTTCGTAGCGCGTCAGCGGATCGCCAAGCACCGTAAACCAGGCTTTTTGCCCCGGCTTCAGGTGGATAACATCCGCTTCAGAAACCTGCGCTTTTACCAGCATAGTGCTCATATCTGCCAGCGTCAGAATGTTCGGTGCTTGTTGTGCGGCAATCACCGTCTGACCTTGCAGAGTGGTGATTTGCGTGACTTCCCCGGCCATTGGAGCCACGATGCGGGTGTAATCGAGATTAGTTTTAGCTGTGTCGAGAGAGGCCTGATTGCGCTTAATTTGCGCGTCAATAGTGCCGATTTGCGCCTGTTTCACAGCCATCTCCGTCGCGGCGGTGTCGAGATCCTGTTGTGAAACCGCCTGCGTTTGCGCCAGACGTTGTTGACGTGAATACGTCACCCGCGCCAGTTTCAGCTCCGCTTCCGCCTGCTGCCGCTGCGCGCGCAGCTCCATCAGTGTGGCTTCCACTTCCTTGATCTGGTTTTCTGCCTGTTCAGGATCAATAACCCCTAAAAGCTGATCTTTTTTAACTTTATCGCCAATCGCCACCGACAGCGTTTTCAACTGACCGCTGACCTGCGCCCCCACGTCAACCTTACGCAGCGCGTCCAGCTTTCCGGTCGCCAGTACGCTTTGCTGCAAATCACCGGGGCGCACAATCAGTGTCTGATAAGTCGGCACGGGCGCGTTGAGAATTCTCCATAACGCAATCAGCCCGGCGATGACTATCACCAGCGCAATAACGTAACGTTTCTTCACGGTTCTCCGATTTTTCATAAATATTCTGAATACTCCATATGCCAATCCGGGTCATCAACTTCAACGAAATATCAACAAAACCCTAAAATTTACGTTAGTAATCACACTATTGATGTTTGGTTAAGATACGCAATGGTGAAATCGGCGTCATGTATAACCATTGATTTCATGAATATGTCGCAGCTAACTGAACGGTCCTTTACGCCATCTGAATCTCTCAGCAGCCTGTCTCTTTTTCTTAGTCTGGCACGCGGACAGTGTCGACCAGGTAAATTCTGGCACCGACGTAGCTTTCGTCAGAAATTTTTGCTGCGCTCGTTGATTATGCCGCGCTTAAGCGTTGAGTGGATGAACGAACTATCCCACTGGCCTAATCTCAATACGCTGTTAACACGCCAGCCGCGACTGCCTGTTCGTCTGCATCGCCCTTACCTTGCCGCCAATCTTAACCGTAAGCAATTGCTCGAGGCGCTACGTTACCATTATGCATTGCTGCGTGCGTGTATGTCGGCAGAAGAATTCAGCTTATATTTGAATACCCCCGGCCTGCAACTGGCGAAGCTGGAAGGCAAAAACGGCGAGCAGTTCACGCTTGAGCTGACCATGATGATCTCAATGGATAAAGAAGGTGACAGCACAATCCTGTTCCGTAATAGTGAGGGTATTCCTCTGGCGGAGATCACTTTTACCCTGTGTGAATATCAGGGGAAAAGAACGATGTTTATTGGCGGACTGCAAGGTGCAAAATGGGAAATTCCGCATCAGGAAATCCAGAATGCGACGAAAGCCTGTCACGGGCTATTTCCAAAACGCCTCGTGATGGAAGCGGCCTGCCTGTTTGCCCAACGTTTACAGGTAGAGCAGATCATTGCCGTCAGTAATGAAACGCATATTTACCGCAGCCTGCGTTATCGCGATAAAGAAGGCAAGATCCATGCTGATTACAACGCTTTCTGGGAATCGGTTGGCGGCGTATGTGATGCTGAACACCATTACCGCCTTCCGGCACAGATAGCACGAAAAGAGATTGCCGAAATCGCCAGTAAAAAACGAGCTGAATACCGTCGGCGCTATGAGATGCTCGACGCCATTCAGCCACAGATGACAACAATGTTTCGCGGTTAATCTGCCCGACCGCGCGCCAGCCACAGCACGCGTGAAAACATTTTTTTCAGCAGCATCGGCACGGACTCCACCCCACGACGTCCGGCCTCCATTGCCACTTCAATGGCGAGATCGGGTTTGGAAGAGCGATGGATCGCCTTCGAGATAATTTTGCGCAGATTCATCGGCACGTTTTCCGGGATTTGCGCCACACGATGGAACACATCGGAAAACCCCTGGCGATACATAAAATGTTCCATATCCAGCGCCGGTAACGCCGTTAAATGTTCTCGTTCAGCTTCCCGATCGTTATTCAGCAGGCTGCGCACCGTAGCGGCATATTTCTTCCCGGCTTCATCGCCATCGACCAGCACATGCCATTCAATCCCCATTCGCCGGGCAAATTTGACCAGCGGTTTTAGCCCGGACTGGGCAAATTCAATGACCTTAATCCCTTCGGCATCGAAATGATGTCCGCACTGACGCGCCAGTTCGTTAATAACCCAGGTTTCTGTTTCCCCTTCCACCAGCAGCCAGCAACGGGCAAACAGCGATGACGGACGGTTAAAACGAATATGAAAGGAGATGCGTCGGCTGTCTTCGGTACTCAAGCCACTCGGCCCCAGACGCCAGGCGGCAACGCGAGAAGATTCACGCACCAGGCGGCAAACATGTTCTACCGGCGTTAACGAAAGCAGTTCGCCAGAGTTGGTGGTAGCAATACGCTGCAATGGCAGAAGATTCAGCAGATGCCAGGCAACTGAAAGCATAATGGGGTGTAAACGGGTTTCTGGATCTTCTATCAGCAATAATGGACGGGCGTCTTTATCCAGCCGCAATGTCCCTTTTGCCTGCAATAAAGTGGCAAACAGGCCAAGCAAAATAACCCGATACGAACGACCTCCGGGCCGGTCAATCATCCGGTTGATGATATCCAGATAGCGCCAGCTTCGTTGCTCATTGCTGGCTCGCCGCCGCATTAAACGATATCTCGCCTGTCCGGCTCCCTGCTCGGAGAAATAATGCTCAAGCAATTGCACCATTGCCGAAAGTCCCTGCCGAATCTGCCCATCAGAGAGATTTTGTGGATGCGAGGATAACTCACGGGCGAGAAAATCGAGCTGGCGTGCGGTGACTTCCACATTGGGGACATTTGGCACCGTGCCACTACGAATACGGCGCATAAAGCGGGCATCACGCAAGCGCAGCACTGGCATTAAACGCACCAGATGGCGTGCCTGATCGTTAATATCCTCGACATCAATTGGATGTCCGTCTTTATCGAGAAAACTGCGGAGTGTCATTACGCTGCCGTCTTCCGCACTCTCCCCTTCCAGGCGATAAAAAATACGGTGATAACCATCGGCGCACGGCGTCCAGCACGCTTCCAGCGGACGATAGCGGCGCACCCGATGCCGGCCTGGCAGCGATTCACGGAAGGTCAAAATGATATGCAGATGATGTTCCCGCCCATTGATATCTCCCGTCGGAAACCAGAAATCGTCGCGCTCAAAATGGTAGAGATCTGACTCTGGCGATAACAGCAGGGTTAAGGCATCCAGCAAGCTGGATTTACCCCACGCGTTCTCCCCAATCAGGACATTGTTTTGTTCCAGCATCAATGACAATCGGTTAATGCCGCGAAAACCCACAATTTCAACGCGCTCAAGAATCATATCCCCTCCAGAAATATGTTATTTATCTTTTACTCCGGCAGTATAACGAGAAAGGCCGTGGCAATACGTGATGTCATCACAATTAAGCATGGCAAATGTCTGAAAAATGAGCGAATAATTGTGTTATATCCCCTCTTAACGATCCCCCTGAAAAAACAACGAAATCAAATAATTACATTATGAATTATTTTTATTACCTCCAAAGGCTTAATTCAGTTGTTTGCACTACAATGTCAATCAGGCAAATGACTATATGAGGGAACTGACTATTGCCCTAAATCAAAATTACTGGATTTATTTATCTGGCGAATGAGTCGCCTTCGTTTTTAAAATACCCACGCATTATTTCTGTCGTCACTTTTTTACGACGACCCTATAAAACGACCATATTTTTCACAGGGTCAATTTTTAATTGAGGTGGATATGTTCAGAAAATTAGCAGCTGAATGTTTTGGTACTTTCTGGCTTGTATTTGGTGGCTGCGGTAGCGCGGTGCTGGCAGCAGCGTTCCCGGAATTAGGCATTGGTTTTGCTGGTGTCGCGCTGGCTTTTGGTCTGACCGTACTGACCATGGCCTTCGCTGTTGGTCATATTTCTGGTGGTCATTTTAACCCGGCTGTCACTATTGGTTTATGGGCAGGCGGTCGTTTCCCGGCAAAAGAAGTCGTTGGCTATGTGATTGCCCAGGTTGTCGGCGGTATTGTTGCGGCGGCACTGCTGTATTTAATTGCCAGCGGCAAAGCTGGATTTGACGCGGCAGCCAGCGGTTTTGCTTCTAACGGTTATGGCGAGCATTCACCGGGCGGTTATTCCATGCTTTCTGCACTGGTGGTTGAACTGGTACTGAGTGCGGGTTTCCTGCTGGTGATCCACGGTGCAACTGACAAATACGCTCCGGCGGGTTTTGCACCCATTGCCATTGGTCTGGCATTAACGCTGATTCACTTAATCAGTATTCCGGTAACTAACACTTCCGTTAACCCGGCGCGCAGTACTGCGGTTGCCATCTTCCAGGGCGGTTGGGCACTAGAACAACTGTGGTTCTTCTGGGTGGTGCCAATTGTCGGCGGTATTATCGGTGGTCTGATTTACCGTACTCTGCTGGAAAAACGTAATTAATTAACGCAGAAGGCCTGGCGCAATGTCAGGCCTTTTTTAAATATATTGATTCATCTTCCTGTTGCGCTCCTTGATGTGTTAAGCCACATATAGTCACTGGCGCAGGGAGCGCGCAGGGGGCGGCCAATCGCCGCCGCCCCCTGCACCCCCGGGCTCTGGCGAACAAAATCGCCGCTGCGCGGTGCCCTCGACTTATCCCTTGCGGCTACCGGGTCGGGCGCGAGGTAACATCCCTGTAAAACGCGCCCTCAGCCCACATCCATGTGGGCTGCCCCGGCCTTCAGGGAACGCCTCGGCGATTTTGACGCCACCAACACCGGTGCGGTTTGTAATTAAAGCGCAAGAATATCTTTAAATGAAAATGAATACCCTACCGATCCTTATGCATAACATTTCCTTTTAATTGCAACTTTACTCATCCTTCTGCTTTCAGTAGTGTGTCATCGCGCATTTCGACTTCTTCTTTGCAAGGACTGAGTTTTCATGTTTTCTGGGCTGTTAATCATTCTGGTTCCCCTGATTTTGGGTTACCTCATTCCACTTCGCCAAAAAGCTGCGTTAAAACGCATTAATCAGCTATTAAGCTGGATGGTCTATCTCATTCTCTTTTTTATGGGTATCAGTCTGGCGTTCCTTGATAATCTCGCCAGTAATTTGCTGGCGATACTGCATTATTCCGCCGTCAGCATTACCATTATTTTACTCTGCAATATTATTGCGTTGTTGTGGCTGGAGCGCGGTCTGCCGTGGCGTAATCACCACCAGCAAGAAAAACTTCCGTCACGTATTGCGATGGCGCTGGAGTCGCTAAAACTGTGCGGCGTAGTCGTAATTGGTTTTGCCATTGGCCTTAGCGGATTAGGTTTCTTACAACATGCTACTGAAGCCAGCGAATACACATTAATTCTGTTACTTTTCCTCGTCGGTATTCAGCTACGCAATAATGGCATGACCTTAAAGCAGATTGTCCTTAATCGCCGGGGAATGATTGTCGCTGTGGTGGTGGTTGCCAGTTCTTTAATTGGTGGCTTAATTAATGCCTTTATTCTTGATCTCCCCATCAATACCGCGCTGGCAATGGCCTCCGGTTTCGGCTGGTATTCTCTTTCCGGTATTTTGTTGACTGAATCTTTTGGCCCGGTAATCGGGAGCGCGGCGTTTTTTAATGATCTGGCACGTGAGCTGATCGCCATTATGTTAATCCCCGGCCTTATCCGTCGCAGTCGCTCAACGGCACTGGGTTTGTGCGGTGCCACATCAATGGATTTCACCCTGCCCGTGCTTCAGCGGACAGGCGGGCTGGAGATGGTTCCAGCGGCGATTGTTCACGGTTTTATTCTTAGTCTGTTAGTGCCAATTCTGATCGCCCTTTTCTCTGCGTAATACCTCTCTGGCGGTAGATCCCTGCCGCCAAAATTGCGCTAAATCAATCTCCCTTAAAGTTGCATGAAAAACCCCTTTTATCCCGTCTTGAAGAGTCTTAACCTTAAACATGTATATTAAATATAACTTTAAAAGGTGTGATCATGTTTTGTGTGCAATGTGAACAAACTATCCGTACTCCGGCAGGAAACGGCTGCTCATACGCGCAGGGGATGTGTGGTAAAACGGCGGAAACCTCTGACCTTCAGGATTTACTCATCGCGGCGCTGCAAGGGCTTTCTGCCTGGGCAGTAAAAGCGCGTGAATACGGCATCATCAACCACGACGTTGACAGCTTCGCGCCACGCGCATTTTTCTCAACCCTGACCAACGTTAACTTCGATTCTCCGCGTATTGTCGGCTACGCCCGTGAAGCGATTGCCCTGCGCGAGGCGCTGAAAGCACAATGCCTGGCTGTAGATGCCAACGCCCACGTCGATAACCCGATGGCGGACTTACAACTGGTGAGCGACGATCTCGGCGAACTGCAACGTCAGGCGGCAGAATTTACCCCGAACAAAGATAAAGCGGCGATTGGCGAAAACATTCTCGGCCTGCGTCTGCTTTGCCTGTATGGCCTGAAAGGTGCGGCGGCCTATATGGAACACGCACACGTTCTCGGTCAATATGACAACGATATTTACGCCCAGTACCATAAAATCATGGCATGGCTGGGAACCTGGCCTTCCGATATGAACGCACTTCTCGAATGTTCAATGGAAATCGGCCAGATGAACTTCAAAGTGATGAGCATTCTGGATGCAGGCGAAACCGGTAAATACGGTCACCCGACGCCAACTCAGGTCAACGTGAAAGCGACGGCGGGTAAATGCATCCTGATTTCCGGTCACGATCTCAAAGATCTCTACAACCTGCTGGAACAGACCGAAGGCACGGGCGTTAACGTCTACACCCACGGCGAAATGCTGCCAGCGCATGGCTATCCGGAACTGCGTAAATTCAAACATCTGGTCGGTAACTACGGCAGCGGCTGGCAAAATCAACAAGTTGAGTTCGCTCGCTTCCCTGGCCCCATCGTGATGACCTCTAACTGTATCATCGACCCAACCGTCGGCGCTTATGACGATCGTATCTGGACCCGCAGCATTGTTGGCTGGCCGGGCGTGCGTCATCTGGATGGCGAAGATTTCTCTGCGGTTATCGCCCAGGCGCAACAAATGGCGGGCTTCCCGTACAGCGAAATTCCGCACCTGATCACCGTTGGTTTTGGTCGCCAGACGCTGCTTGGCGCGGCGGATACGCTGATTGATCTGGTGAGCCGCGAAAAACTGCGTCATATCTTCCTGCTTGGCGGCTGTGACGGCGCGCGCGGCGAACGTCACTACTTCACTGATTTCGCCACTAGCGTGCCGGATGACTGCCTGATCCTGACTCTCGCCTGTGGTAAATATCGCTTTAACAAACTGGAGTTTGGCGATATCGAAGGCCTGCCGCGTCTGGTGGATGCCGGTCAGTGTAACGATGCTTATTCAGCGATTATTCTGGCGGTAACGCTGGCAGAAAAACTGGGCTGCGGTGTCAACGATCTGCCGTTGTCGCTGGTGCTCTCCTGGTTTGAACAGAAAGCGATTGTCATTCTGCTGACGCTGCTTTCTCTGGGCGTGAAAAATATCGTCACCGGCCCGACTGCACCCGGCTTCCTGACCCCAGATCTGCTGGCGGTGCTGAACGAGAAATTCGGCCTGCGTTCTATCACCACTGTTGAAGAAGACATGAAGCAACTGTTGAGCGCGTAAGGAGTTTGTCGATGACGATGCCAACGAATCAATGCCCGTGGCGGATGCAGGTTCATCACATTAAGCAAGAAACGCCGGATGTGTGGACGATTTCCCTGATTTGCCACGATTACTACCCATATCGCGCCGGGCAATATGCACTGGTCAGCGTGCGTAACTCAGCGGAAACGCTGCGTGCATACACCATTTCCTCCACGCCAGGCGTGAGTGAATACATCACCCTGACAGTGCGGCGGATTGATGACGGTGTCGGTTCCCAGTGGCTGACCCGCGACGTGAAACGCGGTGACTATATCTGGCTTTCGGACGCAATGGGGGAATTTACCTGCGACGATAAATCTGAAGATAAATTCCTGTTACTGGCGGCAGGCTGCGGCATCACGCCGATTATGTCGATGCGTCGCTGGCTGGCGAAAAATCGTCCGCAGGCAGATGTGCAGGTGATCTACAACGTGCGTACGCCGCAGGACGTTATTTTTGCCGACGAATGGCGCAACTATCCGGTGACGCTGGTGGCGGAAAATAACGTTACCGAAGGCTTTATCGCGGGTCGTCTCACTCGCGAATTGCTGGCAAGCGTTCCTGAACTGGCTTCACGTACCGTGATGACCTGTGGCCCGGCTCCGTATATGGATTGGGTAGAACAGGAAGTGAAGGCGCTTGGCGTGACACGCTTCTTTAAAGAGAAATTCTTTACGCCAGTGGCGGAAGCGGCGACCAGCGGTCTGAAATTCACCAAACTGCAACCGGCGCAAGAATTTTACGCACCGGTTGGCACCACGCTGCTGGAGGCGCTGGAAAGCAACAAAGTTCCGGTTGTCGCCGCCTGCCGTGCGGGTGTTTGCGGCTGCTGTAAGACGAAAGTGGTTTCCGGTGAATATACGGTGAGCAGCACAATGACGCTGACCGACGCCGAAATCGCCGAGGGTTACGTACTGGCGTGTTCATGTCATCCGCAGGGGGATATGGTGCTCGCCTAAAGTTTAATGCCCGGCAAACTTAGCCGGGCATTTTTTAAGGAATTATCGCCAGGCAGAATTACCCGCCACGGCATAACGCCCGGCACCAAGAAAAGCGACTGCCAGAGCTGCAATAAAAAAATATACCAGGCTTTCAATCGCCCAGGCTCCGGTTTTATCCAGCATCCCTGTTTTTCCCATTCCCACCATCAACCACGCCACGACCATTGTCAGGGCGATAACCAATGCGGCAGGTCGCGTCAAAATACCTAATATAATCAATATCGGCGCAACCACTTCCCCAATCAGTACGCCGTAGGCAATAAATCCAGGAAAACCTTTTGCAACCAGCATTCCACTAATACCGTCAATTCCGGCAAATAACTTATGTATCCCGTGGAAAAGCATCAATCCTCCCACCGCCAGGCGTAACAATAATTTGCCAAAATCCTCATGCGTCAGCATCCGGTTCACTGCATTTAACATTGGTGTAACCATCTGAATTAAGTCCTTTTATCGTAAAAATGTCATTCGCATCAGCCTTGGCGATTCCCGGATTAAAAGCAACAGAAATATCAGTATTCAGCCAGCGCAACAGGCAGCATCTACTAAACTTGTTACCGTTATCACATTCAGGAGACGGAGAACCATGAAACAAACGGTTGCAGCTTATATCGCCAAAACGCTCGAATCGGCAGGCGTGAAACGCATCTGGGGAGTCACGGGCGACTCACTTAACGGCCTTAGCGACAGCCTGAATCGCATGGGCACTATCGAGTGGATGCCTACCCGCCATGAAGAAGTCGCGGCCTTTGCCGCTGGCGCTGAAGCCCAGCTTTCGGGAGAACTGGCGGTCTGTGCCGGATCGTGCGGCCCTGGCAATCTTCACTTAATCAACGGCCTGTTCGATTGTCATCGCAATCACGTTCCGGTACTGGCGATTGCCGCTCACATCCCTTCCAGCGAAATCGGCAGCGGTTATTTTCAGGAGACCCACCCGCAAGAGTTATTCCGCGAATGTAGTCACTATTGCGAGCTGGTTTCCAGCCCGGAGCAGATCCCACAAGTGCTGGCGATTGCCATGCGCAAAGCGGTGCTTAACCGTGGCGTTTCCGTTGTCGTTTTACCGGGCGACGTGGCGTTAAAACCTGCGCCAGAAGGGGCAACCACGCACTGGTATCATGCGCCACAGCCGGTAGTCACACCGGAAGAAGAAGAGTTACGCAAACTGGCGCAACTGCTGCGTTACTCCAGCAATATCGCCCTGATGTGTGGCAGCGGCTGTGCGGGGGCGCATAAAGAGTTAGTCGAGTTTGCCGGGAAAATTAAAGCGCCTATTATTCATGCCCTGCGCGGTAAAGAACATGTCGAATACGATAACCCGTATGATGTTGGAATGACGGGATTAATCGGCTTCTCATCGGGTTTTCATACCATGATGAACGCCGACACGTTAGTTCTGCTCGGCACGCAGTTTCCCTACCGCGCGTTCTACCCAACCGATGCCAAAATTATTCAGATTGATATCAACCCAGCGAGCATTGGTGCGCACAGCAAGGTGGATATGGCACTGGTCGGCGATATCAAATCGACTCTGCGTGCATTGCTGCCGCTGGTGGAAGAAAAAACCGATCGCAAGTTCCTCGATAAGGCGCTGGAAAATTACCGCGATGCCCGCAAAGGGCTGGACGATTTAGCTAAACCGAGCGAGAAAGCAATTCATCCGCAATATCTGGCGCAGCAAATTAGCCATTTTGCTGCCGATGACGCCATCTTTACCTGTGACGTCGGCACGCCAACAGTATGGGCAGCGCGTTATCTGAAAATGAACGGCAAGCGTCGCCTGTTAGGTTCGTTTAACCACGGTTCGATGGCTAATGCTATGCCACAGGCGCTGGGTGCTCAGGCGACGGAGCCGGAACGTCAGGTGGTCGCCATGTGCGGCGATGGCGGTTTTAGCATGTTAATGGGCGATTTCCTCTCAGTAGTGCAGATGAAACTGCCGGTGAAAATTATCGTCTTTAACAACAGCGTGCTGGGCTTTGTGGCGATGGAGATGAAAGCCGGAGGCTACCTGACAGACGGCACCGAACTGCACGACACCAACTTTGCCCGCATTGCCGAAGCGTGCGGCATTACGGGTATTCGCGTGGAAAAAGCATCTGAAGTCGATGAAGCCCTGCAACGCGCCTTCTCCATCAATGGCCCGGTGCTGGTGGATGTGGCGGTTGCCAAAGAAGAGTTAGCCATTCCGCCGCAAATCAAACTTGAACAGGCCAAAGGATTTAGCCTGTATATGCTGCGGGCAATCATCAGCGGACGCGGTGATGAAGTGATCGAACTGGCGAAAACAAACTGGCTAAGGTAAAAAGGGTGGCATTTCCCGTCATAAATAAGGACATGCCATGATTGATTTACGCAGTGATACCGTAACCCAACCGAGCCGCGCCATGCTCGAAACGATGATGGCCGCCCCGGTTGGGGACGACGTTTACGGAGACGACCCTACCGTTAATGCTTTGCAGGACTACGCCGCAGAGCTTTCCGGTAAAGAAGCCGCCATCTTTCTGCCGACCGGCACCCAGGCTAACCTGGTCGCTCTGCTCAGTCACTGCGAACGCGGCGAAGAGTATATTGTCGGTCAGGCCGCGCATAACTATCTGTTTGAAGCTGGTGGCGCAGCGGTGCTGGGCAGTATTCAGCCGCAACCCATCGACGCTGCTGCTGACGGCACGCTGCCGCTGGATAAAGTGGCGATGAAAATCAAACCCGACGATATTCACTTCGCCCGCACCAAATTACTCAGTCTGGAAAATACCCACAACGGCAAAGTGCTGCCGCGTGAATATCTGAAAGAAGCATGGGAATTTAGCCGCGAGCGTAATCTGGCATTACACGTTGACGGTGCGCGCATCTTTAACGCCGTAGTGGCTTACGGCTGCGAACTGAAAGAGATCACGCAATATTGTGACTCGTTCACCATTTGTCTGTCGAAGGGTCTTGGTACGCCAGTCGGTTCGTTACTGGTCGGCAATCGTGATTACATTAAACGCGCCATCCGCTGGCGGAAAATGACCGGCGGCGGGATGCGCCAGTCCGGCATTCTGGCTGCCGCCGGGATGTATGCGCTGAAAAATAACGTCGCACGGTTGCAGGAAGACCACGACAACGCCGCCTGGATGGCGGAGCAGTTGCGTGAGGCAGGCGCGGATGTGATGCGTCAGGACACCAATATGCTGTTTGTCCGCGTCGGGGAAGAAAATGCTGCCGCGTTAGGCGAATACATGAAAGCGCGAAACGTACTGATCAACGCCTCGCCGATTGTCCGCCTGGTGACGCATCTTGACGTCTCGCGTGAACAACTGGCTGAAGTTGCCGCCCACTGGCGCGCTTTCCTGACGCGTTAAGGAGAGAGACGTGCCGCAACGCATTTTAGTTCTCGGTGCCAGTGGCTACATTGGTCAGCATCTGGTGCGCACACTCAGCCAGCAGGGGCATCAGGTTCTGGCGGCGGCACGTCACGTCGACAGACTTTCGAAGCTGCAACTGGCTAATGTCAGTTGCCATAAAGTCGATCTTAGCTGGCCGGATAATCTTCCGGCCCTGTTGCAGGATATCGATACCGTCTATTTTCTGGTGCACAGCATGGGCGAAGGCGGCGATTTTATCGCGCAGGAGCGCCAGGTGGCTCTCAACGTCCGCGATGCGCTGCGCGAAGTGCCGGTTAAGCAATTAATTTTTCTCAGTTCACTGCAAGCCCCGCCCCATGAGCAATCGGATCATCTGCGCGCTCGTCAGGCTACGGCGGACATACTGCGTGAAGCGAATGTACCGGTTACCGAATTACGTGCCGGAATTATCGTCGGTGCCGGGTCAGCAGCGTTCGAAGTGATGCGTGATATGGTTTACAACCTGCCAGTGTTAACGCCGCCACGCTGGGTACGTTCACGCACCACGCCCATCGCGCTGGAAAACCTGCTGCACTATCTGGTGGCGCTGTTGGAGCATCCGGCCAGCGAACATCGGGTATTCGAAGCCGCCGGACCAGAGGTGCTCAGCTATCAGCAGCAGTTTGAACATTTTATGGCGGTGAGCGGTAAACATCGCTGGTTGATTCCAGTCCCCTTCCCCACCCGCTGGATTTCGGTGTGGTTTCTCAATGTGATTACCTCCGTTCCCTCTACTACTGCCAAAGCGTTGATTCAGGGGCTGAAACACGATCTGCTGGCGGATGACACCGCGTTACGCGCGCTCATCCCACAACCGCTGATCGCCTTCGATGACGCGGTACGTCGCACCCTGAAAGAAGAAGAAAAACTGGTTAACTCCAGCGACTGGGGATACGACGCTCAGGCTTTTGCCCGCTGGCGACCAGAATACGGTTATTTCGCCAAACAGGCGGGGTTTACCGTTAAAACTTCCGCCAGCCTTCAGGCTTTATGGCAGGTGGTGAATCAAATCGGCGGTAAAGAACGTTATTTCTTTGGCAATATTTTGTGGCAGACCCGGGCGCTAATGGATCGCGCGATAGGTCACAAACTGGCGAAAGGCCGCCCCGCACGGGAATATCTGCAAACGGGCGATGCGGTGGATAGCTGGAAAGTGATTGTCGTCGAGCCGGAAAAACAACTTACCCTGTTATTTGGCATGAAAGCGCCAGGACTTGGGCGACTGTGTTTTACGCTGGAAGATAAAGGCGACTATCGCACTATTGATGTACGCGCCTTCTGGCATCCTCACGGTATGCCAGGGTTGTTTTACTGGCTACTGATGATCCCCGCGCATCTGTTTATTTTTCGCGGCATGGCAAAACGAATCGCCAGACTGGCAGAACAAAGCACAGATTAATCGAAAAAAACCTGCGTTATTCTTTCACGTTTCCCATTGCATCAAGGAGGAAATCACGGAAGAATGCGCTCGTCGTTTTATCAACAACAGTGGAATGATATGAAGGTACTGGTTACCGGCGCCACCAGCGGTTTAGGTCGAAACGCGGTTGAGTTTTTATGCCGGAAAGGCATCAGTGTGAGAGCAACCGGTCGCAACGAAGCGATGGGCAAATTGCTGGAAAAAATAGGTGCAGAGTTTGTCCATGCGGATCTGACCGAGCTGGTCTCATCGCAGGCGAAGGTGATGCTCGCAGGCATTGATACACTGTGGCACTGTTCCAGCTTTACCTCGCCGTGGGGAACGCAGCAGGCTTTCGATCTGGCAAACGTTCGCGCCACTCGCCGCCTGGGCGAATGGGCTGTCGCCTGGGGCGTGCGTAATTTTATTCATATCTCTTCCCCCTCCCTGTACTTCGACTATCACCACCATCGCGATATCAAAGAAGATTTTCGCCCTCACCGCTTCGCCAACGAATTTGCCCGCAGCAAAGCCGCCAGCGAAGAGGTGATCAATATGCTTTCGCAGACCAACCCACAAACGCGCTTTACTATTCTGCGCCCACAAAGTCTGTTCGGCCCGCACGATAAAGTTTTTATTCCCCGTCTGGCACATATGATGCACCACTACGGCAGCATTCTGTTACCCCACGGCGGCAGCGCACTGGTCGATATGACCTACTATGAAAATGCCGTGCACGCTATGTGGCTGGCGAGTCAGGAAGTGTGCGATAAGTTGCCTTCTGGTCGTACGTACAACATTACCAACGGCGAACATCGCACTCTGCGCAGCATCGTGCAGAAACTGATCGACGAACTGAACATTGATTGCCGTATCCGGTCGGTGCCTTACCCGATGCTGGATATGATTGCCCGCAGTATGGAGCGTTTAGGACGCAAGTCAGCAAAAGAGCCGCCGCTGACCCATTACGGCGTCTCCAAGTTGAATTTTGACTTTACACTGGATATTACGCGTGCGCAGGAAGAGTTAGGTTATCAGCCGATCATCACGCTAAATGAAGGTATTGAGCAAACTGCCGCCTGGCTGCGCGACCACGGAAAACTGCCGCGCTAATCCTGGCCGTATTTCTCCAGCAACGCTTCGGCAATCGCCTGAGTTTCTGCATCCGCTTCGCCGTTATATAACGTCGGGCGGAAGTGCATCTGAAACGCCATAATCACTCGCTGCTGTTCGTGCGGCGTCATTTCAGGTTTTACGTCATAACCGTAGCGTGCCAAAAGTTCCAGCAACGATGCGGTTTCTACCGGCGTGTGCGGCGCGCGCCCGGCCAGATAAAAGCTAACGCGCGATGCATCGGGCCAGGCACCAATCCCCTGCTGCGCCAGTTGCTGCCACGGGAACAGTGGACCCGGATCGTCTTTGCGCTGTGGGGCAATATCCGCATGTGCCACCACGTTTTCTGGTTTGATGTGATAGCGGGCGATAATATCTTTCGCCAGAGGAATGAGCGCCTGAATTTGCGCTGGTTCAAACGGCGTAAAATATTTCACCCCCGCTGATTTCTGCCAGCCGCGATTTTCCAGCTCAATGCCAATAGAGGTATCGTTAATCCGCGTCGCCCCGCGCCAGTCGCTAATCCCCGCGTGCCAGGCCAGTTCTTGCTCCGGCACCAGTTGCCAGATACGCGGTTTGCCGTTGTAACGCGGCGGCACGGCTGGCACAAGGTAGTGCGAGCTGACTTTTTTATCGGTCAGCGTCGCCAGCGACGTGTCGAAATCATCCGCCGTGTAGTGGATCACCAGCACTTTAATACGGGGATATGCCGCCTGCGCCTGGCGTCGGGTGTCGAGTTGGTATCCCTCTTTCTCGACAATGCCTTTTTCCCCTGCGCACCCTGCCAGTAACAGGATCGCCGCAACCAGCCAGAAAACTCTTCTCATCGACGCGTTTTCACCGCCGTTCCGCTGACGCTGACCATCAGCATACTGCCGTTTTGCCCGACCGTTTCGTAGTCGATATCAATGCCGACCACTGCATCCGCTCCCAGCGCCCGTGCCTGGGAACCTAATTCTTCAAACGCAATTTCTCGTGCCTTGCGCAGTTCCTTTTCGTAAGCCCCTGAACGACCGCCGACGATATCGCGGATACCGGCAAAGAAATCACGGAAAATATTGGCGCCTAAAATCGCTTCGCCCGTCACCACACCGCAATATTCAACGATGGTCTGACCTTCAAGTGTTGGGGTTGTGGAAAATTGCATGATCGATCTCCTTGTATGCTAAGCCTTCGATCTCAAAAGCATTATCGGACTGATACGCTATTATTGAAAGGATATCATTATTATCGTAGAACGCTTTCAAGGTGTTCGCTTATAAGGAAATCATTATGCGCTACAGCAAATTGACCATGCTTATCCCTTGCGCACTGTTACTCAGTGCTTGCACCACCGTCACGCCAGCCTATAAAGACAACGGCTCCCGCACAGGTTCTTGCGTCCAGGGCGGCCCTGACAGCGTGGCTCAGCAATTCTATGACTACCGTATTCAGCATCGCAGTAACGACATTACCGCTCTGCGCCCGTATTTGAGTGACAAACTGGCGGCACTGCTCAGCGATGCCAACCGCAATAACAACCAACGTGAATTGTTAAGCAGCGATCCCTTCTCCAGTCGTACCACCTTGCCAGACAGCGCCCGCGTCGCCAGTGCTTCTACCATCCCGAATCGCGATGCACGTAATATTCCGTTGCGCGTGGATCTGAAACAAGGCGACCAGAGCTGGCAGGATGAGGTGCTGATGATTCAGGAAGGCCAGTGTTGGGTCATCGACGATGTGCGCTATTTAGGTGGCAGCGTTCACGCCAAAGCGGGGACATTACGCCAGTCCATTGAGAACCGTTAATTCCTTGATTAGATTATAACCCCCATAAATTGTCCGGCATTCTGTGAGGAATGCCGACATTTATGCTCGCCGAACAACGCCCTCGTTATTTTGTGCTATGTTTATTGAATAATGCGCTTTGCTTTTAACTTTTAAAGCAGAAATATTGCATAATTATTCTGTCAAAGGTACTATCTTCGACCTCAATAGCTATCAGACTGCCAGTATACGAGTGTCAATGAGTATTCAATTAAACGGCATTAATTGCTTCTACGGCGCACACCAGGCGCTGTTCGATATCACGCTGGATTGCCCGCAGGGCGAAACGCTGGTGTTACTTGGCCCCAGCGGCGCGGGGAAAAGCTCGCTGCTGCGTGTACTCAATCTGCTTGAGATGCCGCGCTCCGGTACGCTCAACATTGCAGGCAACCATTTCGATTTCACCAAAACACCGTCTGACAAAGCGATTCGCGACCTGCGTCGCAACGTCGGCATGGTGTTTCAGCAATACAATCTGTGGCCGCATCTCACCGTGCAGCAAAACCTGATCGAAGCGCCATGCCGCGTACTTGGCTTGAGTAAAGATCAGGCGCTGGCTCGCGCAGAAAAACTGCTTGAGCGTCTGCGTCTCAAACCTTATAGCGATCGTTACCCGCTGCACCTTTCTGGTGGTCAGCAACAACGTGTTGCTATTGCCCGTGCGCTGATGATGGAGCCGCAGGTACTGCTGTTTGATGAACCGACCGCCGCGCTGGACCCGGAAATTACGGCACAGATCGTCAGCATCATTCGTGAGCTGGCGGAGACCAATATTACCCAGGTGATCGTCACCCACGAAGTTGAAGTGGCGCGTAAAACCGCCAGCCGTGTGGTGTATATGGAAAACGGTCACATCGTTGAACAAGGCGACGCGCGCTGCTTTACCGAGCCGCAAACCGAAGCATTTAAAAACTATCTCTCTCACTAAAGATTCGGGATAACGACAATGAAAAAAGTTCTGATTGCCGCGTTAATTGCAGGTTTTAGTCTTTCCGCCACAGCTGCCGAAACCATTCGTTTTGCTACCGAAGCATCCTATCCTCCGTTTGAATCTATAGACGCAAATAACCAGATCGTCGGTTTTGACGTCGACCTCGCACAGGCACTGTGTAAAGAGATTGATGCAACCTGTACTTTCTCCAACCAGGCATTTGACAGCCTGATCCCGAGTCTGAAATTCCGCCGTGTGGACGCCGTTATGGCAGGTATGGATATCACTCCAGAGCGTGAAAAACAGGTGCTGTTCACCACTCCGTACTATGACAACTCCGCCCTGTTTGTGGGTCAGCAAGGTAAATACACCAGCGTTGATCAGCTGAAAGGTAAAAAAGTCGGTGTGCAGAACGGGACGACACACCAGAAATTCATTATGGATAAACATCCGGAAATCACCACTGTCCCGTATGACAGCTACCAGAACGCAAAACTGGATCTGCAAAACGGGCGTATCGACGGTGTATTCGGTGACACCGCCGTGGTAACCGAATGGCTGAAAGATAATCCAAAACTGGCGGCTGTGGGCGACAAAGTGACCGATAAAGATTACTTCGGTACTGGCCTCGGCATCGCAGTACGTCAGGGCAACGCTGAACTGCAGCAGAAATTTAATACTGCGCTGGAAAAAGTGAAGAAAGATGGCACTTACGAAACCATCTACAACAAATGGTTCCAGAAGTAATTCCTGATGAATGAATTTTTTCCTTTAGCAAGCGCCGCCGGGATGACCGTCGGCCTTGCCGTTTGTGCATTGATTGTCGGACTGGCGCTGGCGATGTTCTTTGCAGTATGGGAGTCAGCAAAATGGCGCCCTGTTGCGTGGGCAGGTTCGGCGCTGGTGACGATTCTGCGCGGCCTGCCAGAAATTCTGGTGGTGCTGTTTATCTACTTTGGCTCCTCGCAGTTACTGCTGACGCTTGCGGATGGCTTCACCATCAATCTTGGATTCGTGCAGATCCCGGTGCAGATGGACATTGAGAACTTCGACGTTAGCCCGTTCCTTTGCGGTGTTATCGCTCTGTCACTGCTGTATGCCGCTTATGCTTCGCAAACTCTGCGTGGCGCACTGAAAGCGGTGCCGATGGGTCAGTGGGAATCGGGTCAGGCGCTGGGGCTGTCGAAATCGGCTATCTTTTTCCGTCTGGTGATGCCGCAGATGTGGCGTCATGCGCTGCCTGGTCTCGGCAACCAGTGGCTGGTACTGCTGAAAGATACCGCGCTGGTCAGTTTGATTAGTGTGAATGATTTAATGCTGCAAACCAAAAGCATCGCCACCCGTACCCAGGAACCGTTTACCTGGTACATTGTGGCGGCGGCGATTTACCTGGTGATTACCCTGTTGAGCCAGTACATACTCAAACGCATTGACCTGCGCGCGACACGTTTTGAGCGGAGACCTGGCTGATGCTTGAGTATTTACCCGAACTGATGAAAGGGCTGCATACCAGCCTGACGCTGACGGTTGCCTCGCTGATTGTGGCGCTCATTCTGGCGTTGATTTTTACCATCATCCTGACGCTGAAAACACCGGTGCTGGTGTGGCTGGTGCGTGGCTATATCACGCTGTTTACCGGTACGCCGCTGCTGGTGCAGATCTTCCTGATTTATTACGGGCCGGGCCAGTTCCCGACGTTGCAGGAGTATCCGGCACTGTGGCATTTGTTGTCAGAACCGTGGTTATGTGCGCTGATTGCGTTATCGCTGAACAGTGCGGCGTATACCACGCAGCTGTTTTACGGTGCAATTCGTGCGATCCCGGAAGGTCAGTGGCAGTCCTGTAGCGCCCTGGGAATGAGCAAAAAAGATACGCTGGCGATCCTGCTGCCGTATGCCTTTAAACGCTCGCTCTCTTCTTATTCCAACGAAGTGGTGCTGGTGTTCAAAAGTACCTCTCTGGCATACACCATTACGCTAATGGAAGTGATGGGCTACAGCCAGTTACTGTACGGACGTACCTACGACGTAATGGTGTTTGGCGCGGCGGGGATTATTTACCTCGTCGTCAACGGCCTGCTGACGCTGATGATGCGTCTGATTGAGCGTAAAGCACTGGCATTTGAACGTCGGAATTAATGTGACTGCGTACACATTCGCCGGGGGGTTTTGTAGGTCTGAGAAGACGCGCCAGCGTCGCATCAGACACCTGCACGGTGCCTGTGCCGGATGCAGCGTACATAGTGCATAAATCCTTATAATGAAGACGGACAACCCACTAAGTTGTCCGTCTTTTTTTATCTAGCACAAACTATTTAATCATATTTATTGCATATAAATTCATTTGATGGCATTGTAAATCCATGCCGCAGACACGGCTAATAATCATAAGATTGACAGACGGGAGTTCCATCATGAAAAAGCTAGTTCTTGCCGCATTACTTGCATCCTGTGCATTCGGCGCTTCTGCCGCAGAGAAAATCAATTTCGGCGTCTCTGCCACTTATCCACCATTCGAATCGATGGATGCAAATAACCAGATCGTCGGCTTTGATATCGATCTGGCAAAGGCGTTATGCAAACAAATGCAGGCAGAATGTACTTTTACTAATCACGCTTTCGACAGCCTGATCCCGTCACTGAAATTCAGAAAATATGACGCAGTGATTTCCGGGATGGACATCACACCGGAACGTAGCAAGCAGGTAGCCTTTACCACCCCCTATTACGAAAACTCAGCCGTCGTGATTGCCAAAAAAGATACCTATAAGACTTTTGCCGACCTGAAAGGTAAACGTATTGGTATGGAAAACGGCACCACTCACCAGAAATATATTCAGGATCAGCATCCGGAAGTGAAAACCGTCTCTTATGACAGTTATCAGAATGCATTTATCGACCTGAAAAATGGTCGTATTGATGGGGTATTTGGTGATACAGCGGTAGTTAATGAGTGGCTGAAAACCAATCCGCAACTGGGCGTTGCGACTGAGAAAGTAACCGATCCGCAGTACTTCGGCACCGGTCTGGGCATCGCTGTACGTCCGGATAACAAAGCTCTGCTGGAGAAACTGAATAAGGCACTGGCAGCCGTTAAAGCAGACGGTACATATCAGAAAATCAGCGATCAGTGGTTCCCGCAGTAAGATTCAGAAAGCCGCAGATGCGGCTTTTTTATTGCTTCACCAGCAGCGTCAGCACTTCATAATGTGCGGTGTGGGGGAACATATCGAAAAGCTGTACCCGCTCAATGCGATATCCTGGCAGTTCGCGGATATCTTTCGCCATCGTTTGGGCGTTACAGCTTGAGTAGATAATAAAACGCGGTGCCATCGTCGAAAGATAATCACACAGCGGTTTACCAATGCCGCGACGCGGTGGATTAACCAGCACCAGTTCCGGCACTTCACCCTGAGCGGTGGCAAACTGAGTGGAGTCCAGCGCCTGAAATTGCAGACGCGCTAGACCCAGTTCAGCAGCAGATTGTTTCGCACAGGCAATCGCTTCTGGCGCAATCTCAATCCCCGTTAACTGCATTTCTGGCGTTGCGCAATGCAAACCAAAACCGCCAACGCCGCAGAACAGATCCCACATATGATTTACCGGCAATTGCCGCACCCAGTCACTCGCGGTGGCATACAGCTGGCTGGCGACCGCCGGATTTGTCTGGAAGAAACTTTGCGGGCGGATCCACAGCGGCACGTCATTAAAACGCTCTGCCAGCGCCTGCTGTTCGGTCAGGTAGATCTCCGTCTCCCCTTCCATTATCGCCATATGCACTGGCTGAATATTGACGGTAATGACTTTTAGCTGTGGCAGTTGTGCCTGTAACCACGGCAGCGCCTTACGCAGTTGCACCAGCTTGGTTTCAGAACGCAGTACAAAGCGCAGCATCATACCGCCATCTATCTGGCTTTCAGTCAGCAGAATATATTTCAGTTCGCCACGCTTGCGCGCCACGTTGTAGGGCGTCAGCCCCGCACGGGCGATAAACGGTTTTAGCGCCGCAAAAACAGGCGCAAATGAGGCAGGGTAAAGCGGGCAGTCGCAAAGATCTTCTGGCGTACCGTCGCGGTGTAGCATTCCGAGCAGTGGTTTTTCAACGCTACCACTCACCACCATTTTGGCTTTATTGCGAAACCCTTGTTCCGGACCAGACACCGGCGCACACCACTCCGAAACCGGAAAATCGGCCAACAGATTTTTAAGATCGGCGGTTTTAGCGGAGAGTTGCTCTGGAATCGGCCGCGTTATCCACTGACAGGAGCGACAGCGACCCGCGTCGTAAAGTGCGCACTGCATACATTGACCTTCACATCATCAGGGGCGAGGATTATACACATTATTGCAACTGGAAGAACCGCCGACTGGTGGCGGGAACGAACAACAGCAATAAGATGAGCATATCCGGCAGCTTTTGTAACATCAGGCTATGGAAGATTTCACGTTTCGATTCACCAGGAATGCTGAACAGCTCAGGGTAACCATAACCGAGCGAAGCTGCCCACAGGTAACTGGCGGCCGTGATTTGCGTCAACAGATACAGCCAGCGCGCCAGGCGACGCCCTTTCACCAGCGAAAACGCACACCAGATTTCAATAAAAACCAGCGCAAGGCTGCTTAGAAAGACCAGCGTTAAACTCCAGGTTTGTACGCTGCGATGAATGAACTCGCCGATACCGCGCACGCCCAGCGTATTGAAAATCATCAGCACGTCGAGGCCACGGATCATAATAATGGCGAGCGCCGCCACCTGCACCAGTGCAGGCACATTCAGGCGAGCATGTGATGAAGATGTTTTCTTAAAAAATCCCAACGTTTCGTCTTCCATGAAAACAATGCCGCGACATGCGCGGCATTATGTAGCCAGGTTGGCAAATTTTAGTGTCTTCAGCCACGTCTTGCACGCTGGATATCGCGTATCCGCTGCTTTTCTGCGCGCGCCATTAAATACCAGGCGATAAATCCGACAATTCCGACCGCACCGAGAATCAATGTTGCCAGGGCGTTGATTTCCGGATTCACCCCCATCCGCACGCTGGAGAAGACCAGCATCGGTAACGTAGTGGCTCCCGGCCCGGAAACAAAGCTGGCGATCACCAGATCGTCGAGCGACAGAGTAAAAGCCAGTAACCAGCCTGAAATGATCGCCGGCATGATCATCGGTAGTGTAATGACGAAAAACACCTTCAGCGGCGTCGCGCCGAGATCCATCGCCGCTTCTTCAATGGAGCGATCCAGTTCCCGCAGACGCGAAGAAATAACAACTGCCACATAAGCCGTACAGAAAGTCACGTGCGCCAGCCAGATAGTTAACATACCGCGATCGGCAGGCCAGCCGATGGCATGAGCAAGGGCAACGAACAATAACAACAGCGACAGGCCAGTGATCACATCAGGCATGACTAACGGCGCGGTGATCATAAAGGCAAAGCCATTCGATCCACGAAACCGCCCGAAACGTACCAGCACGACCGCCGCAATAGTCCCGAGGATTGCCGCCGCCGTCGCCGCACAGGCGGCAATCGTCAGACTTAAGCCGACTGCACTCATCATCGCATCATCACGCAATAACTCACCGTACCAGCGCGTTGACCAACCGGCCCACACCGTCACCAGTTTCGAACTGTTAAATGAATAGATGACCAGCATCAGCATCGGCGCATAGAGAAAGGTGAAGCCCAGCAACAAAATCACAATTCGCCAGGGCGAACGAACGACCGGTAAATTATTCATCCGTGTGCCCCCACACTTTTTTGCTGATATTTGTGGAACCACATAATTGGCACAATCAGCAGCAATAACATAATGATCGCCACCGCAGAAGCCACCGGCCAGTCGCGGTTATTGAAAAACTCCTGCCACAGAACGCGCCCGATCATGATGCTATCAGGGCCACCGAGCAGTTCCGGGATCACAAACTCACCCACCGCCGGAATGAAAACCAGCATTGATCCGGCGATAATCCCACCTTTGGTAAGCGGCACAATCACCGTAAAGAAAGTCTTCAGCGGACGCGCGCCGAGATCCAGCGCGGCTTCCACCAGCGAATAATCAATACGAATCAAGGCGGTGTAGATCGGCAGCACCATAAACGGTACGTAGGCGTAAACAATGCCGATATAAACTGCCAGATTGGTATGCAGAATGGTCAGCGGCTGATCGATAACCCCCAGCCACAGCAGAAAATTATTCAGCACGCCATTGTTTTTTAGTATCCCCATCCAGGCGTAAACGCGGATCAAAAATGAGGTCCACGAAGGCAGGATCACCAGCAGCAATAAGATATTGCGGGTCGACGGTTTACTGTGCGCCACTGCCCACGCCAGCGGATAGCCGAGCAATAAGCAACAAACGGTCGAAATCGCCGCCACCTGTAACGACTGGAGATAAGCATCGAAATAGAGCGGATCGTCAGTCAGTTGCAGAAAATTACCGAGATTAAGAGTGATGGAAAGTTGCCCGTCAGCCCACGCCATCAGTTCGGTATAAGGTGGAATAGCGCGCGCCATCTCCGCCAGGCTTATTTTAAAGACAATCAGAAATGGCAGCAGAAACAACAAAATCAACCAGATATACGGCAGCGCAATCACCAGTTTGCGCCCGTGCTTCATTTGCCACTGTGTAAGCCACTGCTTTAATCCACCCGGCTGGGCAGCAGGTTCAAGTGTACTCATCTTTGCTCCTTAAACCGTCAGCACCACACAACTGTCTGATTCCCAGCACAAACGAACTTCATCGCCCCAGGTCGGTAACCCTTTGCGAAAACGATGGGCGTTTTGTAACTGGGCGCTGATCATCTGCCCGCTTTTCAGGCGGACATGATAAACAGACAAATCACCGAGATAGGCAATATGTGTCACCTCTCCCACTGCAAAATTGCAGCCATCAGCAGGCGGTTCGTCACAGAGCATGATTTTTTCCGGACGCAGCGCCACATGCACCGGCACGTTATCCACCACTGACGCATCGGGATCGACTTTCAACGGATGCACCAGCCCAGGCGAATAAAGCAACAGGCCATCTTCCTGGCGTTCCTTTAGCAGTCCTTCGAAAACATTGACCGATCCAATGAACTCGGCGCTATATCGCGTGGTCGGGTGCTCATAAATTTCTTCCGGCTCGCCAATCTGAACAAATTTACCGCGATTCATAATCGCGATGCGCCCCGCCATGGTCATCGCCTCTTCCTGATCGTGCGTTACCATCACACAGGTCACGCCGACACGCTCCAGAATATCCACCACTTCAAGCTGCATCCGGTCGCGCAGTTTTTTATCCAACGCGCCCATCGGTTCATCGAGCAGTAATAGTTTCGGGCGTTTGGCAAGGCTTCGGGCCAGCGCCACTCGCTGACGTTGACCACCGGAAAGCTGATGCGGTTTGCGTTTGGCAAACTCCTGCATATGCACCAGTCCCAGCATCTCGTTGACCCGACTGGCAATTTCCGCTTTTGGTAACTTGTCTTGTTTCAGACCAAAGGCAATGTTTTGCTCCACGGTCATATGGGGGAATAGCGCGTAGGACTGGAACATCATGTTGATGGGGCGCAGATAAGGCGGAACCTGTGACAAATCGACGCCATCAAGCATAATCTGCCCGGCAGAAGGTTGTTCGAAACCTGCCAACATACGCAGCAGTGTGGACTTGCCACAGCCGGATGCGCCCAGCAGTGCAAAGATTTCGCCCTTATAAATGGTCAGACTGACATCATCGACCGCATGTTGACCATCGTAAGATTTGGTCAAATTGCGGATTTCTAATAGTGGTGTCAGCGACTTACGACTTTTCGCCTGCGGGCGAGGGATAGCGTCATTCACGGCTGCTCTCCGGCATTTAATGTGTGCAAGCGCACCATGATGGTGCGAATTGCCGGCGGGGATGGTGCGCCCGTCCGGCATCTACGGCTGCGGATTATTTTCCGCTCTTCACTTTGGTCCACGCGCGGGTGCGCACACGATCAATTTTCGGATCCTGTACTTGCAGGGTGAACATTTTGGCGCGGACATCTGCCGGAGGATAAATACCAGGATTGTCACGCACTTCCGCGCTCACCAGCGGTGTAGCTGCTTTGTTCGCATTGGCATAGAACACATGGTCAGAGATGTGTGCCACCACATCCGGACGCAGCAAATAATTCAGGAACTGATACGCTTCGTCTTTATTTTTGGCATCGGCAGGCATGGCGAATACATCAAAGAATGCCATCGCCCCTTCTTTCGGAATTGAGAAAGAGACATTCACGCCATTCTTCGCTTCCTTCGCGCGGTTTGAGGCCTGCCAGACATCGCCCGCCCAGCCAATCGCCACGCAGATGTCACCATTCGCCAGATCATTGATGTATTGGGAAGAGTGGAAATAACGAATATTCGGGCGCAGTTTCAATAGCAGGTCAGTCGCTGGTCCGGTGTAATCATCCGCTTTGGTGCTGTTCGGATCTTTACCAAGATAATTCAACACAGTGGCAAAAACCTCTTCCGGCGCATCGAGGAAAGAGACACCACAGCTTTTCAGTTTTTCCAGATTTTCAGGTTTGAGGATCAAGTCCCAGCTATCGACCGGCGCGTTTTCGCCCAGCACCGCTTTGACTTTATCGACGTTATAGCCAATCCCGGTAGTCGCCCACATATACGGCATGGCAAATTTATTGTCGGGATCGTGTTTTGCCACCAGCTTCAGCAGTTCTGGATCGAGATTCTTCCACTCCGGCAATTTGCTTTTATCCAGCGGCTGGAATACTCCCGCAGTCAACTGGCGTTCAAGAAAGCTGGCTGACGGCACAACGAGATCAAAGCCGGTACTCCCCGCCATTAATTTGCCTTCCAGCACTTCGTTGGAATCAAAAACATCGTAGACGACTTTGATACCGGTCTCTTTTTCAAAATTTGCCACCGTATCCGGGGCAATATAATCAGACCAGTTATAGATGTGGAGTGTTTTTTGTTCAGCCGCGAGCGTGCCGACAGAGACGGCCATCAGAGCACCCGCAATCAGACCCGATAGCCATTTTTTATTTAAGGCGGTCATATCTCTTTCCTTCTGAAAGTTCGTTAACAAACGAACAAAAGTTGTCACACTGAAAGATATGCAATAAACGTGCATATTTTTTATCGGCGCGGTGCAAGAAAAGAGAACTCTCTCCCGGCCAGCATTGCTCGCTATATAAAAGCCTCGCAAGAATAACTTTAGCCAGGGTTTGAAACTATAGCTGTAATTAAAAAACGGTATTTAACAAATTTTTATGCGTATTTGCTCTATGTGATAAAGCAAACCCGGCACAATAGAAGTGAATTAATCTTTAATGAAAGGTTAAAATCAGCAGGAAATATTACGACGCGCAGTCACTGCGGCAGCGACTGCGTGTTCGAAGAAAGTTATCAGTGAAGGAAATAGTTTTCGGTAACGTTATTTTGCCCTTCATCGTCAGTCGGCAACAGCAGCTGATGGGCATTAGCTTCGAGGATGACCATCGAAATCTGTTCTTCGCTCTGACGTACAAACCATGCAAACTGTTCATAGGTTACGCCCTGCATAACAGATAAAGACTGGCAAACCACCAGCTTTGGCAGATTATCATCCTGCATATCGAGAAATGCTTTCACGGTCAGTGAGCTGGCATTGATGGCTGATAAATCCGCCGCCAGCGGCAACACGGCTGAAGGCCTGACTTCCGCCATGGCAGAAAACAGGATTGTGTTATCAATCAGGTCGATTTTGGCATCAAAGACACCGTCGAAATTCTGCATATGGGGCAGATGCAAAGCCTGACAGTTATCACATTCAAAAAAACTCATCCCCAGGTCATCGAGCCATTGACGCAACGTATCCAGACCAGGAACGACCAGCGATGTCATAATTTTGTACAACCTCTTCCGATAAAAAGACTGGCACAGCTTACGCAAAAAGCGCAGGCAAAACCATGATCAGTAATGTAATTACGACTAACCACCCGTTTTCAGGCAATATTCTGCCGTGGCGTGGCGTTCGATCCAGCGGATCATTTTACCCGCAATGTCGATACCGGTGGTTTTTTCTATTCCTTCCAGCCCCGGCGACGCATTCACCTCCATCACCAACGGCCCGCGATTGGCACGCAGAATATCCACACCGGCAACATCCAGCGCCATTGTTCGCGCGGCTTTGATGGCGATTTCACGCTCTTTCGGCGTGATACTGGCGATGCTTGCTGCGCCGCCACGATGCAAATTGGAGCGGAAATCGCCCTCTTTCGCCCGCCGTTCAATCGCCGCGACAACTTCATCACCGACGACCAGACAGCGGATATCGCACCCTTGCGCCTCTTTTATATATTCCTGCACCAGAATATGAGCGTTCAGGCCGCGAAAAGCATCAATCACGCTTTCTGCCGCCTGGCGCGTTTCCGCCAGCACCACACCAATTCCCTGCGTGCCTTCGACCAGCTTAACCACCAGCGGCGCACCACCGACCATATCGATTAAGTCGCTGGTATCATCCGGCGAATGCGCAATCCCCGTGACAGGCAGGTCAATGCCCTGACGCGCCAGCAGTTGCATTGAACGCAATTTGTCACGCGCCCGGGCAATCGCGACCGATTCGTTCAGCGGATAACTGCCCAGCATTTCGAACTGGCGCAGCGCCGCCGTCCCATAAAAGGTTATAGCAGTGCCAATACGCGGGATCACCGCGTCAAAATGGGGGAGTTTGCGGCCTTTATAGTGAATGGAAGACGCCGCAGGATTAATGTTCATGTAGCAAGAAAGCGGATCGAGAATTTCAACCAGGTGACCACGCTGTATGGCGGCTTCACGCAGCCGCTTACACGAATAGAGCGTTCCATCCCGGGACAATATGGCAATTTTCACCCTGCACCTCTCTGTCAGACCTGGTCAAAAGCCCGCGTATAATACATCGCCGTAACGGTTTTAGCGCGTCGCCCAACCTTGTTTATGCAAATAATCGAGAATAAAAGGACGGCTTTCTTTGATAATCGTCCGCCGAATATGATCGCTCCAGGTATCCCGGCGATTATTGCTGCCACGGGTAAGATAATATTCCGCCAGTTGCTCGTCATACTGCGCCAGAGCATCTTTATCCAGCGGTTGGTAGCTGTTTTCATGCACCAAAATAGAGGCCGGTAAACGCGGCTTGAGATCCGGGTTATCCGCAGGCCAGCCGAGACACAGGCCAAACAGCGGCAGAACATGCTTTGGTAATTTCAGCAGCTCCGTCACCGCTTCAATGTTATTGCGCAGGCCGCCAATATATACACCGCCCAACCCCAGCGATTCCGCTGCGGTTAAGGCGTTTTGTGCCATCATCGCTGTATCAACAACACCGAGCAACAACTGTTCAGCCAGGCCGAGTTGAGCATCCGGGCAGATCTGCAAATGACGGTTAAAGTCGGCGCAAAACACCCAAAACTCCGCCGCTTGCGCAACGTGTTTTTGCCCGCCGGTCAGCGGCACCAGGGCTTCACGCAATGCGGGGTCGGTAATGCGAATAATGCTACTACACTGCAAAAAGCTGGAACTGGAGGTCGCGCGGGCGCTGTTGATAATCGCCTCACGCTGTTCAGCGGAGATAGGTTCATCAGTGAAATGGCGAATGGAGCGGTGACCACAAATAAGTTCAATGGTTGGCGTCATTATCTTTTTCTCTTTCTGAACGTGAAGATTCCGGTGGATGATTCATCAGTTGCGGGGCCAGCCGTTTTGCCACCTGAAGAATAACCACCACCGCAGCGGGAAGCATGAGCAAAACACCGAGAAAAATCATCAGAATTTGCGCTTCTGGCGTAGAAAACGGCGCTGGAAGCGAAAAGTTGTCACTGATCGACAGCAACGCCGCCGCCAGTAACATCATTCCGATAAATTCCAGTATCAACACGCTTTTAGGCAATTTACCGATCGCGCGCATAAACTTCCCTCTGCAAAGTGAGCTGCCAGTTTAAAACCTTTCGCCGCGTTGTGCTTAACAGTTATAGCTTTAAGCAATCAATGCAACAGGTTAAACCTACTTTCAGCGAATAAGATTTGGCGTGATCATGCACACATGAGAGATAAATGGAGAAAGCCAATGCAAACCGTTATTTTCGGTCGTCCGGGTTGCCCTTACTGCGTGCGTGCCAAAGATTTGGCAGAAAAGTTAAGTAATGAACACGATGATTTTCACTATCAGTATGTGGATATTCGTGCTGAAGGGATCACTAAAGAGGATCTGCAACAGAAAGCTGGCAAGCCGGTAGAAACCGTACCGCAGATTTTTGTCGATCAGCAACACATCGGTGGCTATACCGATTTTGCTGCCTGGGTGAAAGAGAATCTTGACGCCTGATTACCGGATAAGCCCTCTCTGTTTGAGGGCTTTATTGATTTTTTCTGTGTTGCGGCCTGAACAAGCTACTGATAAACAAAAAACATAATGCGCCCAGCGCACACCAGAAGACGGCACTCAACAACCACGCCAGCTCCTGCCAGAATGAGCGTGATGGTGAAAAAAACAGACGCATAATTAACATAGAACACGGCGCTGCCAGCATTGCGCCAAACAGTGGTTTAAGGACTTCTCTACGCCGCGAAAAAAAGCTGGCTACAGCCCCAGGAAGAATGAAAAACAGTAAGCCGATTTCAGGGTGCCCGGCAGCCCGAAAAGCTCCCTTCATATGTGTCGCCAGAAAAAGGCACACCACAATAAAGAGGACAAAACAGCAAATTGCCCCCGCCCAATGTTGTTTATGTTTCACATGTTCCTCCTGACACTGCCTCTATCGAACACATTTTTCGCCGGTGTGGCGCTCAGTAAGATAAAGCCGCTTCGCATTCCATGCTAATATAGGCCAACACAATTCTTATAGCCGTTGGTATCTAATGTGATTACACTAGTAAAATATATTGTTACTTTACTATTGATTAAGTGCGCTGAATGAATCTGCGCTCTGAATTCAGGTAAAAACATTATCTTAAATTACCATTTCTTTCAACAGCTTACTCGTAAACAAGAAGTTAGTCTCCGTGAATATAAACGTCGCCGAATTGTTAAATGGGAATTACATTCTGTTATTATTCGTGGTCCTCGCGCTTGGACTATGTCTCGGAAAATTACGACTTGGTTCAATCCAACTGGGTAATTCCATTGGCGTTTTAGTCGTATCACTGTTATTAGGTCAACAACATTTCAGTATTAACACCGACGCGCTTAATCTTGGCTTTATGCTGTTTATTTTCTGCGTCGGGGTCGAAGCCGGACCCAACTTTTTTTCCATTTTTTTCCGCGATGGGAAAAATTACCTAATGTTAGCCCTGGTAATGGTCGGTAGTGCACTGCTGATCGCCTTAGGGCTGGGTAAGTTGTTTGGCTGGGACATCGGCCTGACGGCCGGTATGTTGGCTGGTTCAATGACATCAACACCGGTTTTGGTTGGTGCGGGCGATACCTTACGCCACTCAGGAATAGAAAGCGGGCAGCTCTCTGCGGCACTGGATAATTTAAGCCTCGGGTATGCATTAACCTATTTGATTGGCCTGGTGAGTTTGATTGTCGGTGCGCGTTACTTGCCTAAGTTGCAGCATCAGGACTTACAGACCAGCGCCCAACAAATCGCTCGTGAACGAGGTCTGGATACCGACGCCAGCCGTAAAGTCTATCTGCCGGTCATTCGCGCCTACCGCGTCGGGCCGGAACTGGTCGCCTGGGCCGATGGCAAAAACTTGCGCGAACTGGGTATTTATCGACAAACCGGTTGCTACATTGAACGTATTCGTCGTAACGGGATTCTGGCAAATCCGGATGGTGACGCCGTGCTACAGATGGGCGATGAAATAGCGTTGGTAGGATATCCCGACGCCCACGCCCGGCTCGATCCCAGCTTCCGTAACGGTAAAGAAGTTTTTGATCGAGACCTTCTCGACATGCGTATCGTCACTGAAGAGGTGGTCGTCAAAAACCATAACGCTGTCGGTAAACGCCTGGCACAACTGAAGCTGACCGATCACGGTTGTTTCCTTAACCGCGTCATCCGCAGCCAGATCGAAATGCCGATCGACGATAACGTGGTGCTTAATAAAGGCGATGTATTGCAGGTGAGCGGCGATGCCCGTCGCGTGAAAACCATCGCCGATCGCATCGGCTTTATCTCTATTCACAGCCAGGTTACCGATCTACTGGCATTCTGCGCGTTCTTTGTCATAGGTCTGATGATCGGGATGATCACCTTCCAGTTCAGCACATTCAGCTTCGGCATGGGTAACGCCGCCGGGTTGTTATTCGCTGGTATTATGCTGGGCTTTATGCGAGCGAACCACCCGACCTTCGGCTATATTCCCCAGGGCGCGTTAAGCATGGTGAAAGAGTTCGGTTTGATGGTATTTATGGCGGGCGTGGGTTTAAGCGCCGGTAGTGGCATCAATAACGGCCTGGGTGCTATTGGCGGTCAGATGTTGATTGCCGGGTTAATTGTCAGCCTGGTGCCCGTTGTTATTTGCTTCCTGTTTGGCGCTTATGTGCTGCGCATGAACCGCGCGCTGTTATTCGGTGCAATGATGGGCGCACGTACTTGTGCTCCGGCAATGGAGATCATCAGCGACACTGCGCGCAGCAACATCCCGGCATTAGGTTATGCGGGCACTTATGCAATAGCTAACGTACTGCTGACGCTGGCAGGGACAATCATCGTAATGGTATGGCCAGGACTCGGATAAAACTGAAGTTGCCCCAAAAATGAAATTTTTTTGTACAACCACAGAACTTTTCCTCGGGGCATCAGTCTTAATTAGTGCCACTGCTTTTCTTTGATGTCCCCATTTTGTGGAGCCCATCAACCCCGCCATTTCGGTTCAAGGTTGATGGGTTTTTTGTTGCCTGAAATTTATCTCCTGCCCTGCCAATTGCGCCACCATCTGCAAAATATCCTCGCGCGATAGCGGCTTACGGTCAGTGACAAAATGCAGTGTCATCCCTTCAATAAACGCATCCAGCGCGCGGGCGGTTCCGGGTTCAAACCATTGTTCGAGCGTTTGCTGACTACGCTGCATCCAGTTTTGCATCACCGTTTTTAATAGCGGTTTTCGGCTGGCCAATGCGTAAAGTTGATACATCAGTTCCATGTTATCCGGCGTTGCAACCTGCGAGCTGTAGATCATGTCGGTTATGGCCTGGCAGGCGCCTGAGGCATCACTAACATCGCTAAAAAATGCCTGATATTGCTTAGACATTATCTCTGTAAAACTGCTGAACGCCTCCAGCAGCAACTCATCAATTCCTGAAAAATAGTAGGTCATCGACCCCAACGGCACTCCGGCAAGGGTAGCGATTTTGCGGTGCGTAACGGCATGTATTCCGTAAAGTTTCACCGCCTCCAGCGTGGCCTGGATGATTTTTTCTCGCCGTTGCGGATCGTTAGCGCGACGCATGTCATTTCCTCTCTTTGCAATTGTGTACAAATGTACACAACCTTGCTAAGGTTGTCTTCCCTCTTCTTTTTTTGACGTGATCTATGACCGTAAATTCTTCACGTAATGCCTTGAAACGCCGAACCTGGGCGCTGTTTATGTTCTTCTTTTTGCCAGGCTTGTTAATGGCGTCCTGGGCAACCCGTACGCCAGCGATTCGAGACATTCTTTCTGTTTCGATCGCTGAAATGGGCGGTGTACTCTTTGGTTTGTCGATCGGTTCGATGAGCGGAATTCTCTGCTCGGCGTGGTTAGTGAAACGTTTTGGGACGCGTAATGTCATCCTGGTCACGATGTCCTGCGCGTTGATCGGGATGATGATATTAAGTCTGGCGCTCTGGCTGACATCGCCCGTGCTCTTTGCCGTTGGTCTTGGCGTCTTTGGAGCCAGTTTTGGTTCCGCTGAAGTTGCTATAAACGTTGAAGGTGCCGCCGTTGAGCGAGAAATGAATAAAACGGTTTTGCCGATGATGCACGGCTTTTATAGCCTCGGCACGCTGGCAGGCGCTGGTGTTGGGATGGCGCTAACGGCCTTTGGCGTTCCGGCAACTATGCATATTTTGTTGGCGGCACTGGTAGGCATCGCGCCTATTTATATCGCCATTCAGGCAATCCCCGGCGGTACGGGAAAAAATGCCGCCGATGGCACGCAGCATGGCGAAAAAGGCGTACCTTTTTATCGCGATATCCAGTTGCTGTTGATTGGTGTTGTGGTGCTGGCGATGGCCTTTGCTGAAGGTTCTGCCAACGACTGGTTACCCTTGTTAATGGTTGATGGTCACGGTTTTAGCCCCACTTCCGGCTCACTGATTTATGCCGGTTTCACATTGGGGATGACCGTTGGGCGCTTCACTGGCGGTTGGTTCATCGACCGTTACAGCCGTGTTGCCGTGGTTCGTGCCAGTGCGCTAATGGGTGCGTTGGGTATTGGGCTGATTATTTTTGTCGATAGCGCCTGGGTCGCTGGGGTGTCTGTTGTTCTTTGGGGATTGGGTGCCTCGCTGGGCTTCCCGCTGACCATTTCTGCCGCCAGCGATACCGGCCCCGATGCGCCGACCCGCGTCAGCGTAGTAGCGACGACCGGTTATCTGGCTTTCCTCGTCGGGCCGCCGCTGCTGGGCTATCTCGGCGAACATTATGGATTACGTAGTGCAATGCTGGTTGTACTGGCGCTGGTTATTCTCGCGGCTATTGTCGCGAAAGCCGTCGCCAAACCCGATACCAAAACGCAGACGGCGATGGAGAATAATTGATGAGCATTAAATTAATTGCGGTAGACATGGATGGTACTTTCTTAAGCGATCAAAAAACCTATAACCGCGAGCGGTTTATGGCTCAGTATCAGCAGATGAAAGCACAAGGGATTCGCTTTGTGGTCGCCAGCGGGAATCAATATTATCAGTTGATCTCTTTCTTCCCCGAAATTGCCGATGAAATTGCCTTTGTGGCAGAAAACGGTGGTTGGGTTGTGAGCGAAGGCAAAGATGTTTTTAATGGCGAGCTGTCGAAGGATGCATTTGCCACTGTCGTGGAACATTTACTGACGCGCCCGGAAGTGGAAATTATTGCCTGCGGAAAAAATAGCGCCTATACCCTCAAAAAATATGACGATGCCATGAAAACGGTGGCGGAAATGTATTATCACCGTCTGGAATATGTCGATAACTTTGACAACTTAGAAGATATCTTCTTTAAGTTTGGCCTGAATCTTTCCGATGAACTGATTCCGCAAGTGCAAAAAGAGTTACATGATTCGATTGGCGATATTATGGTGCCGGTTCACACCGGCAACGGTAGCATCGATCTGATTATCCCCGGCGTACATAAAGCCAATGGCCTGCGGCAACTCCAGAAATTATGGGGAATAGATGACAGTAAAGTGGTGGTCTTTGGCGATGGCGGTAACGATATCGAAATGCTGCGCCAGGCTGGCTTTAGCTTTGCGATGGAAAATGCTGGCAACGCGGTCGTAGCTGCGGCGAAATACCGCGCAGGCTCTAATAACCGTGAAAGCGTACTGGATGTGATCGATAAAATTCTTAAGCACGAAGCGCCATTTAATCAATAAAACGGCAGCACGCCCGGCAACACAATGCCTGAATGAAGGATGCATAATTCGCGGAAATTCCCCTTCTGGATTATTTCAGGCGAAATGATGATGAAAAATTGTGTACTGCTGGGCGCGTTTCTGTTGAGTTTTACTGGTGTGGCAATGGCGCAAAGTGTCACCGTTGATGTGCCGAGCGGATACAAAGTGGTGGTAGTCCCCGATTCAGTCAGCGTTCCACAAGCGGTCAGCGTCGCGACTGTACCACAAACTGTCTATGTGGCGCCTACTCCAGCTCCGGCTTACCGCCCACATCCGTATGTTCGTCATCTTGCCAGCGTAGGCGAAGGGATGGTTATCGAACATCAAATCGACGACCATCACCATTAATCCATGAATGCCTGATTGTACAAAGCAACCAGGCATTTTCTTATCCGTCGTTTGAATTTCCTGTTTGTTTATCTTTTAAAAAAATAAACATCAGCAGCAGCCACAAAATTCCGTTGGCAAGGTTAAAGAGATTAAACAGTCCATTACCGCCATTCAGCCAGGCATGTTTACTGATCTCGATACCGACGGTAAAGATCAGCATTTGTAACATCCCCATCGCCGCAGAAACCGTACCTTTACTCATATCGCTGGCAAACAGGGTTAATCGCACCAGTCCCGCATTCGCCAGGCCAATACCAAAAGCATAAATACTTAACCCGGCGGTCATCCATAAATACGCGTGCGATGAGATAACCGTTGCGGCAGCGGCGACGAGCAAGCCAATCATAATCGGCCAGCCACCCATGATGATCAATGCACGAACGGTGCGGCGCGAGGTCAAACGCGCTAACAGCAAGTTACCCGCAATTAACGCCCCGAAAACTGGCACTTGCAGCAACCCATATTCATAGCTGCTCAACTTTTCGCCGGTGATGATGATAATCGGTGACTGGGCGATCCACGCCAGCAGCGGCAGGCTGACGAATCCCAGCGCCAGAGCTCCGGCAACAAAGCGACCGTTCTTCAGCACCAGCTTGTAGTCATGGCCTAGCTCTTTCAGGGACAGTTTCTCACCAATACGCGTGGCAGTTTCCGGCATAGCGCGTTGCAGACCGAAAAAGGAGATCGCCGCCAATGCAGCAAACAGCACAAACATGCCTTCCCAGGGCAGCACATGGATCCACGCGGCGCCCACCAGCGGACCGAGTAGCGGAGCAATCAGCGCCACGTTCGCCATCAGCGCGGTGATCTTGATACAAACCGCCTCTTCGAAGGATTCCTGAATCGCGGCGTATCCAACAGCGCCAATGAAACAAAGGCTTATCCCCTGCAGGAAGCGCAATAACGTGAATTGTTCAATGTTTTGCGCCAGCAATATTGCCAGACAGGTGACGATAAACCACACCACGCCTGCCAGCATCACCGGACGGCGACCAATACGATCCGACAGCGGCCCCAGGAGCCACTGTAAAAACATCCCGCCCGCCAGGTAAGCGGTCATCGAAGTAGGAACCCAGTCAATACCCGCCTGATACTCTTCCACTACCGCGAGCATACCGGGTTGAATCATATCATTGCCGATATAGGTCGAGAATTCGTAGAGCACCAGACAGAGGGGGAAAAGTAATGCCTGACGCCCAAGTCTGGCACCAGTAGCTAATCTATTTTGCATGCAATTTCTTCGCCAAGAATAATCGCACAAAGTTTAATAAAAGCGCAGCAAACGAGAAAGCAAATTTTGTAGTTGAAACCACGCTTAAGCACATTCTTACATTATTCCGAGTATAGCCACTCTTTCTTTAAGCTTTATTTAATTCCTTCGCGTTACTATTCCCTGTTGTAAGCCAATCCGAAAGTGAAATAAGACGATGCTGCTTTACCCTGTTTAACACGCACTTTATGCTCATCGACTTGCCTGATGGCTCCCCATTTTAATCACCTTTTGAGTCTGAAAGTTATGCTGGAAAATCTGAATTACTCATTATTCTCTCTTATTAATGCGACGCCAGACTCATCCGCATGGATGATTTCGTTAGCGATTTTTATTGCCAAAGATTTAATTACTGTAGTGCCGCTGCTGGCTACGGTGCTTTGGCTATGGGGATTTACGGCTCAACGGCAACTGGTGATAAAAATCGCCATCGCGCTGGCAGTCAGCCTGTTTGTTTCCTGGACGATGGGGCACTTATTTCCGCACGACCGTCCGTTTGTTGATCATATCGGCTATAACTTCCTGCATCATGCGGCGGATGACTCTTTCCCAAGCGACCACGGTACGGTGATTTTCACCTTTGCGCTGGCATTTTTATGCTGGCATCGCCTGTGGTCAGGCACAATCCTTATGGCGCTGGCGGTGGTCATTGCCTGGTCACGTGTTTATCTCGGTGTTCACTGGCCGCTGGACATGCTCGGTGGATTGTTGGCAGGAATGATTGGTTGCCTTAGCGCCCAGATTATCTGGCAGGCGGTGGGGGCTATACTCTACCAGAAGCTGCAATTGTGGTATCGCTTCTGTTTCGCCTTACCTATACGTAAAGGCTGGGTGCGTGGCTGATTTCGGATAAAAAGTGTAATATCAGGCGGCTCGCTTCAATAACTATTCAGAGGGAATATGGAAACACGTCGCGAAGAGCGTATAGGGCAGTTACTACAAGAATTAAAACGCAGCGATAAGTTACACCTGAAGGACGCCGCCGCCCT
Organism: Escherichia sp. MOD1-EC5433; assembly: GCF_002966005.1. Taxonomy (NCBI): domain Bacteria; kingdom Pseudomonadati; phylum Pseudomonadota; class Gammaproteobacteria; order Enterobacterales; family Enterobacteriaceae; genus Escherichia; species Escherichia sp. MOD1-EC5433. The sequence goes on along the minus strand of NZ_PTRL01000002.1, from coordinate 427,778 downwards.
GCTCGGGGTTTCAGAGATGACGATTCGTCGCGATTTGAATAACAACAATGCCCCCGTCGTACTACTCGGCGGCTATATTGTTCTGGAACCGCGTAGTGCCAGCCATTACCTGTTAAGCGATCAAAAATCCCGCCTGGTGGAAGAAAAACGCCGGGCGGCAAAACTGGCCGCGACGCTGGTTGAACCCGATCAGACCCTCTTTTTTGACTGTGGCACCACCACGCCGTGGATTATTGAAGCGATAGATAATGAAATCCCTTTCACCGCCATTTGTTATTCACTAAATACCTTTCTGGCGCTAAAAGAGAAACCCCATTGCCGCGCGTTTCTTTGTGGTGGTGAATTTCACGCCAGCAACGCCATTTTCAAACCCATTGATTTTCAGCAAACACTGAATAATTTTTGCCCGGATATCGCTTTTTATTCCGCAGCGGGCGTGCATGTCAGTAAAGGCGCAACCTGTTTTAATCTTGAAGAGTTGCCGGTAAAACACTGGGCGATGTCGATGGCACAAAAGCACGTGCTGGTTGTCGACCACAGTAAGTTTGGCAAGGTACGTCCGGCGCGCATGGGCGAGCTGAAACGCTTTGATATTGTGGTGAGCGATTGTTGTCCGGAAGATGAGTATGTGAAGTATGCGCAGACGCAGCGTATTAAGTTGATGTATTAATAACGCATAACCGGATGACGTTTCCGCGCCATCCGGTCATCAGAAGATTAAGAGAACCAGCTGCCGAACCACTGATGGAATTTCATCATCACGAAGTCCCACATCCGACCAAAGAACCCGCCCTCTTCCACATTTTCCATCACGATCAGCGGACGCTGTTCAATAGATTTACCGTTAAGCTGGAAATCAATGGTGCCGACAACCTGACCTTTTTTCAGCGGCGCGGTGAGCTGCGGTTCCGTTAACGTATAACTCGCTTTCAGGTTTTTCAGTTGCCCGCGTGGGATGGTCACTGATCCCCCTTCGCCTGCGCCGAGATTCACTTCGCTCTTATCACCGAACCAGACGCGCTGAGTCACAAAGGTGGCATCAGGTTTAATTGGCGTCACGGTTTCAAAAAAGCGGAAGCCCCAGGTCAGTAATTTCTCAGACTCATTAAAACGGATGCGGTCAGTTTTTGCCCCCAGCACCACAGAGATCAAACGCATATCACCCTGAGTAGCAGAAGCGACCAGATTGTATCCCGCACCAGCCGTGGTTCCGGTCTTCATACCATCAACGTTAACGTTGCTGCTCCACAGCAGACGGTTACGGTTTGGTTGGCGAATTTTGTTAAAGGTAAACTCTTTCTCTTTATGAATGGCGTACTCTTCCGGCACATCGTGGATTAACGCTTTACCCAACAACGCCATATCGCGCGCGGTACTGAATTGCCCCGGCGCATCCAGACCGTGCACAGTCTGGAAGGTAGTGTTGGTCAGGCCCAGTTTTTTGGCATAACCATTCATCAAACCAATAAATGACTCCTGGCTCCCGGCAACGTAATCGGCCAACGCAATACAGGCGTCATTACCGGACTGGATAATCACACCTTTGTTCAAATCTGCCACCGAAACCTGATCGCCCGGTTTGAGGAACATCACCGACGAACCGCGCAGTGCCGGGTTTCCCGTCGCCCAGGCATCTTTACCGACCGTCACCATATCGGTGAGTTTGATCTTATCAGCCTTAAGCGCCTGTCCAACCACATAGCTGGTCATTATTTTGGTCAGGCTCGCGGGATCCAGTTTCTCATCCGCATTGCCTTCTGCCAGCACTTTACCGCTGGCGTAATCCATTAAAATCCATGCACGCGCATCCACGCTCGGCGCGTCAACGGTTTGTTCCGCCGCGAATGCCGTTGGGGCAAAAAGGAATAAAAATGCAGAACCCGCTGCAAGACCACGAAGGAAAGAGGAGTATTGCGTCATAAATGCCACCCGAGTATCCATTCAAAAAAAATACGTTATATCGCCGTATGATAAGTTCGGTGATTAATAACGCACACACAAGTTTAAAGAAACCGTAAGTTGGTAAAGTTTTTAAAGTTTATGCAATATCCTGCCGCTTCGCTGCTTCTGGCGTCATTTTTTTACTCGCTGTTGCTTAAAAGTTAACTTTACTTCACCATCGGAGTCCTGTTCAGCCTGTGGCTGCCTGTCGGAAAAGGGGTGAGTATGATTACGCTGTGGGGTCGGAATAATTCAACCAACGTTAAAAAAGTGTTGCTGACGCTCGAAGAACTGGAACTGCCTTATGAGCAAATTTTGGCGGGTCGTGAGTTTGGGGTAAACCATGACGCCGATTTTCTGGCGATGAATCCCAACGGGCTGGTGCCGCTGTTGCGTGACGACGAAAGTGACTTAATTCTTTGGGAATCAAATGCCATTGTCCGCTACCTGGCTGCACAGTACGGGCAAAAACGTCTGTGGATCGACTCGCCGGCACGTCGCGCAGAAGCCGAAAAGTGGATGGACTGGGCAAACCAGACGCTCAGCAATGCCCATCGTGGGATCCTGATGGGGTTAGTCAGAACGCCACCGGAAGAACGTGATCAGGCCGCCATTGATGCCAGCTGCAAAGAGTGCGATGCCCTGTTTGCTCTACTTGATGCGGAACTGGCAAAAGTAAAATGGTTTTCTGGCGACGAGTTTGGTGTGGGCGATATTGCTATCGCACCGTTTATCTACAATTTGTTTAACGTTGGCCTGACCTGGACACCGCGTCCGAATCTGCAACGCTGGTATCAGCAACTCACCGAACGCCCCGCAGTGCGTAAAGTGGTGATGATCCCCGTTAGCTAATTGCGTGGGCTAACTTTGAGTAATTCCCCGTTGGACTCGTCGGTGAGAACGTATAAATAACCGTCGGGTCCAGTGCGAACATCACGAATTCGCTGCCCTCTGTCCGTTAAAATACGGCCATCTTCTGTCACTTTGTCGCCGTTGACGCTCATCACAATGACATCTTTATCTTTCAGCGCGCCAATAAATAATTTTTGCTGCCACTGGGGGAATTTATCGCTGTTATAGAAGGCCATGCCGCTCACGGCGGGCGAATCTTTCCAGTAAAAAACAGGTTGCTCGGTCCCGGCGACGATCTCCCCTTTCGCTTCCGGTATTTTAAAACCTGAGTAATTAATGCCCCAGGTAGCCAACGGCCAGCCGTAGTTTTTGCCTTTTTGCGGGATATTTATTTCATCGCCGCCGCGCGGGCCATGTTCATTCAGCCACAGTGCATTACTCCACGGGTTCATCGCCATTCCTTGCGGGTTACGAATGCCATAAGACCAGATCTCTACGCGCGCACCGGATTCCCTGGCAAAAGGATTATCATCCGGGATCTCGCCCTGGTCAGTCAGACGCACTAATTTACCCTGCAATTTATCCAGATCCTGCGCTGTCGGGCGCTGATTGTTTTCTCCCAGACCAATAAACAGATAACCTTTACCGTCGAAGACCAGCCGCCCGCCAAAATGGTTGCCGGTAGAAAGTTTTGGTGTCTGGCGAAAAACGGTGCGGAAGTCGGTCACTTTTGAGAGATCATCACTTAAGCGACCATAACCCACGGCAGTTCCGGCTTTGCCATCATCGCCAACTTCGGAATAACTTAACCAGATGCGGCGCGACTGGGCAAAATCAGGCGCTAATGCCACATCCAGCAAGCCTCCCTGTCCATGCGCCCAGACGTTCGGCACACCGGCAAGCGGCGCAGATAATCCTTTTCCTGCTTGCCAGTGACGCAACTCGCCACCGCGCAGGGTGATTAACATGCCATGATTATCAGGTAAAAAGGCCAGCGCCCACGGATGATCGAGTTTGTCTTGTAGTACTTCGACATTTACCGGCGCAGGAGCCGCCCAGAGAGCGGAAGAAACACAGAGAAAGGGCACAAGGAAAAGGGATTGTCGATGCATAACGCCTCCGGATTGACTCTGGCTTAAAGCGTAGTCAGTGGAGGAGATGACAAATTCATTTTTACAAAAACTTAAACATGAAGGGGGAGACGCTTTCTCCCCCTTAGTTTTCAGGCCTGCTCAAGCATGGTGTGCTGTTCAAGGCTCTGGATACTCAGCGTTAAGCTCATCAGACAATTTTCAAGCTTATCGGCGTTGACGGTAATAACAGTCGGGCAATCATGATGCCCGCTCATCAAACATACTGCGGCTGTCGCTAATGCTTCTTCAGCATGATGAAGAGCACTCCACTCTTCTTGATCCAGATGAAGATTCAACCGCAGCGATTTATCGTGCAGTTCGCGATTCAGTTTAAAAAAGTTATCTCGTAGATGATTGCTTTCGCTGACGGACATGTATCCTTTGGCCTTCCTCAGTTGCACATATGCGGCGAGGTCAACTCTTGCATCGATCAACCGGTTAAGTAGATCGCTTCGCTGTCTGTCAACGAACATACTTCGATCCTCCTCTTTGCAGCCTTTGTGCAATTAAATAGTATGGCTACTTTTTGTACAAAATGCTGTCAGGGATCAATACTTCACATTTTATTAATAAGAATTTACATTATTTCTCTTTCCAGCACCTCGCATCCCCACGGCGCCAGTTCTAAGTCTTGTGAACAAGCTTTACCTGTTTCCGTCACTCGCCACGCTCCAGGAAGCACAACATTTTGTACATGAGCAGTGTAATTTTGTACAAAAACCCATTCCTGCTCGCCGTCTGTCCGACGCGTTGCAATAACGCCAGCAGGAAGTTCAGTAGCAAGTGCTTTTGGGAGATGAAGTGTGTTGATCAACATCGCGGCAAACGCTTGATGAAATGGCGCATCATTACGCGAAGCCACATAGAAAGCTCGACCTTGTCCGACGTGATTTACTGTTAACGCAGGTGTACCCGCATAAAAATCCTCACCATAGCGCGCCAGAACCTGTGCACCTTCGGCGTGAATAACCGCACATAATTCCCGTGCCTGCCATTGCCCCTGCAGTCCATACGCATTCGGCTCGCAGATAACTTCGTTATGCTGATAATCATTAAGGCTATCAATCTCTTCAGCCCACACCCCCATCAGGTCACGCAACGGGCCAGGGAATCCACCCAGATGACATAAATCGGTTTCATTGACAATCCCGGACCAGTAAGTGGTGACAAAATTGCCACCAGCTTCAACATAGGCGCGAGCACGAGCAGCAAATCCATCGCGAACCATATAGAGCATTGGGGCAATAACTAACTGATAACCCGTAAGATCACAATCAGCATTGATAATATCGACCGCCACGCCCTGCTCCCAGAAAGGTCGGTAATGCTCCACTACCGTTTGCTCGTAGTGGATACCGCAATTGCGCGGCCCGGCAGCATCGTTGACCGCCCAGCGGTTTTCCCAGTCGAAAATAATGGCAACTTTTGCCTGGGTTTTCGTTCCGACCAATTGTTTAAGATGAGCCAGCCGTTGCCCCAGTTGTATGACTTCGCGCCCGGTACGCGTCTCCAGATGACCGACGTGATCAACCACCGCACCATGAAACTTCTCCACGGCGCCACGACTCTTACGCCACTGAAAATAATGCACGCCGTCTGCGCCGTGAGCGACGGCCTGTAAGGAAGAAAGAATATTCATTCCCGGCTTTTTCAATTTGCTGGTTGGCTGCCAGCTTGTCTGGCTGGGCGTGGATTCCATCAGAATAAACGGTTTATTTTTTAAAGTACGCATCAGGTCGTGATACATCGCTGTTTTACAAGCAACGGCGCGTTCATCTTCCTGTTTATGCCACATGGGATAGCTATCCCAACTCACAAAATCAACCACTTCAGCTAATGCCCAGTAGTTGTAGTCATTGAAATACCACATAAAATTGGTCGTCGCAGGTAAATCGGGGCGTTCTGCTTTTAACGGCGCGATCTCCATTTGATAGAACTCTTTTACCTGCGATGTGACAAAGCGCCGCCAGTCAAGATTCAAACCGTGGTTAGACATCTCACCTAATGGGGAAGGAGATTCAATTTGTGACCAGTCACTGTATGTATGGCTCCAGAAGCCAGTCCACCATGCCTGATTAAGCGCCTCAAGAGTGGTGTAACGAGTCTGCAACCAACGGCGAAACGCCTGTTGGCATCCATTACAATGACACTCTCCGCCATACTCATTACTGATATGCCATCCCAGAACCGCCGGATGATTTGCGTATCGCTGCGCCAGCTTACGGTTAATTTGCGTCACTTTCTCTTTATACACGGGAGAAGAAAGGCAGTGATTATGGCGACCGCCGTGAAGCATTTTCTCGCGTGAGGCGCTAACTCTCAGAACCTCTGGATAACGTGCAGCAAGCCAGGCAGGTTTGGCTCCGCTTGGTGTTGCGAGGAAGACAGAGATCCCACCAGCATGAAGTTTATCCAGCACCTCATCCAGCCAGTTAAAGCAATATTCCCCCTCTGTGGGTTCCAGCATTGACCAGCTAAAAATACCCACCGACATGGTGTTACAACCAGCCTGTTGCATCATGGCGATATCTTTCTCCAGAATCCCGGGGACATGTAACCATTGCTCCGGGTTGTAATCAGCACCATGAAGTAACCATGGGGCTCTGGGGATGATCGGTGGGTGCTTGTCCATGCTGACTCCTGAATTGTTTTAAACAGACAAAAAATGTTATTCGTTCACAATACTGTCATCTAGTAATTAATTGCTTCGTTATGCAAGGAATGTCCGGCAGGAATGTGATCAAGTACGCGTTTTTCCCTGCAAACAGGTTCGATGGGTCAGCTTACCGGCACTGAGACAGGTGAGCGTGATACGTATGACATTCACTGCGGTATACTGTGACAAATCTTTTAGCCGGGGCGAATATGAAAACCAAAGCTGCAACCCTTGCCGATGTTGCTCGTCATGCCAATGTTTCTTATCAGACAGTGTCGCGGGTGCTTAACAATTCAGCGAACGTGTCTGCCAAAACACGTCAAAAAATTGAACAAGCCATTGCCGAACTTAAATACGTTCCAAATCGCGTAGCTCAACAGTTGGTAGGGAAAGAGAGCAAAACGGTCGGGCTGGTTACAACTTCGCTCGCCCTACATGCCCCCTCGCAAATTGCGGCAGCAGTGAAAAAATATGCCGGAGAACAGGGATATCAGGTGCTGATATCCATGATAGATGATGTTGATATTAAAGGTATTCAGGCTGCAATTAATGACTTAAAAGCACAACGGGTAACAAAGATTATTATCAACGCACCGCTGGAAACGGCATTGGCTGAAACTCTGGTTGCTGAAAACAGCGATGTGTTGTGTCTGTTTCTCGACGTGGACCCTTATAGCCCGGTGTTTAACGTCACTTTTAATCCTGCAGAAGGTGCACGTGCCAGCGTGAAATATCTTTACGATTTGGGGCATCGTCAATTTTGCCTGATCTCCGGCCCAGAAAACTCAGTACCGGCGCGGCTACGACTCAATACCTGGCGCGATACTCTCGCCTCACTCCAACTGACGCCGCTGGCCATTCATTACGGTAGTTGGGACGCTCAAAGCGGCTATCTGGCGACGTTACAGATGCTACGTGAAACGCCACAGGCGACCGCTCTTCTGATCGCCAATGATCAGATGGCATTGGGGGCGTTAAGCGCCTTACATCAACAAAAACGTAAAATCCCGCAAGATATTTCTGTCATTGGCTATGACGACACCTATGAGAGTGCGTTTTTTGAACCTTCGCTAACGACCGTCGCAATCGACTTTGATTTACAAGGGAAAATTGCCGTTCAACAGATTTTACAGCCGGACGATGAACACGCGATGCTCCGCTCTTCAACCATCCTTCCCAGTCGCCTGGTCGTGCGTAACTCTGCTGGCCCTCTGCACTCACCACAGACTGATCTGATGAATATTGCTGAACACCTTCGCACACTGGCGGATGAGCTAACACGCAAGGCATAAAAGTAATACGTTCTCATAAAAAGATTTAGTGATCTATTTCGCTAAATCTTTTTTATTACCAGCAATAATTGTGATGCAAATCGCAAACATTCATTTAACACATTGCCTAATCATCACTGTCAGGGTCAGAGTAAAAATGAAATTGTTAACGTATGACATTTTCCGGAGATGCATACCAAAACAATAACCAGTAAGCACAGCGAATACCTGTGCCAACGGTAAATGACCCAACGCCAGTGATTGAGGATATGGCTATGTTATTGCCCGGTAAACGTAATTATATTTTGCTCAGTATTTTCGATTTCCTGTACCTCTTTGCCTGGTCGGCAACGATGGCATTTTTTGTCATATGGACGACACAGCATCTGGAAATTACCGCCACACGCACAGGATTACTTTATTCCGTTAATGCTTTCATTGCGTTATTAATGCAACCGTTCTTCGGTTTCATCTCCGATAAATTTGGTCTTAAGAAACAACTCATCTGGATCCTCGTCGCATTATTACTTCCCGTAGGCCCATTCTTTATTTATGTGTATGCCCCGCTTCTGGTTCATAACTTCTGGCTGGGCGCTGTTTTGGGTGGCGTTTACCTGGGGATAATTTTTAATTCTGGTTGTGGCGTTCTGGATTCCTGGATAGATAAAGTTTCGCGTCGTTATCATTTTGAATATGGTCGCGTAAGAATGTGGGGCTCTCTGGGATGGGCCGCCGCCGCGTGGATTGTGGGTAAATACATTGATACCAGCCCTAATCTCTCTTTCTGGCTGGCAAGCTGTGCCATTGTGGTCGCCGCAATCTGCTTTATGTTTACCAAAATCGAACTTACCGAGGCCGAAATTGAAAAAACTAATTCGCTGAAAGCTATCCATGCGCTTGAACTGGCGAAAAATAGTCAGTTCTGGTTTTTATTGATGTTCACTCTGTTCGTAACGCAAATTTATGACACCTACGATCAACAATTCGCACAATATTTTTCGCTGCAATTTCCGACGCCAGAAGAAGGCAATCGCTGGTACGGGATTTTGGCTTCTGTCCAGGTCTGCGGAGAAACCCTATTTCTCTGTCTGATGCCGTGGTTTGTTAACCGCACTGGCGCAAAATGGGCATTAGTGATTGCCGGAACCATTATGTCGTTACGCATTGCCGGTTCTGCTATCCAACTGGGACCGGTGTGGATTGCGGCCGTTAAAATGATGCATGCAATCGAAAAACCACTGATCCTGGTGTCTGTGTTTAAATTTATCGCGGCTAACTTTGATCACAAACTCTCTTCGACGGTCTACCTGCTGGTGCTTTTTGTGGCATCCATCGCCACGGCAATCTATTCACCCATTGCTGGCTATCTGTATGACACCATTGGCTTTGCTGAAACCTATCTAATCCTGGGGGCGATTGCCGGTTGCTTCACGCTTATTTCGGTCTTTACGCTGCGGGACAAATCCAGCAACCAGCCTGCAAAGGCGCTAACGGAAAACCCAGTAGCCTGATAACCATTTACGCCCCGATAGTTGGGGCGTTTTCCTCGCCTGTTGACCAGATTACGATACAAATTTTATCCAGAACTCTGTAGAATCCCTGCCCTGACCTTTCCTGTAACTGAATATTTTTTAAGCTATGAGCAAAGTAACTCCCCAGCCGAAAATCGGCTTTGTTTCCCTCGGCTGTCCGAAAAACCTCGTCGATTCAGAGCGTATTCTGACCGAACTGCGCACTGAAGGTTATGACGTAGTACCGAGCTACGACGACGCAGACATGGTGATCGTCAACACCTGCGGTTTTATTGACAGTGCGGTGCAAGAATCACTGGAAGCCATTGGTGAAGCGTTGAATGAAAACGGCAAGGTAATAGTGACCGGTTGTCTGGGGGCGAAAGAAGATCAGATCCGCGAAGTCCACCCAAAAGTGCTGGAAATCACCGGCCCTCATAGCTATGAGCAAGTTCTGGAGCACGTTCATCACTACGTGCCAAAACCGAAACACAACCCATTCCTGAGCCTGGTGCCGGAGCAAGGCGTTAAGCTGACGCCACGTCATTACGCCTATCTGAAGATTTCCGAAGGCTGTAACCACCGTTGCACCTTCTGCATTATTCCGTCTATGCGCGGCGATCTGGTGAGCCGTCCGATTGGCGAAGTGTTAAGCGAAGCGAAACGCCTGGTAGATGCAGGCGTTAAAGAGATTCTGGTGATCTCCCAGGATACTTCCGCGTATGGCGTTGATGTTAAACACCGTACAGGCTTCCACAACGGCGAGCCGGTAAAAACCAGTATGGTCAGCCTGTGCGAACAGTTATCAAAACTGGGGATCTGGACACGTCTGCACTACGTTTACCCTTACCCGCATGTAGATGACGTTATCCCGCTGATGGCTGAAGGCAAAATCCTGCCGTATCTGGATATTCCGTTACAGCACGCCAGCCCGCGCATTCTCAAACTGATGAAGCGTCCGGGTTCTGTAGATCGCCAACTGGCGCGCATTAAACAGTGGCGCGAAATTTGCCCGGAACTGACCCTGCGTTCAACCTTTATTGTCGGCTTCCCTGGCGAGACGGAAGAAGATTTCCAGATGCTGCTCGACTTCCTGAAAGAAGCACGTCTGGATCGCGTTGGCTGCTTTAAATACAGCCCGGTTGAAGGCGCTGATGCCAATGCTCTGCCAGATCAAGTGCCGGAAGAAGTGAAAGAAGAACGCTGGAATCGCTTCATGCAACTGCAACAGCAGATTTCCGCCGAGCGCCTGCAAGAAAAAGTGGGCCGTGAAATTCTGGTGATCGTCGATGAAGTAGACGAAGAAGGCGCAATCGGCCGCAGCATGGCAGACGCTCCGGAAATCGACGGCGCAGTTTATCTCAATGGTGAAACCAACGTTAAGCTGGGCGATATCCTGCGTGTGAAAGTCGAGCACGCCGACGAGTACGATTTGTGGGGTAGCCGGGTTTAATTAATCGAAAGGCAGATCTAACAAGGATATTGTTCTTCGATCTGCCTATTCTCCCCTTCCCGATGTCCTTCCCTTGCGCACAAAATCCCCCTGATGAATAAATCGAGAAAAATGAATCGTTCTCGAGACGACTCTCACTTTTTCACACCAAATTAAATTTTTGATCGCAATTACTTGAAATAAGCGTAATGGTTACTATAGTAAACATTACCACAAGGATGGATGTATGGGTGTGTATAAGGCAAGGCGATTCAGCCAAAGTACGAAAAAACTTGGTATTCGCGATAAAGTTCTCATGACTGCCGCTGAAGAAGTGATGCAAGGCATATGGGAGGCTGATTTAGGTAGCGGTGTTATTAAAAAACGGTTACCCCTCCAACAAGGAAAGAGTGGTGGAGCCAGAACAATTATCTTTTTTAAATCAGCAAATCATGTGTTTTTTTATGATGGTTGGTCCAAGAGTGCTCTAAGCAGTAAAGGAACCAAAGAAATCGAAGATGATGAACTGGCGGCCTACAAAAAAATGGCCACTGCATTTCTGGCCTTTAGCAATAAGCAAATAGAGGATTTGATCGAAACTGGCTTTTTGATTGAGGTGAAAAATGAGCAATAAATTACAAATGATGCTGGAAGATGCGAAGGAACTGAATGCACTGGGCCTGATGTCTGATAGTGAAGTTGATGCCATTGCCGTCATGGTCAAAGCTCGTGAAGTCAGCGCCCGTATAGACAAAGTCAAATCGATGACGGGTGAAGAGATCAAAGCCATCCGCTCCCGATACGGCATGTCACAATCTGTGCTCGCACATACAATGGGAATGTCAAAAGAAAGCGTCTCGAAATGGGAACGTAATGAAATAAAACCGAGCGGCCCGGCACTACGAATTTTAAATACATTGGCAATAAAAGGGCCGGAAGTTTTTGCAAAATAAATTTTTCTCAAATGATATCACATTCGTTAGTACCCCTTGATTAAGGGGTACTAACACTATTCTACTGCCAGCTAATCTGTGCCCTGCCGTTTTTCTTACTCTTATACAGCCGCTCATCCGCCAGCATTTTCAGTCGTTCAACGGTAGTACATTCATTTGAATGCGCCACGCCGATACTGGTGCTTAAATTAATACTCCCCACCTGGAAATTGACAATATCTTTTAAAATCGATAGCAACTCATCCAGGGTTCCGCCAGTATAAATTATCGCAAATTCGTCGCCGCCAAAGCGGTAGACTTTACCTTTATCCACCGGGATTTGTGATTTAAGGATTTTCACTACCTTCATCAACACTTCATCGCCCAACAAATGACCGAAGGTGTCGTTAATATTTTTGAATTTATCGACGTCAAACAGGCATAAATAACCGCCTTTTTCCGGTAAGGCTTTTAAATCTTCGTCAAAGGATTTTCTGCCCATTGCTTTGGTCAGATCGTCAAGAAACGCCGAGTTATACATGCTGTAGAGTTTTTTGACATCCGCCGCCGAAAAGAAAAGCCCACCGTCCAGAACGCGATCAAAATGGTTATTAATAATGGCTTCTTTCTCAACAATGCCACGATTAATCACTCTGCGTATCAGATAGAAGCAACTTGTGCCTGAAATAACTGCCACCAGGGCAGCAAAGAAAATAATCAGCGTACATACCTGCAAATAAACGTCTTTTTTATAAGCAAATACGTACAATCCGGTCGGCAAATAGGAGAAATGCTCCATCGCTTCCGAAACGGTGAAGATGGCATTTTTGGCATTATATTCATCACCGGTAACTGGTTTGCCGTTCTTAAACAGTGAGAACATCAGGTTCTCGCTATCCATTGCCAGTGACTTTGACAGTAACGAAAATCGTTCCAGCCCAAGCAAAAATATCAGACTGCGATTGTGAGTAACCGGATAGAGATAATAGACGAAGGTTTTGCCGTCAAAAGAGATGAACCCCGTATTTTTAACATGCCGATACTTAACAACCTGCATAATATCTGCACAATAATTGTTTTCATACTCCTTAACCTGAATACACTCATCACTGGAAATCAGATAAGGGCCAACATCATACAAATAAGAAGGTGAAAACGAGTCAGCATAAGCTGTGCGCAAGCCAACCAGCAGTTGTTCTTCAGTCGGGTTAAGCGTGTTAATGAGATCAATTGCCACACTACGCCGATATTCAGCAATATTTGCCACCGCAAAAGCAGTATCAATAACGGACTGTTTCAGGCCATACACCCGTTCTTTTACCATCTGGGTATAGATCCCGCAGGCAACCGCTGAAATCATGATAAAAATCAGCAGACTGACTGTAAGTACGAATTTATTGATTCTGGACATACCTAAACTACTCTTTTACTAACTTCCCATTTTTGTCCCAGGCAGAGAATGGCAACGGCTTCTGGTACAGATACCCCTGGGCCTGAATACACCCTAATTTGATTAATTCACGCGCAACCTCTTCGCTCTCAACACCTTCTGCAATCACCGGGATCCGGTTATAGCGTGCCAGATCGAAGATAATGCGCAAAATTTTGCCCGCAGTGCCGAAAATATCGCCGGTAAATTGCGAGTCCACTTTTATGCTATCAGGATTAATTTCATAAAAACGTTTCAGGTTTGACAAACCTGTACCAAAGTCATCAATCGATATTCGTACCCCTTGTTTACGCAATTGTTCAATATTGAGATAAAAATGTTCACTAATTCGCTCGATCACAGTTTCAGTGATCTCAATACAGAGACTTTTCGCTGTCAGTTCATGTTCTTTCATGATGGCGATAAAACGCTCATGAAAATGTGGTTCGTTTAACTGCCAGGGCGAAACATTAATATGCAGTAAGAAATCCTGTTTCAGGAGCACACGCTGGCTAAAATGGCGGAATTCAGCCATCGCCGTTTTAATAATTTGGTAACCCAGTTCATTGATAAAACCGATATCTTCCGCGATAGCAATAAACTTCAGCGGCGAGATGATCCCCCGCTCCGCAGAAACCCAGCGACACAGCGCCTCAGCGCCCAGAATGTCGCGGGTGTTAATATCAACAATCGGTTGATAAACCAGGAATAGCTCGCCTTTTTCCATGGCGTGACGGATATTGCGCGCAATCCAGATATTCTCTTCAATTTCGCTGAGTTTCGCATCATCACAGAAAATAAACTCAGAGAACATATGGTCACGGATGCTGGAAATCGCCAGCTTCAGTTTTTCTGCATAGCTCCAGGCATTTTCGCCCTTCAGAGGTTCACAAATGGCAGATTTGTGTATACGCAGATTGCGGTAGCCAAAGCTACTGTCGAAATCGTTTATCATCGCGATCTTACGGGTAAAAGTCTGTATATTTTCCCGACACAATAATAAATAGAGATCGGCATTAAATGTCACGATATCGCAGCATTGTGCATATTTCTCGGCAATTCGCTGACACAGCTTCCTGACAATTTTGTTGCGTTCCTCGACACCAAACACGGCTTCGACGGCTTCCAGTCCGCACAGTTTGATGATCCCGGCGGCCAGATACTGATTATTGTTTGACTCAATAATCGCCATATTTTTGATAAAACCGCTTTCCTGATCGTAGGAGATCAGTGAGAGCAATTTATTTGAACGCTCAACTTCAGCATCTTTCATTTCCGCGATCGAATTTTTGATGCTGATAATCTCTTTCGCATCGCCGTCACGAATTTTCAGTGCCTGCATTTGATCCGCAGAGTCAGGTAAAAACTCCAGCGTATTGACCAGCGTTGTCATTTCTGAAAATTGGCGACGGAACACACGGGTCGTCATTAAGTAAAGCGCCAGCAATACGACAATAATGAAAGCAAACGGCAAATAAAAGAGTTTATCTGACGCGTTAAATAGTTTCCCCGTAGGATAATAAAAATAGATTTCGAATAGCGAGTTATTGGGTACGCGCGATGTTTTTGCTATATACTCCGTATCGACAGAATCAATAATATTATAATTATCTTCGCTATTATAAATAATCAATTTTTCACGGGCGAGTTGGTTCTTGGCAATGATTTCATAACCTTGTTTCAGAAACAAGACTTCATCAGTTGCGCTGATATGATCAAGGTATTCGTTCAGATATCGCCAGTTTAAATCGACATGAATTTTATCAATAGCCAGCAAATCACGGTCTTTGCCGTTAATTCGCAGCGTAAAAGAAATACATTTTTTCCCCGGACGATCAAAGCAATTATATGCCGGATTCCAGCTACTGTCAGAGCCATCCGAAGCTACTGACCACGGGCGCTGCGACGGATTAAAATCGGCAAAGATGACGCGTCCTGCCTCATCAACAAGGGGGCCATTTACCTTTTCCTGATGATAAACAACGATTTTATCATTCGTCCGCCGCGAAAATAGATAATATTTATTATTATCCAGTACCAGCCCCACTGAATCTAAAAATGGCATCATTTCCATTTTCAGGATGACGGCACGTTTAATCTCCTCACTGTTTTTCAATAAATAGAGTGAGTCCTTTAACGTCAGAGCGGAACGTTCAATATCTTTAAAGAAATAGCCAACGTTTTTTTGAATAAGTTCAAAGCGGCTATCGGCACGTTTTACCGCACGCTCCGATACCAGTTGATAGTTAATGATGAAAAAAAGAACAATAAATGACAGCGCAGCCAATAAAAATAAAATTATCAGCCTTATCTTTATCTTTTCGTATAAACTCAGCATGTTAATACATTTAACAAAATAACTGTCAGTACGCTGTGCCGCTGCATAAATAGTCCCTCGCAACGGCTTTTTAACCAAATTACCCGATTCTACAAAATTAGAAAAAAGTTACAACACTTGCTTAAGGCAATAATTTCCTCTGAGGTCATTACCCTTTCAAGCAATATTCAACCGTGACTATCCTTTAATTTTGGGGTCCAGCGCATCACGCAAACCATCACCCAGCAAGTTGAACGCCAACACGGTCAGGAAAATAGCCAGTGCCGGAAAAACCGCCACATGCGGCGCGATAACCATATCCGCTCTCGCTTCGTTGAGCATCGCTCCCCACTCCGGGGTCGGCGGCTGCGCTCCCAGGCCGAGAAACGACAGACTGGCGGCGGAGATAATCGAGGTGCCAATGCGCATGGTGAAAAACACGACGATGGAAGAGACTGTCCCCGGTAAGATGTGGCGCAACAAAATGGTCATATCGCTGGCACCAATACTGCGCGCTGATTCAATAAAGGTTTGCTGTTTTAACACCAGCGTGTTGCCGCGCACCAGTCGGGCAAACGCCGGAATAGAAAAGATAGCGACGGCGATAATCACGTTAGCAATGCCGCTTCCCAGCACCGCAACAACAGCAATAGCCAGCAAAATGCCAGGGAAAGCAAACAGCACATCACAAATACGCATGATCAGCCGATCCCACCAGCCTTCATAATATCCAGCCAGCAAACCCAGCAACGTCCCAATCGCCGCACCGATAAACACCGCAAACACACCCGCCGCCAGCGAGATTTGCGCACCAACCAGGACACGGCTGAAAATGTCGCGCCCCAGTGAATCGACGCCAAACCAGTGCTGCAAAGAAGGTCCGTTATTCAGATTGTCATAATCGAAATAATTTTCGGCGTCATAGGGGGCGATCCAGCGAGCAAAAATGGCCACCACAATCAACAAAATGACGAACAATACGGCGGTCATCGCCATATGCTGGCGGCGAAAACGTCGCCAGAACTCATGCCACGGAGTACGCACCTGATCAGGTTTTACCAGTGGCATGGCGTTTAACACCGCCTGACGACGCCAGTTAAATAATCGCATCCTTACTTGTACCTGATAGCCGGGTTAATGGCGGCATAAAGCACGTCCACCACTAAGTTGATAAGAATAAATTCCAGCGAGAAAAGCAGAATTTCCGCCTGAATCACCGGGTAATCACGCATTTCTACGGAGTCAACGAGTAAGCGCCCAAGTCCGGGCCAGTTGAAGACTTTCTCCACCACGATGGAACCACCGAGCAAAAAGCCAAACTGTAAGCCCATCATGGTCACTACCGGGATCATGGCGTTGCGTAGCCCATGTTTGAGGACAACCCAGGTTTCGCTCACCCCTTTCGCCCTCGCGGTACGCATATAATCTTCGCTTAATACGTCGACAAACGACGCGCGGGTAAAGCGCGCCATCACGGCTGCCACTGCCGCGCCGAGCGTCAGGGAGGGTAAAATGTAGTGCTGCCAACTGTCTGCACCTACCGTAGGTAGCCAACCCAGCTCAACGGAAAAAACCTGAATCAAAAGCATCCCCAGGGCAAATGCCGGGAAGGAGATCCCCGACACCGCGATGGTCATACTCAAGCGATCTGGCCAGCGGTTACGCCAGACGGCGGCAACAATCCCCGCCGCCATACCAAATATCACCGCCCAGGCCATACTGGTTATGGTCAGCCACAGCGTTGGCATGAAGCGGCTGGCAATCTCATCGGCAACCGGACGACGCGAGACCATCGACAGGCCAAAATCTCCCTGCACGGCATTGCTGATATAGTGCCAGAACTGGTGATACAGCGGCTGATCCAACCCCAGTTGCTGACGCACCAGTTCGATGACCTGAGCATCAGCTTCGGGCCCGGCAATCAATCGCGCCGGATCGCCGGGCAGCATATGGACAAATAAAAACACCAGCACCGAGACGATAAACAGCGTCGGAATCAACCCCAGTAAGCGTTTTATAACGTAATTAAGCATTCCACTCCCTGCGTTGCTTATTGCAAGTCCGCATCTTCAAAGCTGAAGCCGGTGTCTGGCATGATCCAAAAACCGGTCAGATTTTTACTGTGTGCCGACACCAGTTTTTCGACCACCAGCGGAACCCACGGCGACTCTTGCCAGATGATATCCTGCGCCGCCTTATACAAGCGGGTCTTTTCCGCCGGATCGTTAGTTTTCAGTGCCTGAGCCAGGTAGTCATCTACCTGTTTATTGCTGTAAAACGCAGTATTAAACAGCGTCGGTGGCCAGTTCTGTGACGCAAACAGCGGCGATAACGCCCAGTCAGCTTCGCCGGTCGAAGCCGACCAGCCGGTATAGAACAGTCGCACGCCACTCTCTTTTTGCCCTTTACCTTCTACTTCTGCCGCCCGTTGTCCGGCATCCATCGCCGTCACCAGGGCTTTAATCCCTACCTGCGCTAACTGCTGCTGGGTAAATTGCAGCACTTTCTGCGCGGTGCTGTGGTTATGCGACGACCACAGCGTGGTACTGAAACCGTTGGGATATCCCGCCTCTTTGAGTAATGCGCGCGCTTTTGCCGGATCGTAAGGCCACGGTTGGTAACTTTGCGCGTAGGCGATACTCGGCGGCACCACGCCAGTGGCGGGCGTTGCATATCCCGCAAACGCGACTTTCACCAGCGCCGGACGGTTGATGGCATAATTCAGCGCCTCACGTACCTTCGGGTTATCGAATGGCTTTTGCGTCACATTCATACTGATATAACGCTGCATAATCGACGGACTGGCCATCAGCTCGATATTTTTGTTTTTCTCCAGCAGCGCGGCCTGCTCGTAGGGAATGGGGAAAGCAAACTGCGCTTCACCGGTTTGCAGCATGGCCGCACGGGTGTTGTTATCCGCCACCGGACGCCAGGTAATGCTGTCCAGTTTGGGCAGTCCCGACTGCCAGTAACCAGTGAATTTTTTGACCTTCACAAAATCGGTCTGATTCCAGGTATCCAGTTCATACGGCCCGGTTCCCACCGGATGAAAACCAATCTCCTTGCCATATTTTTCCAGCGCCGCCGGAGAAATCATCGCTGTCGCCGGATGGGCAAGAATATTAATAAACGCTGAGAACGGCTGCTTAAGCGTAATCTTCACCGTTGTCGGGTCGACCGCTTCAGTTTTGGCAATATTCTTGTACAGGTTATAGCGTTTAAGATGATTCGCAGGGTCACTGGCTCTGTCCAGATTCGCTTTTACCGCCGCCGCATTGAAGTCGGTGCCATCCTGGAACTTAATCCCTTCACGCAATTTCACGGTATAAGTGAGGCCGTCGCCGGAGACGGTATAACTCTCCGCCAGCACGTTTTTCAGCTTCATCTCTTTATCCAGACCGAACAGTCCCTGGTAAAACGATTTCGCCACGGCCTGTGACAACGTGTCATTCGCGTCATACGGGTCGAGGGTGGTGAAGTTCGATCCCACCGCCACAACCACATCTTTGGCAGCGAATGCACAAGATGCCATCAACGCTGTGACAATACCCAGCGCCACTAACCCACTACGGTGTACAGCTCTTGCCATTTGATTCTCCGCCTGAATGTTATCTACGCATGAATGCGTATTCTGATTGTGGTTGTGCGACGTAATGCCCCGGCCCGACGCATTGCAACGAGACGGCTGCAACCTCTTCGCCACGCTGATAAATATTGCTGGGAAGATCGTCCGATAGCAGTACGCGCTGTGGCCGCAGTCGGGATGGTTCAGCAACCGGAACTGCCGCCAGTAATTTACGCGTATAAGGGTGCTGCGGATTTTCAAAGATCGCGCGCCGGGGGCCTATTTCGACAATTTGCCCGAGATACATCACCGCTACACGATGGCTGATCCGCTCCACGACCGCCATATCGTGGGAGATAAACAGATATGCAATACCGAAATCACGCTGGAGATCGAGCAACAAGTTGATAATCTGCCCGCGAATAGAAACATCCAGCGCCGACACGGCTTCATCGGCAATAATGACTTTGGGATTCAACGCAAGCGCACGGGCAATACAGATACGCTGACGCTGACCGCCGGAAAACTCATGCGGGTAGCGCCACGCATGTTCGGGTAACAGACCAACGCGTTCCAGTAGCCACGCAACGCGTGCAGCAGCGTCTTTACCCTGCAATAACCCATGAACACGCAGCGGTTCTATGATCGAATCACCGATCGTCTGACGTGGGTCCAGCGAAGCGTAAGGGTCCTGAAAAATAAACTGAATATCGCGGCGCAATGCCTGAAGTTTGCCGGGTGACAAGGTATCGATTCGCTGACCGTTAAAGATAATTTCGCCGCCCTGCGATTCGACCAGGCGCAGCAACGCCCGCCCGGTAGTGGATTTACCGCTGCCAGACTCGCCCACCAGCGACAACGTTTCACCCGGCCAGAGATCAAAACTAACCTTTTCAACGGCGTGCACTTCCCGCGTTACGCGATTCAACAACCCACTACGCAAAGGGAAACGGGTGACCAGATTACGCACCTGTAAAACAGGTTCGCCATCAACCACCGTTTTCTGCTCGACAGGGCGTTCCTGTTTAGTCGGATGTTCAAGCGATATCAACGGGAAACGTCGGGGATAATCTTGCCCTCTCATCGCGCCAAGCTGCGGAACAGCAGCCAATAGCGCACGGGTATAAGGATGCTGTGGCGCATGAAAAATCTGTTCGACGCTGCCCGTTTCCACCGCCTCGCCCTGATACATCACCAGTACCCGATCGGCAATCTCCGCCACCACGCCCATGTCGTGAGTGATAAAGATGACGCCCATCGACATCTCTTTTTGCAACACTTTGATTAATTGCAGGATCTGCGCCTGAATGGTGACGTCCAGTGCGGTCGTCGGCTCATCGGCTATCAGCACCGCCGGACGACATGACAGCGCCATGGCAATCATCACCCGCTGGCGCATCCCACCGGAGAGTTGATGCGGATAACGCGAAAGAATGGTTTGCGCTTCCGGGATGCGAACCTGATCCAGCATCCGTTTCGCCTCCGCCATTGCTTCTTCACGACTGGCGTTCTGATGCAGACGGATAGACTCGGCAATCTGCTCGCCCACGGTAAATACCGGATTTAGCGACGTCATTGGCTCCTGGAAAATCATCGCCATATCCGCACCGCGTATATGCTGCATTTGCCGGGAACTCTGCTCACTAAGCTCAATCACCTCACGACTGCGGCGCCGCAATACCATTTTGTCGCACTGCACCAGGCCGCCCGCCTGTTCAAGCAGACGCATCAGCGCCAGTGCTGTGACTGACTTGCCGGAACCGGACTCTCCAACAATCGCCAGTGTCTCGCCACGTCGCAGGCTAAAAGAGAGACCGCGAACCGCTGCCACTTTTTGCTGGTCCTGCATAAAGGCAATATTGAGATTATCAACCGCCAGCACATCACCGGCATCAAGCTCATCACTGTGTGGCAACGGTGTCCCCTTTTTCACGATAGATACCGGTGGTTGGCGTATCGCCTGCGTAGCCCCAGGCGCGATACATTCCCTCGGTGTTAAACGGTAGCGCGACGTTACCTTCGTGATCGATAGCGATTAGACCGCCACTGCCGCCGAGCGCAGGGAGTTTTTCCATAACGACCCGCTCGCAGGCTTGTGCGAGGCTTAATCCGCCGTAATCCATCAACGCGGCAATGTCATACGCCGCCAGCGCGCGAATGAAAACTTCGCCTGTGCCGGTACAAGAAACTGCCACGTTGGCGTTATTGGCGTAACATCCGGCGCCAACCAGCGGGCTGTCGCCGACCCGACCAGGTAATTTATTGGTCATTCCCCCCGTGGACGTGGCAGCCGCCAGATTGCCATGGAGATCCAACGCCACGGCTCCCACAGTGCCCATTTTCTGTTTTTCATCCAGCGGTGCGCCACTATGGTCAAGGAGCGTTTCCCCTTCCTCACGCGCTGCCAGCAATTGTTCATAACGCAAAGGCGTGGAGAAAATCTCCGGCGAGACGCGCTCCATGCCATGAGCAAAAGCAAAATTTTCTGCGCCCTCACCTATCATCATCACATGCGGGCTTTGTTCCATCACCAGACGGGCGGCAAGAACCGGATTACGCAGATGACTGACGCCCGCCACAGCACCGGCTTTCAGGGTGTTGCCATCCATCACGCAGGCGTCGAGCTCATGGGTTTCATCACGCGTAAAGACAGCGCCAGTTCCGGCGTTAAACAGTGGACACTCTTCCAGCAAGCGCACGGCTTCCGTCACTGCATCCAGCGCACTTGCGCCCGCTTCGAGCATTTTCTGTCCGGTTTCGACAATGGCTGACAGTGCCTCAATGTAGCGTAATTCCTGTTGCAGACTCATCTGTGCGCGGCTAATTGCGCCTGCGCCGCCGTGAATTGCAATCACTGCTTTGCCCATAGTATTCGTCCATTAAGGGTGGCTCGCCACTTTGCTATAAATATCAGAATTTTTATGAATTATTCATTCAATTTTTGAATATAGAAAGATGTATATGGCATGTAAAGGCAGGAGCCCGCTCTACGACCGAGGTGGCATACAGTCCGTGGCGTTTTTCTGACATAATAGGCGGATTCGATTTTGCCCCGCAGGAGTGTTTTCATGGAATTTACCACCGGTTTGATGTCGCTCGACACCGCGCTTAATGAGATGCTTTCTCGCGTTACCCCTTTGACTGCCCAGGAAACGCTGCCACTGGTTCAGTGTTTTGGTCGTATTCTGGCGAGCGATGTGGTTTCGCCGCTCGATGTCCCTGGATTTGATAACTCGGCAATGGACGGCTACGCGGTTCGCTTAGCCGATATCGCCTCCGGGCAACCGCTTTCTGTTGCTGGCAAATCGTTTGCCGGTCAGCCGTATCATGGTGAATGGCCTGCTGGCACCTGTATTCGCATTATGACCGGTGCTCCGGTGCCGGAAGGCTGCGAAGCGGTGGTGATGCAGGAACAGACCGAACAAACAGATGCAGGAGTGCGTTTTACCGCTGAAGTGCGTAGCGGGCAAAATATTCGTCGTCGCGGTGAAGATATCTCTGCGGGTGCGGTTGTTTTCCCGGCGGGTACTCGCCTGACTACCGCTGAGCTGCCGGTGATTGCTTCGCTGGGAATTGCCGAAGTTCCGGTGATTCGCAAAGTGCGTGTGGCGCTGTTTTCCACCGGTGATGAACTCCAGTTACCCGGTCAGCCGCTGGGCGACGGCCAAATCTACGACACCAACCGTCTCGCCGTACACCTGATGTTAGAACAACTGGGTTGCGAGGTGATCAACTTAGGGATTATCCGCGACGATCCCCACGCCTTGCGCGCAGCATTTATTGAAGCCGACAGTCAGGCGGATGTAGTGATCAGTTCTGGCGGTGTTTCAGTGGGTGAAGCAGATTACACCAAAACCATTCTCGAAGAGCTGGGTGAAATTGCCTTCTGGAAGCTGGCGATTAAACCGGGTAAACCGTTCGCGTTCGGTAAACTCGGCAATAGCTGGTTCTGCGGCCTGCCGGGTAATCCAGTTTCAGCAACGCTAACCTTCTACCAACTGGTACAACCGTTACTGGCAAAATTAAGCGGCAACACCGCCAGCGGCCTGCCCGCGCGTCAGCGCGTACGCACGGCTTCTCGCCTCAAGAAAACGCCTGGTCGTCTTGATTTCCAGCGTGGTGTGCTGCAACGCAATGCCAACGGCGAACTGGAAGTCACCACTACCGGGCATCAGGGCTCACATATATTTAGCTCCTTTAGCCTCGGCAACTGTTTTATCGTGCTGGAACGCGATCGCGGCAATGTGGAAGTGGGCGAATGGGTGGAAGTCGAGCCATTTAACGCGTTATTCGGAGGCCTGTAATGGCGGAACTCAGCGATCAGGAGATGCTGCGCTACAACCGGCAAATCATCCTGCGTGGTTTTGATTTTGACGGTCAGGAAGCGTTAAAAGATTCTCGCGTGCTGGTCGTCGGCCTTGGTGGACTCGGCTGCGCAGCCTCGCAGTATCTGGCAAGCGCCGGTGTCGGTAACCTGACGCTGCTCGACTTCGACACTGTCTCGCTCTCGAATCTGCAACGCCAGACGCTACACAGTGACGCTACGGTCGGGCAACCGAAGGTTGAATCTGCTCATGACGCCCTGGCACGGATCAATCCACATATCTCGATTACGCCGGTGAATGCGTTGCTTGATGACGCTGAGCTTGCAGCGTTGATTGCTGAACACGATCTGGTGCTCGACTGTACGGATAACGTAGCGGTACGTAATCAACTGAACGCTGGCTGTTTTGCCGCAAAGGTGCCGCTGGTTTCCGGAGCAGCAATTCGTATGGAAGGGCAAATCACCGTCTTTACTTATCAGGACGGCGAGCCTTGCTACCGCTGCCTTAGCCGTTTGTTTGGCGAGAACGCGCTAACCTGCGTGGAAGCAGGTGTGATGGCGCCGTTGATTGGCGTAATTGGTTCGTTGCAGGCAATGGAAGCGATCAAACTGCTGGCAGGTTATGGCAAACCTGCCAGCGGAAAAATCGTGATGTACGATGCGATGACCAGTCAGTTCCGCGAAATGAAACTGATGCGCAATGCGGGATGTGAGGTTTGCGGGCAGTAATTGTCGCCTCCAGGCCTGATAAGACGCGGCAGGCGTCGGTGCACTCCGCCACGTCATAAGCAATTTATGAGGATGCAGAACATCCTGTTAAATCGACGTTCTGCCAAACGCGCCCTGCCAGTCCTGTTCAAACTTCGCCACGGCAGCATCAACCGCCGGATAGCTAATCATCTGCTGCGCCACATCCAGCGGCAGGGTGATTGATTCACATCCTGCCAGTAAGCAGTCCAGCGCCTGACGCGGGGTTTTGAAACTCGCGGCTAACACTTTCGCCTGTGGCGCATGTATTTTCAGTAACTGATGCAAATCGGTCACGGTTTGAATACCGCTCCCCCCCTGAGCATCAATACGGTTGACGTAAGGCGCAACATATTCCGCGCCCGCCAGCGCCGACAACAGCCCTTGTGCTGCGCCATACACCGCCGTGCCCAGCGTCGGGATCCCTTCCGCTTTTAACATTTTGATAGCTGCCAGCCCCTCGGCGGTCACCGGTACTTTCACCACGATATCCGCAATGATAGAACGCAGTTTGCGCGCATCGTTCACCATGCCTTCAGCAGTGGTAGACATTACCTGGGCAAACAAACGCCCCTGACCGCCCATCGCTTCATGAAGTTCCGGAAGCACAACGTCCAGCGTTTTTTTACCCGCAGCGATAATGCTTGGGTTAGTGGTCACACCCGCCAGCGGAAAAACGCGCGCCAGCGCCTTCACTGCAGCAACGTCTGAAGTATCCAGATACAGTTCCATAACCATCCTCAAAATGTACTTTTGTCTGAAACCAGACTACCACGAGAAAACTCTCTGAACAGTTGACGCACATCAACATAACTTTCATTCGAAAGTAATTTAATGTTTGAACGAAACAGAGAGGCATCTATGATCTTCAATATTCAACGCTACTCGACCCACGACGGTCCCGGCATTCGCACAGTGGTTTTTCTGAAAGGTTGCTCGCTGGGTTGCCGCTGGTGTCAGAACCCAGAAAGCCGCGCCCGCACGCAGGATCTGCTGTATGACGCGCGTCTGTGCCTGGAGGGCTGCGAGCTGTGTGCTAAGGCCGCCCCGGAAGTGATTGAGCGCACGCTGAATGGCCTGCTTATCCATCGGGAAAAGTTAACCCCTGAACATCTGACGGCGTTAACCGACTGCTGCCCGACACAGGCGTTAACCGTGTGCGGCGAAGTGAAAAGCGTTGAGGAGATCATGGCGACCGTTCTGCGCGATAAACCGTTTTACGATCGCAGCGGCGGCGGATTAACGCTTTCTGGCGGTGAACCGTTTATGCAGCCGGAAATGGCGATGGCGCTACTGCAAGCCAGCCACGAGGCCGGCATTCATACTGCGGTAGAAACCTGCCTGCATGTGCCGTGGAAATATATCGCCCCTTCTCTGCCCTATATCGATCTGTTTCTTGCCGATTTAAAACACGTCGCCGACGCGCCGTTTAAACAGTGGACCGACGGTAACGCCGCCAGAGTGCTGGATAACCTGAAAAAACTCGCCGCAGCGGGCAAAAAAATCATCATTCGCGTGCCGCTGATTCAGGGCTTTAATGCCGATGAAACCTCTGTGAAAGCCATTACCGATTTTGCCGCCGACGAGCTGCACGTTGGCGAAATTCATTTCCTGCCCTACCACACGCTGGGCATCAACAAATATCACTTACTTAATCTGCCCTATGACGCCCCGGAAAAACCGCTTGATGCGCCAGAACTGCTCGACTTTGCCCAGCAGTATGCCTGCCAGAAAGGGTTAACCGCGACTTTACGAGGATAACAACCATGACAACACTGAAACTGGACACGCTCAGCGACCGCATTAAAGCGCACAAAAATGCGCTGGTGCATATTGTGAAACCGCCGGTTTGTACCGAGCGCGCACAGCACTATACCGAGATGTATCAACAACATCTCGATAAGCCGATCCCGGTACGTCGCGCACTGGCACTGGCACATCACCTGGCGAATCGCACCATCTGGATCAAACACGATGAGTTGATCATCGGCAACCAGGCAAGCGAAGTTCGTGCCGCGCCGATCTTCCCGGAATATACCGTCTCCTGGATCGAAAAAGAGATTGATGATCTGGCGGATCGTCCGGGTGCTGGTTTTGCGGTGAGCGAAGAGAACAAACGCGTTCTGCATGAAGTGTGCCCGTGGTGGCGCGGTCAGACGGTACAGGATCGCTGCTACGGCATGTTTACCGATGAGCAAAAAGGCCTGCTGGCGACCGGTATCATTAAAGCAGAAGGCAATATGACCTCCGGCGATGCGCACCTGGCGGTGAATTTCCCGCTGCTGCTGGAAAAAGGGCTTGATGGTCTGCGCGAGAAAGTGGCGGAGCGTCGCTCGCGTATCAACCTGACGGTACTGGAAGATCTGCACGGCGAGCAGTTCCTGAAAGCCATTGATATCGTGCTGGTGGCAGTCAGTGAACATATTGAACGTTTCGCTGCTCTGGCGCGTGAAATGGCAGCCACCGAAACTCGCGAAAGCCGTCGTGATGAACTGCTGGCGATAGCAGAAAACTGCGATCTTATCGCCCACCAGCCGCCGCAAACTTTCTGGCAGGCGCTGCAACTGTGCTACTTCATCCAGTTGATTTTGCAGATTGAATCTAACGGTCACTCGGTTTCGTTTGGTCGTATGGACCAGTATCTCTATCCGTACTATCGCCGCGACGTTGAACTCAACCAGACGCTGGATCGCGAACATGCCATCGAGATGCTGCATAGCTGCTGGCTGAAACTGCTGGAAGTAAACAAGATCCGCTCCGGCTCGCACTCGAAAGCCTCTGCGGGTAGCCCGCTGTATCAGAACGTCACCATTGGCGGGCAAAATCTGGTTGATGGTCAACCGATGGACGCAGTGAATCCGCTCTCTTACGCGATCCTTGAATCCTGCGGTCGTCTGCGCTCCACTCAGCCTAACCTCAGCGTGCGCTACCATGCAGGAATGAGTAACGATTTCCTCGATGCCTGTGTACAGGTGATCCGCTGCGGCTTCGGGATGCCCGCGTTCAACAACGACGAAATCGTGATCCCGGAATTTATCAAACTCGGTATTGAACCGCAGGACGCTTACGATTACGCAGCGATTGGTTGTATCGAAACCGCCGTCGGCGGTAAATGGGGCTATCGCTGCACCGGCATGAGCTTTATCAACTTCGCCCGCGTGATGCTGGCGGCGCTGGAAGGCGGTCGTGATGCCACCAGTGGCAAAGTGTTCCTGCCACAAGAAAAAGCGTTGTCAGCGGGTAACTTCAACAACTTCGATGAAGTAATGGACGCGTGGGATACGCAAATCCGTTACTACACCCGCAAATCAATCGAAATCGAATATGTCGTCGACACCATGCTGGAAGAGAACGTGCACGATATTCTCTGCTCGGCGCTGGTGGATGACTGCATTGAGCGAGCGAAAAGTATCAAGCAAGGCGGCGCGAAATATGACTGGGTTTCCGGCTTGCAGGTTGGTATTGCCAACCTCGGCAACAGCCTGGCGGCAGTGAAAAAACTGGTATTTGAACAGGGCGCGATTGGTCAGCAACAACTGGCTGCCGCACTGGCGGAAGACTTCGAAGGTCTGACTCACGAGCAACTGCGTCAGCGTCTGATTAACGGCGCGCCGAAGTATGGCAACGATGATGATAGCGTCGATACGCTGCTGGCTCGCGCCTATCAGACCTATATCGACGAACTGAAGCAGTACCACAACCCGCGCTACGGTCGTGGTCCGGTTGGCGGCAACTATTACGCAGGTACATCATCTATTTCCGCCAACGTACCGTTTGGCGCGCAGACGATGGCAACGCCGGACGGACGTAAAGCGCATACCCCGCTGGCAGAAGGCGCAAGCCCGGCCTCCGGTACTGACCATCTCGGCCCTACTGCGGTCATTGGCTCGGTGGGTAAACTGCCTACGGCGTCGATTCTCGGCGGTGTGTTGCTCAACCAGAAACTGAACCCGGCGACGCTGGAGAACGAATCTGACAAGCAGAAACTGATGATCCTGCTGCGTACCTTCTTCGAAGTGCATAAAGGCTGGCATATTCAGTACAACATTGTTTCCCGAGAAACATTGCTGGAAGCGAAAAAACATCCTGATCAGTACCGCGATCTGGTGGTGCGTGTCGCGGGCTATTCCGCCTTCTTCACCGCGCTCTCTCCTGACGCACAGGACGATATCATCGCCCGCACCGAACACATGCTGTAATCCCCTCAGCCCGGCGTCGCCGCCGGGCTAAAACATTCACGAAATCAATTTCACTCTCGCTTTCATTCGAAATTAGTTTGTGCTCCGCATCACATTGTCATTACACTGTGGCGTTTGCATTCATTGCCGGGAGCACTTTTATGACTGTAAAAGTTATCGTTTGCGATATGGACGGTACTTTTCTTAACGACGCCAAAATGTACAACCAGTCACGTTTTATGGCGCAGTATCAGGAACTGAAAAAGCGCGATATTGAGTTCGTTGTCGCCAGTGGTAACCAGTATTACCAGCTTATTTCCTTCTTTCCTGAGCTAAAAGATGAAATCTCTTTTGTCGCGGAAAATGGCGCGCTGGTCTACGAACATGGCAAGCAGTTGTTCCACGGCGAACTGACCCGGCATGAATCCAGGATTGTCATTGGGGAACTGCTGAAAGATAAACAACTCAATTTTGTCGCCTGTGGTCTGCAAAGCGCATACATCAGTGAAAATGCGCCGGAAGCATTCGTCGCACTGATGGAAAAACACTACCATCG
Organism: Escherichia sp. MOD1-EC5433; assembly: GCF_002966005.1. Classification (NCBI taxonomy): domain Bacteria; kingdom Pseudomonadati; phylum Pseudomonadota; class Gammaproteobacteria; order Enterobacterales; family Enterobacteriaceae; genus Escherichia; species Escherichia sp. MOD1-EC5433. The sequence continues at coordinate 398,934 of NZ_PTRL01000002.1, read as the reverse complement.
ACTGAAACCTGTGAAGGATTACCAGGAGATTGATGACGTGCTTTTCAAGTTTTCGCTCAACCTGCCGGATGAACAAATCCCGCTGGTTGTCGACAAACTGCACGTTGCGCTCGATGGCATTATGAAACCTGTCACCAGTGGCGCGGGTTTTATCGACCTGATTATTCCCGGCCTGCATAAAGCAAATGGTATTTCGCGGTTGTTAAAACGCTGGGGTCTGTCGCCGCAAAATGTGGTAGCGATTGGCGACAGCGGTAACGACGCAGAGATGCTTAAAATGGCGCATTATTCCTTTGCGATGGGCAATGCTGCGGAAAACATTAAACAAATCGCCCGTTACGCTACCGATGATAATAATCATGAAGGCGCGCTGAATGTGATTCAGGCGGTGCTGGATAGCACCACTCCTTTCAATAAGTAATCTTCTCCCGGCCGGAGTGACCGCTCCGGCACCTCTCTTTTTGCTCACTTTGTGCACTAACTCAAGATTTTCATCTTGCGTTAACTTATTTTTAACTTAAAGTATCAATCGCAATCATTTTTACTTTCGAACGAAAGTTGTGAGGTTGATATGACTTTTACCTATGAGACGCTGCCAACAGATGCGAAAACGGCTATCCGTGAGATGAAAGCGGAGCTGCGGCAACAGATCGGCGATGTACAACAGGTCTTCGATAAACTCTCTGCAAAAATCGAAGCGCGTGTAGCAGAAATAGACGCACTGAAAGCGCAAGGACTGCCGGTTTGGCCGGAAGTTCCTTATAGCGACATTGCAGCAGGTACAGTGAGTGAAGCCACGCGCAATGAGATAAAACGTCGCGGCTGCGCGGTAATAAAAGGCCATTTCCCCCGCGAGCAGGCGCTGGCGTGGGATCGCGCAATGCTCAACTACCTTGATGCCAATCACTTTGATGATGTTTATAAAGGTCCCGGTGACAGCTTTTTCGGCTCGCTGGAGGCGTCTCGCCCCGAAATCTATCCCATTTACTGGTCACAGGCACAGATGCAGGCGCGGCAGAGCGACAATATGGCTGCGGTGCAATCTTTCCTTAACCGCCTGTGGAAGTCTGAAAGCAACGGCAAACAATGGTTTGATCCCGATGTCAGCGTAATCTATCCAGACAGGATCCGCCGTCGCCCACCGGGCACGACGTCCAAAGGTCTGGGCGCACACACTGATTCTGGCGCGCTGGAACGCTGGTTATTACCCGCTTATCAGCGCGTTTTTGCCCATGTTTTCAACGGTAATTTTGATGATTACGATCCGTGGGATGCCGCACACCGTACCGATGTAGAAGAATACACCGTCGATAACACTACCAAATGTTCCGTGTTCCGCACGTTCCAGGGCTGGACGGCACTTTCCGATATGTTACCAGGCCAGGGGTTGTTACACGTGGTGCCGATCCCGGAAGCGATGGCATACGTTCTGCTGCGTCCGTTGCTGGATGACGTGCCGGACGACGAGCTGTGCGGCGTCGCGCCTGGTAAAGTTCTGCCTGTTTCAGAGAAATGGCACCCCTTATTGATGAAAGCACTAACGTCAATTCCGGCAATAACAGCGGGGGATTCTGTCTGGTGGCACTGCGATGTGATCCACTGTGTCGCACCGGTAGACAATCAACAGGGCTGGGGGAACGTGATGTATATTCCTGCCGCGCCGATGTGCGAGAAGAACCGGGCTTATGCGCACAAGGTCAAAGAGGCACTGGAAAAAGGCATCTCGCCGGGGGATTTCCCGCGTGAAGATTATGAAACAAACTGGCAAGGTCGTTTTACGCTGGAGGATCTGAACGTTCACGGTAAACGCGCGCTGGGCATGGATGTTTGAGAGGTGATGGATTAGTGGAAGTGAATTGATGTGAGGTTAAGGAAGTCGGTTCGATGTTGCTCAGATTGCTGACAAAGTGCGCTTTCTTCATGCCGGATGCGGCGTTAACGCCTTATCCGGCCTACAAAGCCCTTCAGATTCAATATATTGCAGGGTCTACGTAGGCCTGATAACAATCTTGCATTTGTCATCAGTAGCCCTGACATTTCCAGGGCCACTGACAATAACTTACTCGATCCCTTTACTACGCAGGTAATCTTCGTAATTACCGCTAAAGTCAATCACGCGTTCCGGGGTGATTTCCAGAATGCGGGTCGCCAGGGAACTTACAAACTCACGGTCGTGAGAAACAAAAATCAGCGTGCCCTGATACAGTTCCAGCGCCATGTTCAGTGACTCGATGGATTCCATATCCAGGTGGTTGGTCGGTTCGTCCATGATCAGAATGTTCGGTTTCTGCATCATTAACTTACCAAACAACATACGGCCTTTTTCACCACCGGAAAGCACTTTGGCAGGCTTTTTGATGTCATCCTGACTGAACAATAAGCGACCGAGAATGCTGCGCACCGCCTGCTCATCATCGCCTTCCTGCTTCCACTGGCTCATCCATTCAAACACGGTCAGGTCATTATCGAACTCATATTCGTGATCCTGCGCGTAGTAACCAATGCGCGCGTTCTCTGACCATTTTACGGTGCCACTATCCGGTTCCAGATCACCCACCAGCGTTTTCAGCAAGGTCGATTTACCGACGCCGTTGGTGCCGAGTACCGCCAGCTTTTCACCCACTTCCAGCAGCAGGTTGAGATTTTTAAACAGCGGACCGTTATCAAACCCTTTGGTCAGCCCTTCCACTTCCAGCGCGTTACGGAACAGTTTCTTATCCTGCTCAAAACGGATGAACGGGTTCTGACGGCTGGAGGCTTTCACCTCTTCCAGTTTGATTTTATCAATCTGACGCGCGCGCGAAGTTGCCTGACGAGATTTAGAGGCGTTGGCGCTAAAGCGGCTAACGAAAGATTGCAGCTCGGCAATCTGCGCTTTCTTCTTGGCGTTATCAGCCAGCAGACGTTCGCGTGCCTGAGTCGCCGCCGTCATGTACTCATCGTAGTTGCCCGGATAAACGCGCAGTTCGCCGTAATCCAGATCCGCCATGTGGGTACAAACCATGTTCAGGAAGTGACGGTCGTGCGAGATGATAATCATGGTACTGTCACGCTCGTTCAGCACCTGCTCCAGCCAGCGAATGGTATCGATGTCGAGGTTGTTGGTTGGTTCGTCGAGCAGAAGAATGTCCGGATCAGCAAACAGCGCCTGCGCCAGCAGCACACGCAGCTTCCAGCCGGGAGCAACTTCACTCATCGGGCCGTAGTGTTGTTCCACTGGAATTCCCACGCCAAGCAATAACTCACCGGCGCGCGCTTCCGCAGAGTAACCGTCCATTTCGCCGTATTTCACTTCCAGATCGGCAACTTTATAGCCATCTTCTTCGCTCATTTCCGGCAAAGCATAGATGCGGTCGCGCTCCTGCTTCACTTCCCACAACTCTTTATGCCCCATGATCACCGTATCCAGCACGGTGAACTCTTCAAAGGCAAATTGATCCTGGCGCAGTTTACCAATGCGCTCGTTGGGATCGAGGGAAACGTTACCCAGCGTCGGCTCTAAGTCGCCGCCGAGAATCTTCATAAAGGTGGATTTACCACTACCGTTCGCGCCAATCAGGCCGTAACGGTTGCCGCCGCCAAATTTGACGGAAATGTTTTCAAACAACGGCCTACTGCCGAACTGCATGGTGACGTTACTGGAAACTAACACAGGCGTATCCTGAAAAGAGATATGACAAACCGTGCATTATGCCATAAATCTGAAAGAAGATCCTGCTCCTCGCTTAAGGTCTACACTCAAGCCAAAGGCAAAAAATGTGATTTCGTACACATCTGATTTCACTGTTAGCTGGAATGAACATATAATGCGCTTCCAATACTCTAATATTCTCAACCTAATGGCCTGCCAGGCACGAAATCTCGCTTAACATGAATATGAAATTGAAAACGTTATTCGCAGCGGCCTTCGCTGTTGTCGGCTTTTGCAGTACCGCTTCAGCGGTAACTTATCCTCTGCCAACCGACGGGAGTCGCCTGGTTGGTCAAAATCAGGTGATCACTATCCCTGAAGGTAACACTCAGCCGCTGGAGTACTTTGCGGCGGAGTATCAGATGGGGCTTTCCAATATGATGGAAGCGAACCCTGGTGTGGATACCTTCCTGCCGAAAGGCGGCACCGTACTGAACATTCCGCAGCAGCTGATCCTGCCGGATACCGTTCATGAAGGCATCGTCATTAACAGTGCAGAGATGCGTCTGTATTACTATCCGAAAGGGACCAACACCGTTATCGTGCTGCCGATCGGCATTGGTCAGTTAGGCAAAGATACGCCTATCAACTGGACCACCAAAGTTGAGCGTAAGAAAGCAGGCCCGACCTGGACGCCGACCGCCAAAATGCACGCAGAGTACCGCGCTGCGGGCGAACCGCTTCCGGCTGTCGTTCCGGCAGGTCCGGATAACCCGATGGGGCTGTATGCACTGTATATCGGTCGCCTGTACGCTATCCACGGCACCAACGCCAACTTTGGTATCGGCCTGCGCGTAAGCCACGGTTGTGTGCGTCTGCGTAACGAAGACATCAAATTCCTGTTCGAGAAAGTGCCGGTCGGTACTCGCGTACAGTTTATTGATGAGCCGGTAAAAGCCACCACCGAGCCGGACGGCAGCCGTTATATTGAAGTCCATAATCCGCTGTCTACGACCGAAGCTCAGTTTGAAGGTCAGGAAATTGTGCCGATTACGCTAACCAAGAGCGTGCAGACAGTGACCGGTCAGCCAGATGTTGACCAGGCTGTTCTGGATCAGGCTATTCAAAACCGTTCCGGGATGCCGGTTTGTCTGAATTAATCTTTAAAACTTAAAGCGCAAGGCGGACTCATAATCCGCCTTTTTTATTTGCCAGCTCTTACACTGCCGGGAGCATAACTAACAAAACGTATCCTACCAGCGCCGCCCACAACAGCATTGGTATCGAATAAAGATGGAAACGCCACCAGATACGACGATCGTTCGCCATCCGTAGCGCAATCAAATTTGCCAGCGATCCCGGTAACAAGCCAAAACCACCTACGTTAACCGCCCATGCCAGCAGCAACGACGGCGGCACATAGTTCAGCAGCAAAATAGTACTCGGCACGTTACTGATCACCTGCGATAAACCAATCGCCGTTAACCATAATCCGGGTTCGGATAAATGACTCACGTTACTCAACACGCCTTGCAACGCCGGAAGCTGGGTCAGTAAATGGACGTCAATAAACATCGCCATAAACACCAGCAGCAACGTCCAGTCCACACTGAGCACCACGCGACGTGCCAGCAGCGCAAAGCCCGCCGCCACAATCACCAGCCCCCACAGCTCTTGTTTCAACTCCAGCGCCGTAAGGAAGACGATATACAGCCCCAGACAACTCCACACCAGCCGTGGTTTCCACTCCGGCGTTTGCGTCCCCGTATGATATTGCAGCGCCTTTCCAGGAAAACAACACCAGCACAGCAGCAGCAATGTCAGCATCATCGCACCAGCCAGCGGTGCCATCTGTGCAATAAAACCGGCAAACGAAAGACCCGAACGTCCCCAGATAAGGATATTTTGCGGATTACCAATCGGCGTCAGCAGCGATCCGGCATTCACTGCCAGCGCCTCAAAAATAATCAGCCGATTAACCGGGATCTCACACAGTCTTTTCAGCGTGATGGTCAGCGGGACAACAATAAACAGCGCGACATCGTTGGTCAGAAAGGTAGAAAGCAGCGCCGCCGCCAGTACCATAAACATCGCCAGCCGACGCTCAGTAGCAAAACGGCGCACCATTTTGCGCCCCAGCACATCAAAATAACCGCTTAATTCAACACCTTTGGTCAGCAGCATCAGGCCACTTAAAGTAATGATGGTGTGCCAGTCGATAGCAGCAGGCCATGATTTCGGCGCAAAGGGAACAAAAAAACTTAATCCGATACCAACGAGAATTAATAACTGAAAAAAGCGATCGCCTTGCAGCGTGCGTAAAAAAGGCAGGCTCATTTGGCACCGTGTTTCTGGGTAAACAAACGAAAGGCGTCCAGCGTCTCTTCACTCACATGGTGTTCCATACCCTCCGCGTCACGACGGGCAATTTCCGGGCTGACGCCCAACACCAGCAAGAAATTTTCGACTATCTGATGGCGCTCGCGGCTTTCCTGCGCCAGCTTCTCCCCTTCCGCCGTTAAAAACACACCACGCCACGGGATCATCTCAATCAGTCCCATGGTTGCCAGCCGCTTAAGCATTTTAGCCACCGTCGGTTGCGAAACGCCCAGACGAGCAGCCATGTCCACCTGACGGGCTTCCCCCACTTCTCTTATCAGGTCAGATATCAGCTCAACATAATCGTCAATAAGTTCACGGCGATGCGCTTCTCTGACCTGGCGAAACCCTTCAACGTGTTCTTCCACGTTCACTAACTGCGTCACTTTTTTTGCTGTTGGCGTACCTGCGCGACGACTCATTGTGCTTCCTCATTATGGTGACACATATATAGCGTTCTCATTTCGTGCGCACATTGTAAACCAGAGTTGCGAAGGCACAAAAAATTAACGTTTTAGCAATAGCTATATAATATAGCCTGTGCTATATCTGTATGTAATGCAATCATCCCTCATGGATCGACGGGATTAGCAAGTCAGGAGGTCTTATGAATGAGTTCAAGAGGTGTATGCGCGTGTTTAGTCATTCTCCCTTTAAAGTACGGTTAATGCTGCTCTCTATGTTGTGCGATATGGTCAACAATAAACCGCAGCAAGATAAACCTTCCGATAAATAGCGGCGTCGCGGTACGCCGCTTCACTCCTGCTTTTATGCAGGCACGACGCGTTTTGGTCTGAAAAACCCCACTTTTTGTCGGATTTGCAATCCCCTTCGCAAAAGATTTGTTCGTCAGTAGTTGACCTGAACGGCGGCTCGCTCTATCTTCTTGCAGCCCTGCGTATATTGCGGCTCGCGGATGCGGACCCTTTTCCCCTCTTCACGCACTCTTGCAGGTATTGACCCTTGACGCCAGGGTAAGCACATGGCGTTTGTTACGATAGTGGCATATGAATTTAACCCTCAAAGAATCGCTTGTTACCCGTAGCCGGGTATTTAGCCCGTGGACTGCGTTCTACTTTTTACAGTCGCTATTAATTAATCTCGGCTTAGGTTATCCCTTCAGTTTGCTCTACACCGCTGCGTTTACGGCTATTTTGCTTTTGCTATGGCGAACATTGCCTCGCGTACAAAAAATTCTGGTCGGTGTCAGTTCGCTGGTGGCGGCTTGTTATTTCCCTTTTGCTCAGGCCTACGGCGCGCCTAATTTCAATACATTGCTGGCATTGCACTCCACCAATATGGAAGAGTCGACCGAAATCCTGACGATTTTTCCGTGGTACAGCTACCTGATCGGCTTATTTATTTTTGCGCTCGGCGTAATAGCAATCAGGCGAAAAAAAGAGAATGAAAAAGCGCGCTGGAATACCTTCGACAGCCTGTGTCTGGTATTCAGTGTGGCGACATTTTTAGTTGCTCCCGTGCAAAACCTGGCCTGGGGCGGCGTATTTAAATTGAAGGATACTGGCTATCCGGTATTTCGTTTCGCTAAGGATGTCATCGTCAACAATAACAAGGTGATTGAAGAGCAAGAGCGGATGGCAAAACTTTCCGGGATGAAAGATACCTGGACGGTTACTGCAGTTAAACCGAAATATCAGACCTATGTGGTGGTGATCGGTGAAAGCGCACGTCGCGACGCTCTCGGTGCCTTTGGCGGTCACTGGAACAACACCCCGTTTGCCAGCAGCGTTAACGGTCTGATCTTCGCTGACTACATTGCCGCCAGCGGCTCCACGCAAAAATCGCTTGGCTTAACGCTTAACCGCGTCGTCGATGGCAAGCCACAATTTCAGGATAACTTTGTCACCCTTGCCAACCGCGCAGGTTTTCAGACCTGGTGGTTTTCCAATCAGGGACAAATTGGTGAGTACGATACCGCCATCGCCAGCATTGCTAAACGTGCAGATGAAGTGCACTTCCTGAAAGAAGGTAATTTTGAAGCAGATAAGAACACCAAAGACGAAGCGTTACTGGACATGACCGCTCAGGTGCTGGCGCAAGAACACTCGCAACCGCAACTGATTGTTTTGCATCTGATGGGCTCACATCCGCAGGCCTGCGACCGGACACAAGGCAAATACGAAACCTTTGTGCAATCGAAAGAGACGTCGTGCTATCTCTACACCATGACGCAAACGGACGATTTACTGCGCAAACTCTATGACCAGTTACGCAACAGCGGTAGCAGTTTCTCGCTGGTTTACTTTTCTGACCACGGTCTGGCCTTTAAAGAACGCGGTAAAGAAGTGCAATATCTGGCTCATGACGATAAATATCAGCAAAATTTCCAGGTGCCTTTTATGGTCATTTCCAGCGACGATAAAGCGCACCGGATAATTAAAGCCCGCCGTTCAGCCAATGACTTCTTAGGTTTTTTCTCTCAATGGACAGGGATTAAAGCGAAGGAGATCAACATCAATTACCCGTTTATCTCTGAGAAGAAAGCCGGGTCGATATATATCACTAACTTCCAGTTACAGAAGGTGGATTACAACCATCTCGGAACCGATATATTCGATCCCAAATCTTAAGATAAAAAAATCCGCCCCGAGAGGCGGATTTTTTATATCACCGAAGTGATTAGAAGCGGTAACCAACACCGGCAATCCAGGTGCCTACGTCAACGTTACGAATACGGCTCTGCTCGTAAGAGAAGTCCAGAGCAACGTTTTCGATTGGGTTGAACTGCAGACCCGCGCCGTAGGAGAAGCCGTAGTCGCTGGTGTCATGTTTGTAGATCGGGTATTCAGTGGTCTGGAATTTACCATAGCCCACACCCACTACACCGTAGATGCTTGCCCAGTCGTTAATGCGGTAAGCCGGACCAGCAGTGATGCCGTAGTACTGGGTTTTGTTGTAGTCACCAGAGCTTGCAGTACGGCTTTTCTCGGTGTAAGTGAAAGAACCGATCACACCCAGCGGGCTGTTGTCTTCTTCATAGCGGTATTTCAGGTTGAAACCGCCCATTTTGTTCATTTTGCCCTGAGCGTCGCTCTGTGCATAACCACCAGTTACGGTAGAAGTAGCAGCTACGGAAGTACCTGCGGTGAAAGCCAGAACTGCGGCCAGTGCTGAAAGACATGCAATTTTTTTCATAACCACCTCAAATGTGATTCAAATAAGTCCTAAGTTTTAAATATATCAAAAATTAATGGGAAACTCTTCGCGATTTGTGATGTCTAACGGGCCATTTCGTGTAACAGAACGTTTCCATTTGCCGCTATCCATCTAAATTTAAATCACTTTTTCAGTGAACAGCGTAAGTATTACGCATATATTCACACTCTCTCATCCAGATTATTCTTAATCAGCAAACTGATGAATCCATCAATCCTGGCGCATTTTAGCCAAAACGGGGAAAAAATTTTCAACAAATGCTCAACCAGCCACTGGTACATCCAGTACACTCCACGTTTTACCTTGCTATACAACTTTATGGGAGAAAGGATGCCAGGGTCATTACGTAAAATGCCGGTCTGGTTACCAATAGTCATATTGCTCGTTGCCATGGCGTCTATTCAGGGTGGGGCTTCATTAGCAAAATCACTTTTTCCACTGGTTGGCGCGCCTGGAGTGACTGCACTGCGCCTTGCGCTGGGAACATTGATTCTTGTCGCTTTCTTTAAACCGTGGCGGCTGCGTTTTGCCAGAGAACAACGGTTACCGCTGTTGTTTTACGGTGTATCTCTGGGTGGGATGAACTATCTCTTTTATCTCTCTATTCAGACTGTACCTCTGGGAATTGCAGTTGCGCTGGAGTTCACCGGGCCACTGGCGGTGGCACTGTTCTCCTCTCGTCGCCCGGTAGATTTCGTTTGGGTTTTGCTGGCAGTGCTCGGTCTGTGGTTCCTGCTGCCGCTGGGGCAAGATGTTTCCCATGTCGATTTAACCGGCTGTGCGCTGGCGCTCGGTGCCGGTGCTTGTTGGGCTATCTACATATTAAGTGGGCAACGTGCCGGTGCTGAACACGGCCCTGCGACGGTGGCGATCGGTTCGCTGATTGCGGCATTAATTTTCGTGCCAATCGGCGCGTTACAGGCTGGAGAGGCTCTCTGGCATTGGTCGGTTGTTCCATTAGGTTTAGCTGTCGCAATTCTCTCGACCGCTCTGCCCTACTCGCTGGAGATGATTGCCCTCACCCGTTTGCCGACGCGGACATTTGGTACGCTGATGAGCATGGAACCGGCACTGGCCGCCATTTCCGGGATGATTTTCCTCGGTGAGATGCTGACGCCAATACAGATTCTGGCGCTCGGCGCTATCATCGCAGCTTCAATGGGCTCCACGCTGACAGCACGCAAAGAGAGCAAAATAGAAGAAATAGATATTAATTAAATTTACAATTCTGCATGGTTATGCATAACCATGCAGAATATTTCGCTAATTTTCACCTGCCACATCCTTATATATCTGACTACACAAAAAGCATATTTATTCCGAAAATTCCTGGTGAACAAATAAATAAGAATCGTTCTTATTGGAATATATAAGCCACTGTATTTTCGTCGGTTTTATCTTTCACGCTTGTTACCACTATTAATGTGATAGGAACAGCCAGAATAGCGGAACACATAGCCGGTGCTATACTTAGTCTCGTTAATTACTGGGACATAACATCAAGAGGATATGAAATTATGAGTACCGCTAAATTAGTTAAATCAAAAGCGACCAATCTGCTTTATACCCGCAACGATGTCTCTGACAGCGAGAAAAAAGCGACAGTAGAGTTGCTGAATCGTCAGGTTATCCAGTTTATTGATCTTTCGTTGATTACCAAACAGGCACACTGGAATATGCGCGGCGCTAACTTCATTGCCGTACATGAAATGCTGGATGGCTTCCGTACCGCTCTGATCGATCATCTGGATACCATGGCTGAACGCGCGGTACAACTGGGCGGCGTTGCCCTTGGCACCACTCAAGTTATCAATAGCAAAACACCGCTGAAAAGCTACCCGCTGGACATCCACAACGTTCAGGATCACCTGAAAGAGCTGGCGGATCGTTATGCAATTGTCGCCAATGATGTACGTAAAGCCATCGGTGAAGCAAAAGATGATGATACTGCAGATATCCTGACCGCCGCCTCCCGCGACCTGGATAAATTCCTGTGGTTTATCGAATCTAACATCGAATAACACCGCCGCTGATGGTTCAAAACGTTAGCAGGCAATAAAAGCGGCTTCCTGAAAGGGGGCCGTTTTTTTTAATGCCCAGTCTCTACGCACTTTTTTAGTGCATCCAACTGCCCTTCCAGCCTGACAAAGTAAACTTTTTGTATCAACATCATCACACAATCGTCACATAAAGATTGTTTTTTCATCAGGATTTACGCTAAATAATCACTGTGTTGACTGCACTATTTTAGCGCACCACTTTGGCGCCCCATAATGGTGCAATCTAACGGTGTTGCCTCATAAATCGTGCAATCCGTTTTCATCGCCTCTCGAAAAATCAACGAGTTGCAAAACTGGCACGATTTTTTCATATAGGTAAATGTTACGCAGGGGATCGTCCCGTGGATAGAAAAAAGGAAATGCTATGAAGTCTGTATTAAAAGTTTCACTGGCAGCACTGACCCTGGCTTTTGCGGTTTCTTCCCATGCCGCAGATAAAAAATTAGTTGTCGCGACAGATACCGCTTTCGTTCCGTTTGAATTTAAACAGGGCGACAAATACGTGGGCTTTGATGTCGATCTGTGGGCGGCAATCGCCAAAGAACTGAAGCTGGATTACGAACTGAAACCGATGGATTTCAGCGGTATCATTCCGGCGCTGCAAACCAAAAACGTCGATCTGGCGCTGGCGGGCATCACTATCACCGACGAGCGTAAAAAAGCGATCGATTTCTCTGACGGCTACTACAAAAGCGGTCTGTTAGTGATGGTGAAAGCGAACAACAACGATGTGAAAAGCGTGAAAGATCTCGACGGTAAAGTGGTTGCTGTGAAGAGCGGCACTGGCTCCGTTGATTACGCGAAGACGAACATCAAAACCAAAGATCTGCGACAGTTCCCGAACATCGATAACGCCTATATGGAACTGGGTACTAACCGCGCAGACGCCGTCCTGCACGATACACCAAACATTCTTTACTTCATCAAAACCGCCGGTAACGGCCAGTTCAAAGCGGTGGGTGACTCTCTGGAAGCACAGCAATACGGTATTGCTTTCCCGAAAGGTAGCGACGAGCTGCGTGATAAAGTCAACGGCGCGTTGAAAACCCTGCGCGAAAACGGAACTTACAACGAAATCTACAAAAAATGGTTCGGTACAGAACCGAAATAATAACACCACGCCTGTAAAGCGCACGGACAGTCCCCTCTCCCCTCTGGGGAGAGGATTAGGGTGAGGGCACAGGCTTGCTCCAACGCCATTAATTACCCTGAATTTGATTATTTACACCACGGTAACAGGAACAACATATGCAGTTTGACTGGAGTGCCATCTGGCCTGCCATTCCGCTTCTGATTGAAGGCGCCAAAATGACCCTGTGGATTTCGATCCTCGGTCTGGCTGGCGGCCTGGTGATCGGACTGGCGGCAGGTTTTGCACGCACCTTTGGCGGTTGGATAGCCAACCACGTCGCGTTAGTCTTTATTGAAGTGATTCGCGGCACACCTATCGTCGTCCAGGTGATGTTTATCTACTTCGCCCTGCCGATGGCGTTTAACGACTTACGCATCGACCCGTTTACTGCGGCGGTGGTCACCATCATGATCAACTCCGGCGCATACATTGCGGAAATCACTCGTGGCGCAGTGCTGTCAATCCACAAAGGTTTCCGTGAAGCCGGGCTGGCACTTGGTCTTTCACGTTGGGAAACCATTCGCTACGTCATTTTACCTCTGGCACTGCGCCGTATGCTGCCGCCGCTGGGCAACCAGTGGATCATCAGCATTAAAGACACCTCGCTGTTTATTGTTATCGGCGTGGCGGAGCTGACCCGTCAGGGGCAAGAAATTATTGCCGGTAACTTCCGCGCCCTTGAGATCTGGAGCGCCGTGGCGGTGTTTTATCTGATTATTACCCTGGTGCTGAGCTTTATTCTGCGTCGTCTGGAAAGAAGGATGAAAATCCTGTGATTGAATTTAAAAACGTCTCCAAGCATTTTGGTCCTACCCAGGTGCTGCACAATATCGATTTGAACATTGCTCAGGGCGAAGTGGTGGTGATTATCGGGCCTTCTGGTTCCGGTAAATCAACCCTGCTGCGCTGCATCAACAAACTGGAAGAAATTACCTCTGGCGATCTGATTGTCGATGGTCTGAAGGTTAACGATCCGAAAGTTGACGAGCGTCTGATTCGCCAGGAAGCGGGCATGGTGTTCCAGCAATTTTACCTCTTCCCGCACCTGACGGCGCTGGAAAACGTGATGTTTGGTCCGCTACGCGTGCGTGGCGCAAACAAAGAAGAGGCGGAAAAACTGGCACGTGAGCTGCTGGCGAAGGTCGGTCTGGCAGAACGCGCACATCACTACCCTTCCGAACTTTCTGGTGGTCAGCAACAGCGTGTGGCGATTGCCCGCGCGCTGGCGGTGAAGCCGAAAATGATGCTATTCGATGAACCGACTTCCGCTCTTGACCCGGAACTGCGCCATGAAGTGCTGAAGGTTATGCAGGATCTGGCAGAAGAAGGCATGACGATGGTGATTGTGACCCACGAAATCGGTTTTGCTGAGAAAGTGGCTTCACGTCTGATCTTTATTGATAAAGGCCGGATTGCGGAAGATGGCGATCCTCAGGTGTTGATCAAGAACCCGCCGAGCCAGCGTTTGCAGGAATTTTTACAGCACGTCTCTTAACTTCTCAGCCTCCCTTTCCCCTGAAAGGGAGGCACACCAGATTCCTCTCATTTCAAATCGCTCCTCCCCCAGCATCTATACTTATCTTTTTGCTCTGTTTTCTCACTGGAGGAGTCATGCGGTGGATTCTGTTCATCCTCATCTGCCTGCTGGGCGCACCTGTCCATGCAGTATCCATACCCGGCGTTACCACCACAGCAACAACAGATTCAGGCTCTGAACCGGCTCAGGAACCGGATATCGAACAAAAAAAAGCGGCCTATGGCGCACTGGCGGACGTGCTGGATAATGACACCTCGCGCAAAGAGTTGATCGACCAGCTACGCACCGTTGCCGCCACGCCCCCTGCAGACCCCGTACCGAAAATCGTGCCGCCGACGCTGGTTGAAGAGCAAACCGTGCTGCAAAAGGTGACTGAAATCAGCCGCCATTATGGTGAAGCCCTTTCCGCCCGCTTCGGGCAACTTTACCGCAATATCACTGGCTCCCCGCATAAGCCGTTTAATCTACAAACCTTCAGCAATGCGCTGACCCATTTTTCAATGCTAGCGGTTTTAGTGTTTGGTTTTTACTGGCTGATTCGCCTGTGCGCGCTGCCGTTATATCGCAAAATGGGTCAGTGGGCGCGGCAAAAAAACCGTGAGCGCAGCAACTGGTTACAGCTTCCGGCGATGATCATCGGGGCGTTTATTATCGATTTGCTGTTGCTGGCTCTGACGTTATTTGTCGGCCAGGTACTAAGCGACAACCTCAACGCCGGTAGCAAAACCATCGCTTTTCAACAAAGCCTGTTTCTCAATGCTTTCGCTCTGATTGAATTTTTCAAAGCTGTTTTACGCCTGATTTTCTGCCCGAACGTGGCAGAGCTGCGCCCGTTCAATATTCAGGATGAAAGCGCCCGCTACTGGTGCCGCCGTCTTAGCTGGTTAAGCAGTCTGATTGGTTATGGACTGATTGTGGCAGTGCCGATTATCTCTAATCAGGTGAATGTGCAAATCGGGGCGCTCGCCAACGTGATAATCATGCTGTGCATGACCGTCTGGGCGCTGTATCTGATCTTTCGTAATAAAAAAGAGATTACCCAGCATTTGCTCAACTTCGCGGAGCACTCGCTGGCATTCTTCAGCCTGTTTATCCGCGCCTTTGCGCTGGTGTGGCACTGGCTGGCAAGCGCCTATTTTATTGTGCTGTTTTTCTTTTCGTTGTTCGATCCAGGAAACAGCCTGAAATTTATGATGGGCGCAACGGTGCGCAGTCTGGCGATTATTGGTATCGCGGCGTTTGTTTCCGGTATGTTTTCCCGCTGGCTGGCGAAGACCATCACTCTCTCGCCACATACTCAGCGTAACTATCCGGAGCTGCAAAAACGGCTGAACGGCTGGCTATCAGCAGCACTGAAAACGGCGCGTATTCTAACGGTGTGCGTGGCGGTAATGTTGCTGCTCAGCGCCTGGGGGCTGTTCGATTTCTGGAACTGGCTGCAAAACGGCGCGGGGCAGAAAACCGTGGATATCCTGATCCGTATCGCGCTCATCCTTTTCTTCTCGGCGGTTGGCTGGACGGTGCTCGCCAGTTTGATCGAAAACCGGCTGGCTTCGGATATTCACGGTCGCCCGCTGCCCAGCGCCCGCACGCGTACCCTGCTGACACTGTTTCGCAATGCGCTGGCGGTGATTATCAGCACCATCACCATCATGATTGTGTTGTCGGAAATCGGCGTCAATATCGCGCCGCTGCTGGCAGGTGCCGGGGCATTAGGTCTGGCTATCTCGTTTGGTTCGCAAACGCTGGTGAAAGATATTATTACCGGCGTGTTCATTCAGTTTGAAAACGGTATGAACACTGGAGATTTGGTTACCATCGGGCCGTTGACCGGCACGGTGGAACGGATGTCGATTCGCTCCGTGGGCGTGCGTCAGGATACCGGTGCGTATCACATCATTCCGTGGTCTTCGATAACCACCTTTGCTAACTTCGTCCGTGGCATTGGTTCGGTGGTAGCAAACTATGATGTCGATCGGCATGAGGATGCCGATAAAGCCAATCAGGCGCTGAAGGATGCCGTAGCGGCGGTGATGGAAAATGAAGAAATTCGCGGGCTGATTATTGGTGAACCGAACTTTGCCGGTATTGTCGGCTTAAGCAATACCGCGTTTACGCTGCGTGTTTCGTTTACCACGCTGCCGCTCAAACAGTGGACGGTGAGATTTGCCCTCGACAGCCAGGTGAAAAAACATTTCGACCAGGCTGGTGTTCGTGCGCCGGTGCAAACTTATCAGGTGCTGCCGGGAACGCCCCCGGTAGCACCACTGCCATCGGGGGAGCCTACGCTTTAACGCTGGCGATTGACAAAACGACGGCGCTGTTCGTCGTTCATAAAGGTCCAGGCAATAAAGCGACTCTGTTTTTGCCCCTGGGCCATCTCTTTTTTGACCACTTTCACCGCGCCAACATCCGTCAGAGCACGATACAACGGCGGTAAGTTTTCGCCACGAGATACCAGCGAGGTAAACCACATCACCTGCTTCGCGAAGCCTTTACTCTCTTCAATCATCTTTTTGATAAAGGCCACTTCGCCACCTTCACACCACAGCTCCTGTTGCTGACCGCCAAAGTTCAGCGCGTTATCTCTGTCCAGCCCCAGGTTACGCCGTTTGCGTTCGCTGCCGGCACGCGCTGCTGCTGCGGAGTCATGGAATGGTGGGTTGCACAAGGTTGCGTCGTATTGCTCGTTTTTGTGGATGATGCCGTTAAAAATGGCGCCGGTATCCTTTTGCCGACGCAGGCGGATAGCGCGGTTAAGACCCGGATTGGCGCTGATGATCGCCTGCGCGCTGCTTAATGCCTGGCTGTTAGTTTCTGTACCAGTAAAACGCCAGCCATATTCATGCACACCAATCAGCGGATAAATACAATTTGCACCAACACCGATATCCAGAATGCTGGCATTGGCTGGAATTGTTCCGCTTGCCTCAGCCAGTAAATCAGCAAGATGATGAATATAATCTGCCCGACCCGGCACCGGTGGGCAGAGAAAACCGTCAGGGATATCCCAGCTCGCCACAGCATAAAAATGTGCCAACAGCGCCTTGTTGAGCGCCTTCACTGCCAGCGGATTGGCGAAGTCAACGCTTTGCTCACCGGCAGGGGTAAGCGTAAGGAATTGAGCCAGTTCAGGATTCACCTGACAAAGCGTGACGAGATCGTAGCGACTGTGATGACGATTGCGCGGGTGTAACCCCGGTTTCTGGGCGGACATAGCATTCTCCTTTAAGCAGCGGCGTAAGATACCCGCATAACGCAGCAGGGTAAATATCTGGCTGCGTTTAACATGCTTCAAAACCTTAACCTGACTGCATTTTTCATCAATTCATCATAAAAATCAGCACGCTGCATGTCATTGATTTGTCTTGTTTTGTAAAAATATATTGTTCAAAAAATAAGCACATCTCTGTCAATTTTTTGCGTCATTTTCATCGCACAAGAGACCTACACTTATCAGGCACTACTCGTTGTATTTATGAGGATGTCATTATGAAAAAGTGCCTCGCACTACTGATTGCCACCGTCCTGAGCGGAATCACCTTCACGGCTTATGCCGCGCAGCTACTGAGTAGCCAGGACAGCGGTCAACTACGACCAGCCGGAACCGTTTCGGCGACCGGCGCATCTAACCTAAGCGATCTGGAGGATAAACTGGCAGAAAAAGCGCGCGAACAAGGCGCGAAAGGTTATGTCATTAATTCCGCAGGCGGAAATGACCAGATGTTCGGTACTGCAACCATCTACAAATAACCCCACCAACGTAACTGCATTCGCCTCTGGATGCAGTTTTCGCCCATTTTGTAACCAAAAAACATCAAATATGAACATAATGTAAATAAATGTATTTCTTTTTCGCGCAATGGGTGATAGAAAATCGCGCCAAGTGATAATGCTTATCAAAATTATTATCACTTGCACGATCGCTTTTACGGGATTAACAGTGGCATCGCATCCGCAGAGATGCTTTCTCGTGACAGTGAAAATTTTAACATATAAGAAAAAGTCACCTGCAAAATGGAAAACAATCGCAATTTCCCAGCCAGACAATTTCATTCGCTCACGTTCTTTGCCGGTCTTTGTATCGGTATCACGCCTGTGGCACAGGCACTGGCCACCGAAGGGCAAACTAACGCGGATGACACGCTGGTTGTCGAAGCATCAACGCCTTCGCTTTATGCACCACAACAATCTGCCGACCCGAAATTCTCGCGTCCGGTAGCGGATACAACCCGCACGATGACGGTGATTTCGGAACAAGTGATTAAAGATCAGGGCGCAACCAACCTTACCGACGCGCTTAAAAACGTCCCCGGCGTGGGTGCGTTTTTTGCTGGTGAGAACGGTAACTCCACCACTGGTGACGCCATTTATATGCGCGGCGCCGATACCTCTAACAGCATTTATATTGATGGCATTCGCGATATTGGCAGCGTCTCGCGCGACACCTTCAATACCGAACAGGTCGAAGTGATTAAAGGCCCATCCGGCACCGACTACGGGCGTAGTGCGCCGACGGGTTCGATCAATATGATCAGCAAACAACCGCGCAATGATTCAGGTATTGACGCCTCCGCCAGTATTGGTAGCGCCTGGTTCCGTCGCGGCACGCTGGATGTTAATCAGGTCATTGGCGATACCACAGCGGTACGTCTGAATATGATGGGCGAAAAAACGCACGATGCCGGACGCGATAAAGTCAAAAACGAGCGTTACGGCGTCGCCCCTTCCGTGGCATTTGGTCTCGGTACGTCGAATCGTTTGTATCTCAACTATTTACACGTTACCCAGCACAATACGCCAGACGGCGGCATTCCGACCATTGGTTTACCGGGCTATTCCGCACCTTCTGCGGGTACGGCGGCGCTGAATCATTCCGGAAAAGTTGATACGCATAACTTTTATGGTACGGATTCCGATTACGACGATTCGACCACCGATACTGCCACCATGCGTTTTGAGCACGACATCAGCGATAACACAACTATTCGCAATACTACGCGTTGGTCGCGCGTGAAGCAGGATTACCTGATGACGGCAATTATGGGGGGGGCGTCGAATATTACCCAGCCCACCAGCGATGTGAATAGCTGGACGTGGTCACGCACTGCGAATACCAAAGATGTGAGTAATAAAATTCTCACCAACCAGACCAACCTGACCTCGACGTTCTATACCGGCTCTATCGGTCATGATATCAGTACCGGCGTGGAATTTACCCGCGAAACGCAAACCAACTACGGCGTTAATCCGGTGACGTTACCGGCGGTGAATATTTATCATCCTGACAGCAGCATTCATCCCGGTGGCCTGACGCGCAACGGTGCCAATGCTAACGGTCAGACGGATACCTTTGCAATTTATGCCTTCGATACGCTGCAAATCACCCGTGATTTTGAGCTGAACGGCGGAATTCGGCTGGACAATTATCATACTGAATATGACAGTGCTACCGCCTGCGGCGGCAGTGGACGCGGCGCAGTTACCTGCCCTACTGGCGTGGCGAAAGGTTCTCCGGTCACCACTGTCGACACCGCTAAATCTGGCAATCTGGTGAACTGGAAAGCCGGGGCGCTGTACCACCTGACAGACAATGGCAATGTCTACGTGAACTATGCCGTTTCCCAACAACCACCAGGTGGCAGTAATTTCGCCCTTGCGCAATCTGGCAGCGGTAACAGTGCCAGCCGTACCGACTTTAAACCGCAAAAAGCCAAAACCAGTGAGATTGGCACCAAATGGCAGGTGCTGGATAAACGCCTGCTACTCACTGCCGCGCTGTTCCGTACTGATATCGAAAATGAAGTTGAGCAAAATGATGACGGGACTTACTCGCAATACGGTAAGAAACGCGTCGAAGGCTATGAGATTTCCGTTGCCGGGAATATCACTCCGGCCTGGCAAGTGATTGGCGGTTACACCCAGCAAAAAGCGACTATCAAAAACGGCGCTGACGTTGCTCAGGATGGTTCCTCATCACTGCCGTATACGCCGGAACACGCCTTTACCCTATGGAGCCAGTATCAGGCAACCGATGATATCTCCGTCGGTGCGGGCGCTCGCTATATCGGCAGTATGCATAAAGGTTCAGACGGCGCGGTGGGAACGCCAGCGTTTACCGAAGGTTATTGGGTCGCCGATGCCAAACTGGGTTATCGGGTTAATCGCAATCTCGACTTCCAGTTAAACGTCTACAACCTGTTCGATACCGATTACGTCGCCTCAATCAACAAGAGCGGCTACCGTTATCATCCGGGTGAGCCAAGAACTTTCCTGCTCACCGCCAACATGCATTTCTGATTCAGATGTGGGACGCAGGGCGCACTAATGTTGATGGCGAGAACAAAACTGCCTGATGCGCTGCGTTTATCAGGCCTGCAAAATTCGTGCAATGCATTGAATTTACATCATTTTGTAGGCCGGATAAGGCGTTCACGCCGCATCCGGCATGAGTTAAGTGCACTCTATCAACAATCGGTGTGATGCTCAGCCCCCACTTTTTGGAGAACCTATATGATGTACCACATTCCCGGTGTGTTATCGCCACAGGACGTCGCCCGGTTTCGTGCCCAACTGGAACAAGCCGAATGGATTGATGGACGTGTCACCACCGGCGCACAAGGCGCGCAGGTCAAGAATAATCAACAGGTAGACACCCGCAGCGCGTTATATGCCGCATTACAAAATGAAGTGCTGAACGCGGTTAACCAACATGCACTGTTCTTTGCCGCTGCCTTGCCGCGTACCATTTCCACGCCGCTGTTTAATCGCTATCAGAATAATGAAACCTATGGTTTTCATGTGGATGGCGCGGTACGCAGTCATCCGCAAAACGGCTGGATGCGCACCGATCTTTCCGCCACGCTGTTTTTGAGCGATCCACAAAGTTACGAAGGCGGCGAACTGGTCGTCAATGACACCTTCGGGCAACATCGGGTAAAACTTCCGGCTGGCGATCTGGTGTTGTATCCCTCCAGCAGCCTGCACTGTGTGACGCCAGTAACGCACGGCGTACGGGTGGCGTCATTTATGTGGATACAATCAATGGTCCGCGACGATAAAAAGCGCGCCATGCTGTTCGAGCTGGACAACAATATTCAGTCACTCAAAAACCGCTACGGTGAAGGAGAAGAGATCCTGTCGCTACTCAATCTTTATCATAATCTGCTGCGGGAATGGTCGGAGATCTGACGCTTGAACTGCCCAGGTTCGCCCCTATATTAGCTACACTTAACTGTACAAGCATTGATATGGGGAGGACGATATGGCATCCGGTTGGGCTAACGATGACGCCGTCAACGAACAGATCAACAGTACAATTGAAGATGCGATTGCCCGCGCCAGGGGTGAAATTCCGCGTGGCGAAAGCCTGTATGAATGTGAAGAGTGCGGCGCTCCCATCCCGCAGGCTCGTCGGGAAGCCATTCCTGGCGTGCGCTTATGCATTCACTGTCAGCAGGAGAAAGATTTACAAAAACCGGATTATACAGGATATAATCGCAGAGGTTCGAAAGACAGCCAGTTACGTTAACTGCAATTGACATGATGTGTAGATAGTATGATTTGCGTTTTTCGTGGCATTCCGTGCCTTTAACGCAGCCGTGACTGCCACGTGTTACAAAATTGGTTCATACATACGATAAATGAATGGATTATCAGCATGTTAGATATCAATCAATTTATTTGAACAAGGCGGTCAATTCTCTTCGATTTTATCTCTCGTAAAAAAACGTGATACTCATCACATCGACGAAACAACGTCACTTAAACAAAAATCACCTGCGAGAGATTAATTATGAAAACTATCAATACTGTTGTTGCTGCTATGGCTCTTTCAACTCTGTCATTTGGCGTGTTCGCGGCGGAGCCGGTCACGGCATCCCAGGCACAAAGCATGAATAAAATTGGCGTAGTTTCTGCCGATGGCGCATCCACCCTCGATGCCCTGGAAGCGAAACTGGCTGAAAAAGCGGCGGCGGCTGGCGCCAGTGGATACAGCATCACATCCGCCACCAACAACAATAAATTAAGCGGCACAGCGGTTATCTATAAGTAATTCGCAGACCGGATAAAGCGTTTACGCCGCATCCGGCAAGAAGCTATCAGGTTCTGAATTTCCCTGTCTGTTTGCCGACAGACGCATGTGCTCCAACCCTCATTGATCCTATGTTACCCTTGTTTGCCCGTCCGTCACTGGACGGGCTTTTTTTAGCTGGCTGACTGCTGGCTGAAAGCCTGCAACGTCTCTTCTGATATACCAATCTGCCGCGCGGCGTCACAAATTGCCTGCCAGCTCCCGGCATCCAGTGGAATCCCCATCTCCTGCCGTTCACGGCGCATATTCACTTCCCACTCACCCGGCAGCAAAATCGGTTTATCGTCATCATGCGGCGAGGCTTTCACCCACTCGGCAAAGGCTTCGGACTGCGCTGCACAATCTGGCGCACCGAACAGCTCCGGGTTAATGATAATGCTCGTCATGCAGTTAAAACCGGCATCCGGGCTGTGCTGCAATGTTTCCTGATAAGTGGTTTTACCACCAGAAAGCGCACCACCGAGAATTTCGCACATCACCGCCAGGGCGTAACCTTTATGTTCAGCAAAAGCCAACAACGCTCCTAACGGTGACTCCAGCATTACTGCCGGATCGGTCGTTGGCACACCGTTAACGTCGATCAGGCAACCAGGTGGTACGGGCACGCCTTTATGCCAGGCCACACGCGCTTTACCAAACGCAATGGTGCTGGTGGCGTAATCAAGTAGCAGCGGGAAATTATCTTTTCGGGGAAAGACCACGCAGAACGGATTTGTGCCAAAGCGACTGTCACGACCACGGAACGGCGCAACAGCCTTGCTCCCTACCACACTGACAAAGTGGATAGAGACAAACCCCGCCGCCGCGCACTGTTCCGCCCAATAACCAATGCGCCCGATATGATGTGAGTTACGCAGCGCCACGGCAGCAATACCGTGGTGACGTGCTTTTTCAATCCCCAGAGTCATGGCCTCATATGCAGCTACCTGACCACATGCGCGATCGCCATCAAGCGTGACCACAGCCCCCGCATCTTTGACAATTTTGGCGTGATGGTTGATCTGCAAATAGCCCTGCTGCCAGGAACGCACATAATTCGGGATCATGCCAATACCATGTGAATCATGCCCTGCCAGATTTGCTGCGATTAAATGATCTGCTACTAATTTTGCTTCCTGTTCCTCGCTACCCATCTGACGAAACACAGTCAGAACAAAGTTGTGCAGCGTCCGGGCATGAAAGCGATGACCACTTTCCATGGTTAACTCCTGTTTATGTTATATGCCTGTTGTTTTTTTATGCTGCGCGCCGCACACGGGAAGGTCAATAAAGATGCTGCACTTTCATGGTGCAGTGGAGTAAAGACCGGATGACACTCATCATCCGGCTGAGGAAGAAATTAAAATGATTGCTTAATGCGCGCCAGACCATCGCTAATGGTTGCCACTTCGCCCGCCGCCGCCAGACAGCAAGCCATCTGGATGTTCAGTGACTCGGGAATTGGTTCGCTGCCAGCCAGGCAACGTTCAATCCACTTCGCCGTGGTTTCCGGGTCTTTTGCTTGTGGCAGTAGCTCGTTGCCAGCAGTGTCCTGTTTTTCATACAGCACCCGCATCCCTTCGCGGTCAATAAGATTTATTTGCGGGCAGCGTTGCGGATTAGCATAGACTTCGCCCTCAGTGCCGTGCATTAACAGCGCCCGTCCGCCGATATCGCTAAAGAACTTCGCGACTCGCCCGATGTATTCCGGATGCGAGACGCTGGAAAGACGCAGTGCCTCACCTTCGGCAAACGGTGTCGCCAGTTTCGCCAGGGTATGCGCACTGTTGCGCACGCCCATCCGCCAGCGCATCGCCAGTTGTTTTTCCAGCGGCGGGCAAAACGCGCCTACGGGCATAAATACCGGCTGGTGCTCGTCAAGCTTCGCCTGTGCTTGTCCGGCATGTAGCGTTGGCGCAATCCCCATCAGTTGAAAAATGGTTTCGGTCAGCACGCGAGTCGGATCTTCACTAACGCCGTGAACGACCACCGGAAAACCGAGTTTATGCAGCAGAATCGCCAGCAACGGTGTCAGGTTGGCCTGTTTACGCGCGCCGTTGTAACTGGGGATGACAATCGGCATCGGCTTGCCGACGGGGGGCGTCAGCTTGATGGTGTGATTTTGCATGGCTTCGTAAAAGCCGAGCATCTCTGCTTCCCCTTCCCCTTTGATACGCAGTGCAATCAATATGCCACCCAACTCAAGGTCAGGCACTTCGCCATTGAGCATATGGGCATACAGACCGCGCGCCGTATCCTGGTCCAGATCGCGTGCGTGGTTTTTCCCGCGCCCGATCTCTTTAATGATTTTGCGATAGTCCATTTACGACTCCTTACCTGACTCACATCATTAACGCCGCCGACGGCGTGGGGATTTCGCTTTTTCTTTCTTTTTAACTATACCTTCAGGGACTTCCGGTTGCTCTATTGGAAATACCGGTAATGCATCCAGTAGTCGCTTGCCATAATTTTTGGTCAACAAGCGTTTGTCGTAGATAACCACTTCCCCCCAGCAACTGTGGCTTCGAATCAGTCGCCCAACCTGCTGAATCAGATTAAACGAAGCACTTGGCAGACTTTGCACCTCAAACGGGTAGCGATTAAGACTTTTTAGCCATTCGCCTTCGGTGATCACCACCGGACTGTCGATAGGCGGAAAGGCGATTTTATGGATATGCACCTGACTGAGCAGATCGCCTTTCAGATCAAGGCCTTCGGCGAATGACTGTAGGCCCACCAGCACGCTGCGCTCACCGTTAGCGACGCGTTTGCGATGCAGTTCAACTAAGCGGTAGCGCGGCTGATCGCCCTGCACTAACAGCATCAGACGTAAATCCGTCACATAGTCGAGAAACCGCTGCATCGCCCGTCCGCTGGCAAACAGCACCAACATGCCGAGATGCTTTTTGCTCTCCACCTGCTCACGGAAAAAGGCCGCCATTTCAGCAATGTGCTGCTCTTCGTTGTCGATGGAAGGCTCAAAGCGCATCCGGGGAATAACAATTTTGCCCTGCTCGCAGTGGTTGAACGGTGAATCCAGCGCCACAAAGCGGTCGCCTGCTTTCTCTTTTAGCCCGCTCATCTCCTGCAAACGCGAAAAACTGTTCAGCGAACGCAAGGTTGCGGAGGTGACAATAATGTGCGGAATGCTGCGCCACAGCAGCCTTTCCAGCTGATCGCTGACGCGGATCCCCACGCAGTGAAACCAGAGATGTAGCTGCCCGTCACGCTCTTCCCGCGTCGCCCATTTGGTCACTGGCGCACCGGAAGATTGCGCCAGCGAGGCCAGCCGCCAGAGTTTGCTTTGCGCCTCAAACATCCCCAGCGCGCGGTTCATCTGCAAAATCAACCGATGCAGACGCACAATATCGTGGCTGCCGGTTTTCTCGCTTAAATCGTTGAGGAACAGTTCTGCCAGGCCACGCAGCATCTCGGTCAGTTTTGCCAGCCGCTGGCAGATCTCCAGCACTTCATCAGGCAGTTCGCCCATCGCAAACCGGTGCTCAGCCTCCTGCCCGGCAGGCATATAGAGATTGAGAATGTTGTTTAAAGAGGCGATAAGCTCATACAACTCTTCACAATGCGCATTCAAACGTTCAGGGATTGCCAGCGGTGGGATCGTCTTCGGGCGAAACTGCTCCATGCAGGTGGCGACCAGTTTGGTGAACAAGTCCAGTTGGAGCCGATACCAGGGCGCGGTGATTTCGGCGCTCATCTCCAGCGCATCCCGCGCCACGTCCGGCAGGTGATGCCCTTCATCCAGCACCAGCAGCAAGTTTTTCGGGTCTGGCAATACAGCTTCGCTTTCCATCGCCGCCATAACCAGCGCATGGTTTGCCACCACCACTTCTGCTTCCTGAATCTCCCGACGGGCAACAAAAAACGGGCATTCGCGGTAGTAGTAACAGTTGCGGTTGAGGCAGCTGGCTTTGTCGGTACTCAGCCGTCGCCAGAGATCGTCATCAATAGCAATATCCGTATGATCGCGCAGGCCATCCCATTTATAAGTGTCGAGATCGCCCTTCAGCTTTGCACAGCGTTTTTGCTCTTCCTGATTATTAGGCGTCAGTTCGTCGTCAAGAAAAGCGAGCAGATCCTGTTGCGTGGGTTCAGTGCTGGCAAGCGCCGTCAGGTTACGCGGGCAAACGTAGCGCCCACGCCCGAAAGCGGCGGTGAATTTAAGATCGGGAATGATCTTTTTCAACAAAGGTAAATCTTTGCTGTAGATCTGATCCTGCAATGCCACGTTGGCGGTACTGACCACCAGCGTTTTTTGCTCTTCGCGGGCAATCGCAATGCCAGGAATCAAATAGGAGAGCGTTTTCCCAACGCCGGTGGGCGCTTCAATCGCCAGATGCCGCCCTTCTTCTCCGGCCAGCGTTTTGGCGACGTCCGCAATCATCTGCCGCTGCGGCGCACGGGGAATAAAGTCGGGGATCTGTTCCTGAAGCGCCTTATACCAGGCGGCAATTTGCGCTTTAAGCGCGGCGGTTAATGCCATGAGAAAACCTGAAACACTGTATAAACAGCCAATATTGTGGCATTTTTCGGTTTTCAGGGGTAATGGTTTTTCTGTTTCTGGAAAGCTGCTCGCAAAGACGTTTTCCGGATGTGGGGTTTTCCCGCAGCAGAAGAAACATCATTGCGCAGCAAAAGACTATGCACACAGGCCTATTCCGCTGGCGGCCATTGCAGGGCGGTATGCAAAACACGCAGTACCGAGAGCGTATCGCCCTCCACTTGATAAACAAGCACATAATGCGGTCTGACAACGGCCTCATGAGTGCCAGCGACTCGTCCGGCCCGATACATCTCCGGGCGTTCACAAGCCTGTTCCGCAATAGTTTCAAATTGATTATCAAGGGCAATTGCCGCTTGTGGATTATCTTTACTGATGTATTCCATGATTTGCTCCCTGTCAGACAGGGACATTGGCTTCCATTCCAGACGCATTAATCCCCCTTCAACAATGCTTTTTTACGGGCAGCAAATAGACTTTTGGCCTCTTCATGAGAGAGCGCCGGGCGTGGGTCGTCAATGGCGGCCTGCACCTGTTCACGAAACCAGGCATCATACGCGGCAGCTTCATGAGCACGTTTTAATGCCTCTACCCTGTCTGGTCGGGTGGTTTTCTTCTGACCGTTCGGGTCGTAATTAGAGGCGTCGACTTCAAACCGGGCAATACCAACATCTTTCAGGTAGTTGACAACCGTTTCCAGTCGTTTAAACAAGCGAATTTGCCGACTGCGTTGTGCTGCAAGAGGCCGTTCAGTGTGCCCGTATTTCACGGTCAACGACCAGCCTCCCTGGGTGCCAATAACGTGTGCTGCATCCACTACGCCAGATTCAACCAGTTTATGTAAGGTTGAGTGATCGATCGTTTCTGGTGCCATAATGCGCTGACCTCTTTGTATACGACATGCAATTTATAATTAAAGATAGCGCAATTAATAATAAATTGCAGCACATTGATTATAAATCGCCCAGGGCAAGATTGCGGTAGAAAGAGATTTATTGCGAAGATGCCGGGCATAGCCCGGCATAAAAGATTACTGCGCAGCGGCAGGTTTACGCGGACGGCGGCGACGTTGTTGTTCGCCTGCCGGTTTGGCATCGCCGAGACGACGAGACGGTTTTTCTGCGGGTTTCGCGTTACCAGACTTCGCACCACCTTCAGCGCGGCGTGGCTGCTGTTGAGCGCGACCACCACCCTGCCCACGACCGCCGCCACTGCGTTGCTGGCGACCATTCTGGATCGGTTCGGCTTTGATTGACGGGTCCGGCTCATAGCCCGGAATCGCAATGCGTGGGATCTCTTTTTTCAGCAGTTTTTCGATATCACGCAGCAGTTTGTGTTCATCAACACACACCAGCGATAACGCTTCGCCGGTGGCGGCGGCACGACCGGTACGCCCGATACGGTGGACATAATCTTCCGGTACGTTTGGCAGCTCATAGTTGACGACGTGTGGCAACTCTTCGATATCCAGGCCACGCGCGGCGATGTCGGTCGCCACCAGCACGCGAATATCGCCCGATTTAAAATCGGCCAGCGCACGGGTACGCGCACCTTGCGATTTATTACCGTGGATCGCCGCACTGCGAATGCCATCTTTATTTAATTGTTCAGCCAGATGGTTAGCGCCATGTTTGGTTCGAGTAAACACCAGCACCTGCTGCCAGTTACCTTTACCAATCATGTGTGACAGCAATTCCCGTTTGCGTTTCTTATCGACAAAGTGAACGTGCTGGGTCACTTGCTCAGAGGCGGTATTGCGGCGTGCCACTTCGATTTCCAGCGGGTTATGCAGCAGTTTTTCTGCCAGAGCTTTAATCTCGTCAGAGAAAGTCGCGGAGAACAGCAGGTTCTGGCGCTTCGCTGGCAGTTTTGTTAACACACGACGAATATCGTGGATAAAGCCCATATCGAGCATACGGTCAGCTTCATCAAGGACGAGGATCTCTATCTGATCCAGTTTCACCGCGTTCTGGTGTTCCAGATCCAGCAAACGCCCCGGCGTTGCCACCAGCACATCAACACCGCCACGCAGCTTCATCATCTGCGGGTTAATGCTGACGCCACCAAACACCACCAGCGAACGAATGTTCAGGTATTTGCTGTAATCACGGACGTTTTCACCAATCTGCGCCGCCAGTTCGCGGGTCGGGGTGAGGATCAACGCGCGCACCGGACGACGCCCTTTGGCGTGCGGCTCTCGGGAAATCAGGTGTTGCAACAGCGGTAACGTAAAGCCCGCTGTTTTGCCCGTGCCGGTCTGGGCACTGGCCATCAGGTCGCGGCCTTCCAGCACCGCAGGGATCGCCTGCTGCTGAATAGGGGTGGGTTCACGGTAACCTTGCTCGGCAACGGCGCGCAGGATATCAGGGCTTAAACCCAAAGAATCGAAAGACATAACTACTCCGAACCGCCCCGACCGTTACCGGTGTAGTTTTCAGGGAGATACTGAAAAGGAAAATGACAAAAACCACAATGTCATGAGGGAGCGGAGTGTAGCAGTTTTTGTGACGCAGCGCATAAATTATCCCTGTGACTGGCGTTGCTCAAATTCTTAGCCATACTGGACAACGCGAAAAATGAGTCATAATCTTAATCAATCATTTGATTAAGAATGGGCTGTGCTATGAATAGTCCTGCCATGACAACCAAAGGTGAACAGGCGAAAAAGCAGCTGATTGCCGCTGCACTGGCGCAGTTTGGTGAGTATGGAATGAACGCCACCACCCGCGATATTGCCGCCCAGGCCGGGCAGAATATCGCTGCTATTACCTATTACTTCGGTTCGAAAGAAGATTTATACCTCGCCTGCGCCCAGTGGATTGCCGATTTTATTGGCGAACAGTTCCGTCCGCACGCCGAGGAAGCCGAACGCTTATTCGCGCAACCACAGCCGGATCGCGCAGCCATCCGCGAACTGATCCTTCGCGCCTGCAGGAACATGATTCAACTGCTCACCCAGGATGACACTGTCAACCTCAGCAAGTTTATCTCCCGTGAGCAGCTCTCTCCTACGGCGGCCTACCATCTGGTGCATGAACAGGTGATTAGCCCGCTACACAGCCATCTTACGCGTCTGATCGCCGCCTGGACCGGTTGTGATGCCAACGATACCCGCATGATCCTCCATACCCATGCATTACTTGGCGAGATTCTGGCGTTTCGTCTTGGTAAAGAAACGATTCTGTTACGCACCGGCTGGAGCGCGTTCGATGAAGAAAAGACCGAACTGATCAACCAGACGGTAACCTGTCATATCGACCTGATTTTGCAAGGATTATCGCAAAGGAGTTTGTAGTGATGAAAAAAACTGTCGTGACTGGACTGGCGGTAGTGGTGCTTGCCGCCGTGGTTGCCGGAGGCTACTGGTGGTATCAAAGCCGCCAGGATAACGGCCTGACACTGTATGGCAACGTGGATATTCGTACGGTGAATCTGAGCTTCCGTGTCGGTGGTCGCGTTGAGTCGCTGGCGGTAGACGAAGGTGATGCGATCAAAGCGGGCCAGGTGCTGGGCGAACTGGATCATAAGCCGTATGAGATTGCCCTGATGCAGGCGAAAGCGGGCGTTTCAGTGGCGCAGGCGCAGTATGACCTGATGCTTGCCGGGTATCGCGACGAAGAAATCGCTCAGGCCGCCGCAGCGGTGAAACAGGCACAAGCCGCATATGACTATGCGCAGAACTTCTATAACCGCCAGCAAGGGTTGTGGAAAAGCCGCACCATTTCGGCAAATGACCTGGAAAATGCCCGCTCCTCGCGCGACCAGGCGCAGGCAACGCTGAAATCAGCTCAGGATAAATTACGTCAGTACCGTTCCGGTAACCGTGAACAGGATATCGCCCAGGCGAAAGCCAGCCTCGAACAGGCACAGGCGCAACTGGCGCAGGCGGAGCTGAATTTGCAGGATTCGACGCTGGTCGCACCGTCTGATGGCACGCTATTAACCCGCGCAGTAGAGCCTGGCACGGTGCTCAATGAAGGCGGCACGGTGTTTACCGTCTCGCTGACGCGTCCGGTGTGGGTGCGCGCTTATGTTGATGAACGTAATCTTGACCAGGCGCAGCCGGGGCGCAAAGTGCTGCTCTATACCGATGGTCGCCCGGACAAGCCCTATCACGGGCAGATTGGTTTCGTTTCGCCAACCGCTGAATTTACCCCGAAAACCGTCGAAACGCCGGATCTGCGTACCGACCTCGTTTATCGCCTGCGTATTGTGGTGACCGACGCCGATGATGCGTTACGCCAGGGAATGCCAGTGACGGTGCAATTCGGTGACGAGGCAGGACATGAATGATGCCGTTATCACGCTGAACGGCCTGGAAAAACGCTTTCCGGGCATGGACAAGCCCGCCGTCGCGCCGCTCGACTGCACCATTCATGCCGGTTATGTGACGGGGCTGGTGGGGCCGGATGGCGCGGGCAAAACCACGCTGATGCGGATGCTGGCGGGATTACTGAAACCCGACAGCGGCAGTGCCACGGTGATTGGCTTTGATCCGATCAAAAACGACGCTGCGCTGCACGCAGTGCTTGGCTATATGCCGCAGAAATTCGGTCTGTATGAAGATCTCACGGTGATGGAGAACCTCAATCTGTACGCGGATTTGCGCAGCGTCACCGGTGAAGCACGTAAGCAGACTTTTGCTCGCCTGCTGGAGTTTACGTCTCTTGGCCCGTTTACCGGACGCCTGGCGGGCAAGCTCTCTGGCGGGATGAAGCAAAAACTCGGGCTGGCCTGTACCCTGGTGGGCGCGCCGAAAGTGTTACTGCTCGATGAACCCGGCGTCGGCGTTGACCCTATCTCACGGCGCGAACTGTGGCAGATGGTGCATGAGCTGGCAGGCGAAGGGATGTTAATCCTCTGGAGCACCTCGTATCTCGACGAAGCCGAGCAGTGCCGTGACGTGTTATTGATGAACGAAGGCGAGTTGCTGTATCAGGGAGAACCAAAAGCCCTGACACAAACCATGGCCGGACGCAGTTTTCTGATGACCAGCCCGCACGAGGGCAACCGCAAATTGCTGCAACGGGCATTGAAACTGCCACAGGTCAGCGACGGGATGATTCAGGGGAAATCCGTGCGCCTGATCCTCAAAAAAGAGGCCACACCAGACGATATTCGCCATGCCGACGGGATGCCGGAAATCAACATCAACGAAACTACGCCGCGTTTTGAAGATGCGTTTATTGATTTGCTGGGTGGTGCCGGAACCTCGGAATCGCCGCTAGGCGCAATATTACATACGGTAGAAGGCACACCCGGCGAGACGGTGATCGAAGCGAAAGAGCTGACCAAGAAATTTGGTGATTTTGCCGCCACCGATCATGTGAATTTTGCCGTCAAACGCGGTGAAATCTTTGGTTTGCTCGGGCCAAACGGCGCGGGGAAATCAACCACCTTTAAGATGATGTGTGGCTTGCTGGTGCCGACCTCTGGTCAGGCGCTGGTGCTGGGGATGGATCTGAAAGAGAGTTCCGGTAAAGCGCGCCAGCATCTCGGCTATATGGCACAAAAATTTTCGCTCTACGGCAACCTGACGGTCGAACAGAATTTACGCTTTTTTTCTGGTGTGTATGGTTTACGCGGTCGGGCGCAGAACGAAAAAATCTCCCGTATGAGCGAGGCGTTCGGCCTGAAAAGTATCGCCTCACATGCCACCGATGAACTGCCGTTGGGTTTTAAACAGCGGCTGGCGCTGGCCTGCTCGCTAATGCACGAACCGGACATTCTGTTTCTTGATGAACCGACTTCCGGCGTTGATCCCCTCACCCGCCGTGAATTTTGGTTACATATCAACAGCATGGTTGAGAAAGGCGTTACGGTGATGGTTACCACCCACTTTATGGATGAAGCGGAATATTGCGACCGCATCGGGCTGGTGTATCGCGGGAAGCTGATTGCCAGCGGTACGCCGGACGATTTGAAAGCGCAGTCGGCTAACGATGAGCAACCCGACCCCACCATGGAGCAGGCTTTTATTCAGTTGATCCACAACTGGGATAAGGAGCATGGCAATGAGTAATCCGATCCTTTCCTGGCGTCGTGTGCGGGCGCTGTGCGTCAAAGAGACGCGGCAGATCATTCGCGATCCAAGTAGCTGGCTGATTGCGGTGGTGATCCCGCTGTTGCTGCTGTTTATTTTTGGTTACGGCATTAACCTCGACTCCAGTAAGCTGCGGGTCGGGATTTTGCTGGAGCAACGTAGCGAAGCGGCGCTGGATTTCACCCACACCATGACCGGCTCGCCCTACATCGACGCCACCATCAGCGATAACCGTCAGGAACTGATCGCCAAAATGCAGGCGGGGAAAATTCGCGGTCTGGTGGTTATTCCCGTAGATTTCGCCGAACAGATGGAGCGCGCCAACGCCACCGCACCGATTCAGGTGATCACCGACGGCAGTGAGCCGAATACCGCTAACTTTGTGCAGGGGTATGTCGAAGGGATCTGGCAGATCTGGCAAATGCAGCGGGCAGAGGACAATGGGCAGACGTTTGAACCGCTTATCGACGTCCAGACACGCTACTGGTTTAACCCGGCGGCGATAAGCCAGCACTTTATTATCCCCGGTGCGGTAACCATTATCATGACGGTTATCGGCGCGATCCTCACCTCGCTGGTGGTGGCGCGAGAATGGGAACGCGGCACTATGGAGGCTTTGCTCTCTACGGAGATTACCCGCACGGAACTGCTGTTGTGTAAGCTGATCCCCTATTACTTCCTCGGTATGCTGGCGATGCTGCTCTGTATGCTGGTGTCGGTGTTTATTCTCGGCGTGCCCTATCGCGGTTCGCTGCTGATTCTGTTTTTTATCTCCAGCCTGTTTTTACTCAGTACCCTGGGGATGGGGCTGCTGATTTCCACGATTACCCGCAACCAGTTCAATGCCGCTCAGGTCGCCCTGAACGCCGCGTTCCTGCCGTCGATTATGCTTTCCGGCTTTATTTTTCAGATCGACAGTATGCCAGCGGTGATCCGCGCGGTGACGTACATTATTCCCGCTCGTTATTTCGTCAGCACCCTGCAAAGCCTGTTCCTCGCCGGGAATATTCCAGTGGTGCTGGTGGTAAACGTGCTGTTTTTGATCGCTTCGGCGGTGATGTTTATCGGCCTGACGTGGCTGAAAACCAAACGTCGGCTGGATTAGGGAGAAGAGCATGTTTCATCGCTTATGGACGTTAATCCGCAAAGAGTTGCAGTCGCTGCTGCGCGAACCGCAAACGCGGGCGATTCTGATTTTACCCGTGCTTATTCAGGTGATCCTGTTCCCGTTTGCCGCCACGCTGGAAGTGACCAACGCCACCATCGCTATCTACGATGAAGATAACGGCGAGCATTCGGTGGAGCTGACCCAACGTTTTGCCCGTGCCAGCGCCTTTACCCATGTGCTGTTGCTGAAAAGTCCGCAGGAGATCCGCCCAACCATCGACACGCAAAAGGCGCTACTGCTGGTGCGTTTCCCGGCAGACTTCTCACGCAAACTGGATACGTTCCAGACCGCGCCGTTGCAGTTAATTCTCGACGGGCGTAACTCCAACAGTGCGCAAATCGCCGCCAACTACCTGCAACAGATCGTCAAAAACTATCAGCAGGAGCTGCTGGAAGGAAAGCCGAAGCCCAACAACAGCGAACTGGTGGTACGCAACTGGTATAACCCAAACCTCGACTACAAATGGTTTGTGGTGCCATCGTTGATCGCCATGATCACCACTATCGGCGTGATGATCGTCACTTCACTTTCTGTCGCCCGCGAACGCGAACAGGGAACGCTCGATCAGCTACTGGTTTCGCCCCTCACCACCTGGCAGATATTCATCGGTAAAGCCGTACCGGCGTTAATTGTCGCCACGTTCCAGGCCACCATTGTGCTGGCGATTGGTATCTGGGCGTATCAAATCCCCTTCGCCGGATCGCTGGCGCTGTTCTATTTCACGATGGTGATTTACGGTTTGTCACTGGTGGGATTCGGTCTGCTGATTTCATCACTCTGTGCAACGCAACAGCAGGCGTTTATCGGGGTATTCGTCTTTATGATGCCCGCCATTCTGCTTTCCGGTTACGTTTCGCCGGTAGAGAACATGCCGGTGTGGCTGCAAAACCTGACGTGGATTAACCCTATCCGCCACTTTACGGACATTACCAAGCAGATTTATTTGAAGGATGCGAGTCTGGATATTGTGTGGAACAGTTTGTGGCCGCTACTGGTGATAACGGCCACGACAGGATCAGCGGCGTACGCGATGTTTAGACGCAAGGTGATGTAACTTTTTATCTTTCGCCAGTAACGACACCACCGCCGGGCCGGCAAGGATCGCCAGCCCTGCAATTGCCAGCAAATAGTTGTTTTCCAGTACGCGGGACAACAGCCACAGCACAATCAGCGCTGCGCCAAAATACCAGGTGGTGGTCAGCTCTTCCAGTACGTCTGCCACCTCGCGCCAGCGTTGTTCGGGGTGGCGCTGAAACACCAGCATCATCACTACCGTTACGCAATACAGCACGCACAATCCCACGCCGACGTGAACCAGAGTTTTACTCATCCAGCCCACCACCAGCAGCGCCACTACCAGTAAATGCAACATAATCTGCCAGCAACTTAGGCCAGTTGCGACACGAACACGTTGTTGCCACTTCATGGCTTCTCTCCTGAAGAATTTATCTCTACTAACTCAGAGTACCGAACTTTACGGAAAATTCCGTAAGACCGCACCTTTTTGTGACGCCGACTACACTATTTCAATGAGATAAGAGGCAAAGACAGGAAAATTATGCCCGATCAAACACAACAATTTTCGTTCAAGGTACTCACCATCAATATTCACAAAGGCTTTACCGCGTTTAACCGACGCTTCATTTTGCCGGAACTTCGCGACGCCGTGCGCACCGTCAGCGCCGATATTGTTTGCCTGCAGGAAGTGATGGGCGCGCACGAAGTTCATCCACTGCATGTGGAAAACTGGCCCGATACCTCGCACTACGAGTTTCTTGCCGACACCATGTGGAGCGATTTTGCCTACGGTCGCAATGCTGTGTATCCAGAAGGGCATCACGGAAACGCGGTGCTGTCACGCTATCCCATTGAACATTATGAAAATCGTGATGTTTCTGTCGATGGGGCGGAAAAACGTGGCGTACTGTATTGCCGCATTGTGCCACCGGTGACCGGGAAAGCGATTCATGTGATGTGCGTGCATCTTGGCCTGCGTGAGGCGCACCGTCAGGCGCAGCTTGCGATGCTCGCCGAATGGGTGAACCAGCTTCCGCCAGACGAACCCGTTTTAGTGGCGGGTGATTTCAACGACTGGCGGCAAAAAGCCAATCATCCCTTAAAAGTACAGGCCGGGCTGGATGAGATATTTACCCGCGCCCACGGACGCCCGGCGCGCACGTTTCCGGTGCAATTTCCTCTACTACGTCTGGACAGGATCTATGTCAAAAATGCCAGCGCCAGCGCGCCAACCTCGCTACCGCTGCGCACCTGGCGACATCTTTCTGATCATGCCCCTTTGAGTGCGGAGATTCATTTATGAAATGTAGCTGGCGCGAAGGCAATAAGATCCAGTTGCTGGAGAACGGCGAGCAATATTATCCCGCTGTATTTAAAGCGATTGGCGAGGCGCAAGAACGCATTATTCTTGAAACGTTTATCTGGTTCGAGGATGACGTCGGTAAACAATTACACGCAGCATTGCTGGACGCTGCGAGACGCGGGGTTAAAGCGGAAGTCTTGCTGGATGGCTACGGTTCGCCGGATCTCAGCGATGAGTTTGTCAATGAGCTGACGGCGGCTGGCGTGGTGTTTCGTTATTACGATCCCCGCCCTCGCCTGTTCGGTATGCGCACCAATGTGTTTCGCCGGATGCATCGCAAAATTGTGGTGATCGACGCACGCATCGCCTTTATTGGCGGGCTGAATTACTCCGCCGAGCATATGTCCAGCTACGGTCCAGAGGCCAAACAGGATTACGCGGTGCGCCTGGAGGGGCCAATTGTGGAAGATATTCTGCAATTTGAACTGGAAAACCTGCCCGGACAAAGCGCGGCACGGCGCTGGTGGCGACGTCATCACAAGGCAGAAGAGAACCGCCAGCCGGGAGAAGCGCAGGTATTGCTGGTCTGGCGCGATAACGAAGAACATCGCAGCGATATTGAACGCCACTATCTGAAAATGCTCACTCAGGCGCGGCGAGAAGTGATTATCGCCAACGCCTACTTCTTCCCCGGCTATCGATTTTTACACGCCTTGCGTAAAGCGGCACGGCGTGGGGTGCGGATCAAACTGATCATTCAGGGTGAACCGGATATGCCTATTGTCAGAGTCGGCGCGCGCTTGCTGTATAACTATCTGGTTAAAGGCGGCGTTCAGGTATTTGAATATCGCCGCCGCCCACTCCACGGCAAAGTGGCATTGATGGACGATCACTGGGCGACGGTGGGCTCCAGTAATCTCGATCCGCTCAGTTTGTCGCTGAATCTTGAAGCAAACGTTATCATCCACGATCGTAATTTTAACCAGACGTTACGCGACAATCTGAATGGCATCATCGCCGCTGACTGCCAGCAGGTAGATGAAACCATGCTGCCAAAACGCACCTGGTGGAACCTGACTAAAAGCGTGCTGGCATTCCACTTTCTACGCCATTTTCCGGCGCTGGTTGGCTGGCTTCCGGCGCATACGCCACGTCTGGCGCAAGTTGATCCGCCCGCGCAGCCGGCAATGGAAACTCAGGATCGGGTAGAAACAGAAAACACGGGGGTAAAACCCTGATGAGTAAATCGCATCCACGCTGGCGCCGGGCAAAGAAGATCCTCACCTGGCTGTTTTTTATCGCGGTGATTGTGTTGCTGGTGGTCTACGCCAAAAAGGTAGACTGGGAAGAGGTCTGGAAGGTCATCCGCGACTACAATCGCGTTGCACTGCTCAGTGCGGTTGGGCTGGTGGTCGTCAGCTATCTGATTTACGGCTGTTATGACCTGCTAGCCCGCTTCTACTGCGGTCATAAACTGGCGAAGCGCCAGGTGATGCTGGTGTCATTTATCTGCTACGCCTTCAACCTGACGCTCAGTACCTGGGTCGGCGGCATTGGTATGCGTTATCGTCTTTACTCCCGCCTGGGATTACCGGGTAGCACTATTACACGGATTTTCTCGCTGAGTATTACCACCAACTGGCTGGGCTATATTTTGCTCGCCGGGATTATTTTTACCGTGGGCGTGGTGGAACTGCCGGATCACTGGTATATCGATCAAACCACGCTGCGTATTCTCGGCATTGGTTTGCTGCTGATAATTGCAGTCTATTTATGGTTTTGCGCCTTCGCTAAACACCGTCATATGACCATCAAAGGGCAAAAGCTGGTGCTACCTTCATGGAAATTCGCCCTCGCCCAGATGCTGATTTCCAGCGTTAACTGGATGGTTATGGGAGCGATTATCTGGCTGTTACTTGGTCAAAACGTGAACTATTTCTTTGTACTGGGCGTGTTGCTGGTTAGCAGTATTGCCGGCGTCATTGTGCATATTCCAGCGGGTATTGGCGTACTGGAAGCGGTGTTTATCGCGCTACTGGCAGGGGAACATACATCAAAAGGAACGATTATCGCCGCCCTGCTCGCTTACCGTGTCCTGTACTACTTTATCCCGCTGCTGCTGGCGCTGATCTGTTACCTGTTGCTGGAAAGCCAGGCGAAGAAGCTACGGGCGAAAAATGAAGCGGCGATGTGATGTTTAGTTAAGTTCTTTGGTTTGTGCAGATTGTTAGCAACGTGCTATTTGTTCATGGCGGATGCGGCGTGAACGCCTTAGCCGCCCTACACAACTAATGCGTTTCTGCATTCTGATACGCTACAGCCCTTTAACAAAGTATGTTTTACGCCAGAGTAATGTTTGTTGTTTCCTTAATAATCATCAGGGGACATCTGGCGATGTCCTCTCAGCATAAAATTACAGCGGATTCGGACTGGCTTCGCGATAAGAAACCTTTTTCTTCGGTGATGTAAAGGTGTCTCGCAGATCTTTATATTCATATATTTTGGCACGGGTGCCATCAGTTACTGGAATGGAGGAGTGCGGACGATAACACTGAGATAATGGCGAATTGCAATGCTCTTCGTGGGTAGAGATGCCCAGCCAGTCAAGAATCATCGCATAGTTATTAAGCAATGAATAAACTTCTTGAATGTGTCCAAGTTTACGCGGTTGACTGGCGATAGCAGCCTGGCTATACCAGATAAATTGCGGTACATCGTAGGCTTCTTTACTGGGAGTATCTGCGGCGTGCATATAATACGATGGAATATTGGGATTTTTCTCCAGACCGTGGTCAGAAAAATAGAGTAATGAGGATTTACTTCCCTCCAGTCTTTTCATGATTTCGCCAATGATGTAATCGGTAAATCGTATGGAGTTGTTGTAGCAATCCTCGTATTTATCCCCAGTTTTAATTTTATCTGCCCATTCAGGGTAGCGTGTACAGGCAATTTCATGGCTACCATTACCATGTAGCAGTATTAATTTCTTACCCTTGGCTTTTAATGCTTCATCCAACAACGGAAGAAGGCTATCATCGTATTCCTCGCTTACCCAATGTGTATTATTACTGGAACGACCAATGAGCGTAATATAGTTATTATGCTTCCCGGACATACCCACGGTGCTTAACCAGGTAGTCTGATACCCCACTTTATTAGCTACGGCAATAACATTATTTGATAAGTCCGCAGCGGTAAAACTTTCTGTTGTCGCTTTACTGAGGATCATCGGAACAGAAGTTACTGTTGCCGCCGCTGGGGAAACCGCATTATCAAAGATAAGCGCCTGTGGTCCAATCTCATTTTGTACAGGCGTGGTATTGATGCCAAAGCCATACAAACTCATATTACTGCGCCGTACAGACTCCCCTACGATAATAACATAATTTTCAATATCCGTTTCTTTAGCAATCAATCCCGGTAAATCCACATCAATTTGTTTTATTTCTCTGGCAAAAGAAATATCTCGATAAGCAATAATAAAATCAGCAGCGGTATAAAATGGTGTAAATCTTAACACCCTGGAGCTTAATGGAGAGTATCCTCCAAGACCATCTTTTTTCTGTTTACTCCATTGATTGTAGCTAAACCATGAGATAAATATTAATAGTATCACCAGTGATGCACATTGAACTTTAGTAGACACACACTTAACGCCCATGTGTATAGAAAAATAAGTCAGCAAGAAATAAACAACACATACTGGCATCCAGGATAGATATAACCCCGACATTGTTTTCACTTCAGACCAGTGGGTTTCCATGATACTCATCGCAAAGATAATATTAAATTCACTTTGATAAATTTGCCATGTACAAAGCGCGACCATAAAGTTAATGGTCAATAATAGTGACACACTCAATGCCGCTATTTTTCCAACAAATAATCGATAACACCCTATCAAACACAGGATGATTAGCAAGTTGCAGATACCGACGCGCAGGATAACCCTCAATGGCTGTAAAAAATAAACAGGCCAAAGCTGGAATAATACGGATACAAGTAGCAATGCGATGAAAATGTATTTTTTTGACTGCCGTGGATAAGCCGTTATCGATGGTAATACGAAAGACATAGAACCCCAATTCATTTATTATATGAATATATATTTAAAAATTAATCCCATTGAGATATATTATCAGCAGATGATTGATTTTTACCCGCAAGCATTTATTTAACAGATGAATATCGCCAGCCATTAATAAAACCGTAGGATTGTACTCTATTTTCTTTTAGGTATACCAGATTTATAAAAATGCATCATATGCATAGACATAAAGATATAATCAATGTGAATTATATCTTTATGTCTATTTTTTAAATATATACTTATTATCAAATAGACAAAAAAATCCCGGTGTCATTCCGGGATTTTATAAGAAATGCGTTTAACGACGGTTGCCAAAGATCCGCAGCAACATCAGGAACAGGTTGATGAAGTCCAGATACAACGTTAATGCGCCAAGAATGGAATATTTACGCAGGTTCGACGTGTCGCGAGTATCAATCTGTTCACCCATATTTTTCAGTTTCTGAGTGTCATACGCCGTCAGTCCAACAAAGACAATCACGCCGATGTAGGTGACTGCCCACATCAATGCTTCGCTTTTCAGCCAGAAATTCACCAGCGAGGCGATGACAATACCAATTAATGCCATAAATAGCATATTGCCGAAGCCACTTAAATCGCGTTTCGTGGTGTAACCATACAGACTCATCGCGCCAAACATCCCGGCGGTGACAACGAAGGTACTGGCAATAGAGGCGGCAGTGTAGACAATGAAAATACTGGAGAGCGTTAAGCCCGTTAGCGCCGAATAAAGCATAAAGAGCATCGTCGTTACGCCCGCGCTGAGTTTTTGAATCATCGCTGATAACACGATAACCAGAGCTAATTGCGCGATTATTAAACCGATTAAGAAGACCCGGTTAGTGAATAGCAGCTCCATAACGGCGGCAGAATTAGCCGCATACCAGGCAACAAATGCGGTCAGCAACAGGCCAACTGTCATCCAGCCATAGACCTGCGCCATATAGGTTTGCAAGCCAGCACGGGGTTGTACGATTGAATCTGAACGTGGGAATCTGTCCATGACTTTCTCCTGAAGATATAAGGAATATCTAAAGGATACTGCAAATGATGAGGGTGTGCATCGAGGCAGCGTAAACGCATGTCCAGAGCGGTGAAATTGCCGGATGCAGCGGTGCCTTATCCGGCCAACAAAAAACTACCAGCGTTTCGCCGCCTGCTGATCGCTCTCCCTGGCTTCGACCCAGCGATCACCTTCCGGCGTGGCTTCGCGCTTCCAGAACGGTGCGCGGGTTTTCAGATAATCCATAATAAACTGCCCGGCTTCAAACGCGCTGCTACGATGCGCGCTGGTGACCCCGACAAATACGATTTCATCGCCCGGCCATAATTCGCCAATGCGATGAATCACCGTGACGCGTCCCAGCGGCCAACGGTTACGCGCCTCATCCACGATTTCCGCCAGTGCCTTTTCCGTCATCCCCGGATAGTGTTCGAGGGTTAATGCTTTTACACTGTCGCCCAGGTTATGGTTGCGCACCTTACCGGTAAACGTGACCACTGCACCATCTTCGTCACGCTCCGCCAGCCACGGGTACTCTTCCCCTACACTGAACGGCTGCGGGCCGACAACAATTTTGGTTTCTGCCATCTTAACCTCCGGTTACCGGCGGGAAAAAAGCCACTTCGTCGCCGTCAGTCAGCGGATGGTCAAAACTCACCAGCGTCTGGTTGACGGCGGCCAGTAATTTGCCATCTTCCAGCGCCAGCGCCCAACGATCGCTCTGCGCTGCCAGGTGTTGGCGCAATGCTTCTACGTTTGGGAAATCCGCAGCCACTTCGGTTGCATCTGTTCCCACCAACTCACGCACCTGGGCGAAAAAAAGAACTTTAATCATCCGCTTCCACCTTAAAATCACCCGACTTGCCGCCGCTCTTCGCCAGCAAACGTACCGGGCCAATCACCATATCTTTTTGCACCGCTTTGCACATGTCATAAATGGTCAGCGCCGCCACAGAGGCTGCGGTTAATGCTTCCATTTCGACACCAGTTTTGCCGGTCAGACGACAAAGCGTTTCAATTCGTACCCGATTATGTTCCGGCTCGGCCTGTAAATTGACTTCAACTTTGCTGAGCATCAGCGGATGACAGAGCGGGATCAAATCCCAGGTGCGTTTTGCCGCCTGAATACCGGCAATGCGCGCAGTGGCAAATACGTCGCCTTTGTGGTGGCGACCATCAATGATCATCGCCAGCGTCTCACTGCGCATGGTGACAAAGGCTTCGGCGCGCGCTTCACGTACAGTTTCCGCTTTGGCGGAGACATCCACCATGTGCGCTTCGCCAGCGGCGTTGATATGGGTCAGTTGCGACATACTTATTTCTTCAAATGTGGATGGAAATTGCACGGACGCGTACGGGCATCCAGCTGCGGAGCGATGATATTTTCCCAGGCGGTGCGGCACGCTTTGGTTGAACCAGGCATGGCGAAAATCAGTGTCTTGTTAGCAACACCCGCCACCGCACGAGATTGCAGCGTTGCGGTGCCAATCTCTTCGAACGACAGCATACGGAACACTTCGCCGAAGCCTTCGACTTCACGATCGAACAGCGGCAGCAGTGCTTCTGGCGCCTGATCGCCTTCCGTCAGGCCAGTACCACCTGTAATCAGCACCACTTGCACATCGTCGCTGGCGATCCACGCAGATACCTGGGCACGGATGGCGTAGCGATTTTCTTTGACTATGGCTTTATCGACAACGTGATGGCCTGCTTCCTGCGCCGAGTCGCGCAGATAGTGACC
Source organism: Escherichia sp. MOD1-EC5433 (assembly GCF_002966005.1). Taxonomy (NCBI): domain Bacteria; kingdom Pseudomonadati; phylum Pseudomonadota; class Gammaproteobacteria; order Enterobacterales; family Enterobacteriaceae; genus Escherichia; species Escherichia sp. MOD1-EC5433. Next base: position 356,060 of record NZ_PTRL01000002.1, on the reverse strand, counting down.
GGAGGTATCGTCTTCTTCACCGCGACGATTAGAAACCGTAAGAATAGCAATACGGGTCGGGATAAATTCAGTGCTTACCTGACTCATCTGATCTCTCCTTTTGACGTTTTAACCGCCAATGTACGATAAGTTTTGCGTAATACCGGTGTTGTTTTGATGCAGGAAATGGGTCTGTTTTTTCTCCCGCAGCGCCGCCGAAATACGTGCTTCCAGCGCCTGTTGCTGGGTATCGTCTTCCAGCAGATCGCGCAGGTTAACGCCGCCTTCACCAAACAAGCAGAGGTGGAGTTTACCAATGGAGGAGACGCGCAGGCGGTTGCAGGTGGCGCAGAAGTCTTTTTCATACGGCATGATAAGGCCGATCTCTCCGGCGTAATCCGGATGACAAAAAACTTGCGCGGGACCGTCGCTGCGTTGACGAAGCTGATGGAGCCAGCCACGACGCAGCAGCTCGTCACGCAGAACCTGACCAGAGATATGGTGCTTACGGAAGAGTTCGCTACCCTCGCCCGTTTCCATCAGTTCGATAAAACGCAGCTGAATGGGGCGATGCTGGATCCAGTTCAGAAAGGTGTCGAGTTGATGATGATTGACATCCCGCATCAGCACGGTATTGACTTTAACCTTCTCAAACCCGGCTTCAAATGCGGCATCGATGCCTGCCATTACCTGGTTGAATTTATCCTGCCCGGTAATGGCGTGAAACTGACGGGCGTCGAGGCTATCAACGCTGACGTTAATGCCTGTCAGGCCTGCATCGCGCCAGTTCGCGACATCGCGTTCCAGGCGATAACCATTGGTGGTGACCGCAATCTGGCGAATAGCGTCGTTTTCCCGCACAGCGGCGATGATATCGGTAAAGTCGCGACGTAAAGACGGCTCGCCGCCTGTCAGACGCACTTTTTCGGTGCCCAGACTGGCGAAGGCGCGCGTAACCCGACGAATTTCATCGACGGTCAGGAAGCCTTTATTAGTGACGCCGCTCGGCTTGTAGCCATCCGGCAGGCAGTAGGTGCAACGAAAGTTACACACATCGGTAATCGACAGGCGCAAGTAGTAAAACTTACGCGCAAATGCATCAGTCAGTTGTGAAGCCATGTACACCTTTCCAGATACGGGAGGCGAAGTCATTTCTTCCTTCGCCCTGGTGGCAATCTTTATGAGCATTGTCACGGCCAAAGCACCGTATCAGTTGACCCAGGTGCAGAGGCTAGAGTGTTTAGTGGTTATGCCGATACTAGCGTGTAAATGAGATTTTTACCATTCACACTTTTCGCTATGTAATCATATATATAGCGTCATGATCGTGCTATTTCACTACAGAATAAGGGAAAATGACGGTTTTACTTTGATGTACATCATCAGCAATGCAGTGCGTATATCGTCCTTTAGAGGTAGAAAACAATTATTTATATCCTCAATATTGGCAGGTTAATTGCTGTTTCCCTGTCAGTTGCGCTACTGTAGCGCGGATAATCTGACTTCAGGAATTTATATGCGCAATCGTACGCTGGCTGACCTTGATCGTGTCGTTGCTCTCGGCGGAGGGCATGGACTGGGACGCGTTCTCTCCTCACTTTCGTCTTTGGGTTCTCGTTTAACGGGAATTGTGACCACCACCGATAATGGTGGTTCGACAGGACGAATTCGCCGCTCAGAAGGCGGTATTGCCTGGGGCGATATGCGCAACTGCCTTAATCAGTTGATTACGGAACCCAGCGTCGCTTCCGCGATGTTTGAATACCGTTTTGGCGGTAATGGCGAACTTTCCGGGCATAACCTTGGAAACCTGATGTTAAAGGCACTGGATCACCTTAGCGTGCGGCCTCTGGAAGCCATCAATTTGATTCGTAATCTGCTGAAAGTGGACGCGCATTTGATTCCGATGTCAGAGCATCCTGTTGATCTGATGGCGATTGACGATCAGGGGCATGAAGTTTACGGCGAGGTGAATATTGACCAGTTAACCACGCCGATTCAGGAATTACTGTTAACCCCTAATGTGCCTGCCACGCGTGAAGCGGTACATGCTATCAATGAAGCAGATCTGATTCTTATCGGGCCAGGCAGTTTTTATACCAGCCTGATGCCGATCCTGCTGCTTAAGGAAATGGCGCAGGCATTGCGCCGCACGCCAGCTCCGATGGTCTATATAGGCAATCTGGGGCGTGAACTTAGCTTACCAGCGGCGAATCTGAAGCTGGAAAATAAGCTGGCGATTATGGAGCAGTATGTCGGCAAGAAGGTTATTGATGCCGTAGTCGTTGGGCCGAAAGTGGATGTTTCTGCGGTCACCGACAGAATAGTGATTCAGGACGTACTGGAGGCCAGCGATATCCCCTATCGTCATGACCGCCAGTTGTTACATAACGCACTGGAAAAGGCGTTACAAGCGTTGGGTTAACGTGGCTGAGATTGCTGACCAGGCTTCTGGAGCAATGCGGCCTGTTCCCCTCACCCTAACCCTCTCCCTCTCCCCAAAGGGGCGAGGGGATCGTTCGAGCACTTTTTTGACTTCATAGTTAATCTGAGCCGGAAGAACATTCCGACTTTCTCATCTCGTCACGACGCGGCAATAAACAGCTCACGCAACTGATGCAACTGATCGCGAATTTGCGCCGCCTCTTCGAACTCCAGATTTTGCGCATGTTTCATCATCTGCCCTTCCAGCTCATGGATTTTCTGCTGCAACGCTTTTGGCGACATATCCATCGGCACATTATCCGGCTCAACAATCGCGCGCGCTTTCCCTCTGCCCTTGGCTTTGGTTTTAGCAATGTTCTGCCCCAGCGCCAGGATATCGACCACTTTCTTGTTCAGCCCTTGCGGTGTAATGCCATGCTCTTCGTTGTACTTCTGCTGTTTCTCGCGGCGACGTTCGGTTTCACCAATGGCTTTCGCCATTGACGGGGTTATCTTATCGCCGTAGAGAATCGCTTTGCCGTTGACGTTACGCGCCGCACGCCCGATGGTCTGAATTAATGAACGTTCAGAACGCAGGAAGCCCTCTTTGTCGGCGTCGAGGATTGCCACCAGCGACACTTCCGGCATATCCAGACCTTCGCGCAGTAAGTTGATGCCAACCAGCACATCGAACTCGCCCAGACGCAAGTCGCGGATGATTTCCATACGTTCAACGGTATCAATGTCGGAGTGAAGATAACGCACGCGCTCGCCGTGTTCTTCGAGATATTCGGTGAGGTCTTCCGCCATCCGCTTGGTCAGCGTCGTCACCAGAACGCGTTCGTTAATTGCCGCCCGCAGGCGAATTTCTGAAAGAAGATCATCGACCTGGGTCGCTACCGGACGCACTTCGATAATCGGATCAAGCAATCCGGTTGGACGCACCACCTGATCCACCACGTCGCCGCCTGATTTTTCCAGCTCGTAATTACCCGGCGTCGCAGAAACATAGATGGTTTGCGGGGCTAAAGCTTCGAACTCTTCAAATTTCAGTGGACGGTTATCCAGCGCAGATGGCAGGCGGAAACCGTACTCCACCAGCGTTTCTTTACGCGCCCGGTCGCCGCGATACATACCGCCAATCTGCGGAATGGTGACGTGTGATTCATCAACCACCAGCAGCCCATCGGCAGGCAGATAATCAAACAGCGTCGGCGGTGGCTCGCCAGGCCCGCGCCCGGAGAGGAAGCGCGAATAGTTTTCAATGCCCGAACAGTAGCCCAGCTCATTCATCATCTCCAGATCAAACTGGGTACGCTGGGTCAGCCGCTGCTCTTCCAGCAACTTGTTATTTGCCAGCAGTACTTTGCGCCGATCCGCCAGTTCTTCTTTAATCTCTTCCATCGCCTGCACAATGCGCTCGCGCGGCGTAACATAGTGCGTTTTCGGGTAGATGGTATAACGCGCAATGGTCGAGATAATCTGCCCGGTCAGTGGGTCGAAAAGCGAGAGACGCTCCACTTCTTCGTCGAACAATTCTACACGTAGCGCAACGTCGTCGGACTCTGCCGGGAAGATGTCGATCACCTCACCGCGCACGCGGAAAGTGCCGCGCTGGAACGCCTGGTCGTTGCGGGTATATTGCAACTCCGCCAGGCGGCGCAGGATAGCCCGTTGATCGATAATCATACCGACCGTGAGGTGCAGCATCATTTTGAGATATAAATCAGGATCGCCCAGACCATAAATAGCGGAAACTGACGCTACGACAATAACATCTCGCCGCTCCAGCAACGCTTTGGTTGCTGAAAGTCGCATCTGTTCGATATGTTCGTTTACTGAGGCATCTTTCTCAATAAACGTATCTGAACTCGGAACATAGGCTTCTGGCTGATAGTAATCGTAATAGGAGACGAAATACTCCACCGCGTTTTCCGGGAAGAACTCTTTCATCTCACCATATAGTTGCGCTGCCAGCGTTTTGTTGGGCGCCAGCACCATGGTTGGGCGTTGCAGGTCAGCGATGACATTAGCAATAGTGAAGGTTTTTCCCGACCCCGTCACGCCGAGCAGAGTCTGATGCGCGAGGCCATCCTCCAGCCCCTCTTTGAGGCGTCGAATCGCCTCCGGCTGATCGCCAGAAGGTTTGAACGCGGAATTCAGTTTGAATGGTTTACTCATGAGTTGCTACCTGAAGGAATGGGCGGGCAGGTGTGTAATTTTACTCGTCATGATTAATAATGCCAATAAATTATACTGGATAAAAAAACAGTCTCACACCACAACATTTCTGTTACGCCGTCAACTAAGGTCTAAACCGTAGGTAAAATTGACGCTGTGACGAGATAAAACTCTGGTCTGCAGGGTTATCCCCAGAGCAATGGCTTTTTTAACATTTGTCAAGATAGCTGATGACGGATTTATTGCAGGAGATGACTCTTTCCTGACAGCCATTGCATTTATATAACAGATTGAAAAATAACAAATATTTATTTAAGCCGTCTTTAGCGCCAATTTGCGTGCAAGCCGCGTATTCTCTCGCTTACCTTACGTTTTCTAACTCTAATGCACATGGTTATCCACAGGAATAGTGGATAACTGCCTGCAGCCCCTATGTCCAGCCGCCTGGGCAATTCCCATACTAATCGTATAATGCGGGGGTAAAATTTTTTTCGCGATTTTTTTAGCATTTTATTGGTTAAATTACGGGCGAGCGAAGACGCGATCTCGCTCGCAATTCAACCAATTTTTTTGCTACTTCAGTGATGTGAGATTTATATATTTTCCGGTTAGCGCACTTTCTGGATTTTCCTGGAGCCAGGGGATTTCCCCCAGCAGCGGCGCGGAGATCATTCGGGTGAGCGTAGCCATATATTCACTGTGGCGTTTACCCTGCGGCGTGACATCGTTCGCCACCCAGCCTGCGAGTGTTAGCCCTGCCTGCTGTACTGCCTGTGCTGTCAGCATTGCATGATTGATGCAGCCCAGTTTTACCCCAACGACCAGAATCACCGGCAGTTGTTCCTGCGTTACCCACTCTGCAAACATGAACGAATCCGAAAGCGGCGTAAACCAGCCGCCCGCGCCTTCCACTAACACCCACTCAGCCTGGTGTTCCAGCGCACGTAATCCGGCGCTCATCACCAATGGGTCAATTGGCCTGCCCTCTTGCGCGCTGATGATATGCGGCGAGGTCGCCTCTTCGAAGGTGTATGGATTCACCGTGGCGTAATCCAGCTGCAGGCTGCTGTTGCGCTGTAACGCCAGTGCATCGCTGTTGCGTAAACCTTCTGCAGTCATTTCGCTACCGGAGGCAACGGGTTTGTAGCCTGCCGTTCGGTAACCTGTGGCCTTCGCGGCCTGCAACAGTGCACAACTGGCAACGGTTTTACCCACTTCGGTGTCCGTTCCGGTAACAAAATAGCGTTTACTCACGAGCAATTACTCCCAAAAAAAGATAATACGTCAGGGGATATAGCCCCTGCTGTTGCGGCCAGGCCATTTGCAGTTGTTGTAGCTGTGAACGGGTTAATACTCGCGGGTCGCGCCCTGCATGAAGATGCGTTGCGCCAATGCCTTTCAGCGAACGCATGGCACTGAGCGCATCATCAAACCACAGCGTGACAGGCTGCATATTATGTTGATAACGAAAACCTTTTAGCGCCTGTTCAATATCTGCTGACGGTAAAAAGCGATTGGCATGGGGGCGTTCGTCTACCGCTTGCCACGCCTGATGCAGTTCGGGTAACGATCCCTGCACCAGCGTGGTAAACGCCACTACGCCACCGGGGCGCACCACTCTGTATAGCTCGCGGAGTGCCGTGGATAAATTACCGCACCACTGCACCGCGAGATTGCTCCATACAAGATCGAACGTCGCAGTCGCTAACGGCAGGGATTCGATATCCCCCGCCAGATAATGATCTGCGGCATCCTTCTGGCGTGCCTGGGCAAGCATTGGCGGCGAGAGATCTAACGCAGTCACCTGCGCGTGACGTTCTCGCCAGTGGCGACTCATCCAGCCAGGTCCACAACCAGCGTCCAGTACGTGGGTGTATTTACGCTGTGGGAGCATTGCCAGTAAGGCGTCGGCACTGTGGCGCTGTAACTCTGCGTGTTGCTCATATTGTGAGGCAGCCCGACCAAATGCCGCCGCAATGGCTTGTTTATTGACCGTTGCCATGCAGCACCTCCAGCAAACGGTCGATATCCTGCGTTTCATGCACTGCGGTTAGCGTTAAGCGTAGACGCGCGGTGCCGACGGGTACGGTTGGTGGGCGAATCGCTGTTACCCAGCAACCTTGCTGACGCAGTTTTTCTGCCAGGCGTAATGCGCGAGCGTTATCACCGATGATTAATGGCTGAATGGCGCTACGTGAATCCGCAAGAGTAAACGGCAAACCCTGCACTCCGGCACGAAAACGCGTAATGAGCGCCGCCAGTTTTTCGCGCCGTGCATCACCTTCTTCACTGCGAATAACCGCCAGAGATGCGCGTAATGCCTGCGACTGCGCCGGAGGCATACTGGTGCTGTAGATAAGATGACGGGCAAATTGCAGCAGATAATCCGCCACAGTTTCAGAGCAAAGCACCGCCGCACCGCTGACACCAAATCCTTTGCCAAAAGTAACAACCAGCAATTCTGGTTTCACCTGCTGTTGCCAGCAGCTACCGCGCCCCTGTTCACCGATAACGCCCGTACCGTGGGCATCGTCGACCATCAACCAGCCATTGTGCTGCTGCGTCTCACGGTGGATTTCTGCCAGCGGCGCACTATCACCGTCCATACTGAATACGCCTTCTGTCACCACCAGTTGCAACCCCGGACAGGAGGAAGCAAGCAGGCGCGCCAGATGAGCGACATCGTTATGAGCAAAACGGCGAAGTTGCGCCGGACTTAAACTGGCAGCTTCCAGCAACGAGGCATGGCTAAGCCGGTCGGCAACGATGCGATCTTCTTTTGCCATCATCGCGGCAATGACGGCCTGATTAGCGGCAAAACCGGAGATAAACAGCAGCGCCCGCGAATAACCCAGCCACTCGGCCAATTCTTCTTCCAGCGCCTGATGCGCCACGCTATAACCGCTGACGTGACCAGAACCGCCGCTGCCGACGCCAAATTGCTCCGCGCCCTGCTGCCAGGCACGGATAATTTGCGGATGATGGCTTAAACCTAAGTAATCGTTACTGGAAAAGTTCAGATACTGGCGTTCGTCCGCCACCAGCCAGCGTCCGGCGCCTTGCGCCACCGGATAACGGCGACGCAAGGCATCGGCAGCACGCCGCGCATCGAGCGCCGCGTTGATTTTCTCCTGCCAGCTCATAGGGCTGCCGCGTTATAATATTCGTCAGTGTCCGGGGTCATCAGCGCCTGCTCCAGACGCTGCTGTTGTTCGTTATCCCCTGCCAGCACGGCAGTTTGCTGCGGATTCAGCCCCAGTTTGCGGAACAGTTGCAGGTCTTTATCTTCTTCCGGATTCGGCGTGGTCAGCAGTTTGCAACCATAGAAAATCGAGTTAGCGCCAGCCATAAAGCACATCGCCTGAGTCTGTTCATTCATCTGCTCGCGTCCGGCAGAAAGGCGCACGTAAGAAGTCGGCATCATGATCCGCGCCACCGCAATGGTGCGAATAAAATCAAAGGCATCGACATCGTCGTTATCGGCAAGCGGCGTGCCTTTCACCTTCACCAGCATGTTGATTGGTACGCTTTCCGGCGGCGTCGGCAGGTTTGCCAGTTGCAGCAATAATCCGGCGCGATCTTTTACCGTTTCGCCTAAGCCCACAATGCCACCTGAGCAGACTTTGATCCCGGCATCGCGCACTTTTTCCAGCGTATCGAGACGTTCCTGATAAGTACGTGTGGTGATGATATTGCCGTAAAACTCCGGCGAGGTGTCGAGGTTGTGGTTGTAGTAATCCAGCCCGGCGTTCGCGAGGCGCTGCGCCTGAGATTCACTCAACGTGCCCAGCGTCATACACGCCTCCAGGCCCATCGCTTTTACCCCTTGCACCATCTGCTCCAGGTACGGCATATCGCGTTCGTGGGGATTCTTCCACGCCGCGCCCATGCAGAAACGTGTCGATCCCGCCGCTTTCGCTTTGCGCGCCGACTCCAGCACCTGTTCAACTTCCATCAACCGTTCGGCTTCCAGCCCGGTTTTATAGCGCGAGCTTTGCGGGCAGTATTTGCAATCTTCCGGGCAAGCACCGGTTTTAATTGACAGCAAAGTGCTGACCTGTACCTGACGAGGATCGAAATGCTGACGATGCACCTGCTGCGCTTCAAACAGCAGATCCAGCAACGGTTTTTCAAATAATTCTGTGACTTGCGACAATGTCCAGCGTGGGCGGTGAGCCATGGGGCTTCTCCAGAACGTGTTTTTTGTTGTTAATTCGGTGTAGACTTGTAAACCTAAATCTTTTCAATTTGGTTTACAAGTCGATTATGACAACGGACGATCTTGCCTTTGACCAACGCCATATCTGGCACCCATACACATCCATGACCTCCCCGCTGCCGGTTTATCCGGTGGCGAGCGCGGAAGGTTGCGAGCTGATTTTGTCTGACGGCAGACGCCTGGTTGACGGTATGTCGTCCTGGTGGGCAGCGATCCACGGTTACAATCACCCGCAGCTTAATGCGGCGATGAAGTCGCAAATTGATGCCATGTCGCATGTGATGTTTGGCGGTATCACCCATGCGCCAGCCGTCGAACTTTGCCGCAAACTGGTGGCGATAACACCACAACCGCTGGAGTGCGTTTTTCTCGCGGACTCCGGTTCCGTGGCGGTAGAAGTGGCGATGAAGATGGCGTTGCAGTACTGGCAGGCCAAAGGCGAAACGCGCCAGCGTTTTCTGACCTTCCGCAATGGTTATCATGGCGATACTTTTGGCGCGATGTCGGTATGCGATCCTGACAACTCAATGCACAGCCTGTGGAAAGGCTATCTGCCAGAAAACTTGTTTGCCCCGGCTCCGCAAAGCCGCATGGACGGCGAATGGGATGAGCGCGATATGGTGGGCTTTGCGCGCCTGATGGCGGCGCATCGTCATGAAATTGCTGCGGTGATCATTGAACCGATTGTCCAGGGCGCAGGCGGGATGCGCATCTACCATCCGGAATGGTTAAAACGAATCCGCAAAATGTGCGATCGCGAAGGTATCTTGCTGATTGCTGACGAAATCGCCACCGGATTTGGTCGAACCGGCAAACTGTTTGCTTGTGAACATGCGGGGATCGCGCCGGACATTTTATGCCTCGGTAAAGCCTTAACCGGCGGCACGATGACCCTTTCCGCTACGCTCACCACACGTCAGGTTGCGGAAACTATTAGTAACGGCGAAGCCGGTTGCTTTATGCACGGGCCAACTTTTATGGGCAATCCGCTGGCCTGCGCGGCAGCGAACGCCAGCCTGACGATTATCGAATCCGGTAAATGGCAACAGCAGGTGGCAAATATTGAAGCGCAACTACGCGAGCAACTGGCACCAGCCCGTGACGCCGAAATGGTTGCCGATGTGCGCGTGCTGGGGGCAATTGGCGTGGTCGAAACCACTCGTCCGGTGAATATGGCAGCACTGCAAAAATTCTTTGTCGAGCAGGGTGTGTGGATCCGGCCTTTTGGCAAACTGATTTACCTGATGCCGCCTTATATTATTCGCCCGGAACAGTTGCAGCGCCTGACCGCAGCGGTAAATCACGCCGTACTGGATGAAACATTTTTTTGCCAATAACGGGAAGTCAGCGTGAGGGTTTCTGGCTACACTTTCTGCAAACAAGAAAGGAGGGTTAATGAAACTCATCAGTAATGATCTGCGCGATGGCGATAAGCTACCGCATCGTCATGTCTTTAACGGCATGGGTTACGATGGCGATAATATTTCGCCACATCTGGCGTGGGATGATGTTCCTGCGGGAACAAAAAGTTTTGTCGTCACCTGCTACGACCCGGATGCGCCGACCGGCTCCGGCTGGTGGCACTGGGTAGTTGTTAACTTGCCTGCCGATACCCGTGTATTGCCGCAAGGATTTGGCTCTGGTCTGGTAGCAATCCCTGATGGCGTGCTCCAGACACGCACTGATTTTGGTAAAACCGGGTACGATGGCGCTGCGCCGCCGAAAGGCGAAACCCATCGCTACATTTTTACCGTTCACGCGCTGGATGTAGAACGTATTGATGTCGATGAAGGTGCCAGCGGCGCGATGGTCGGTTTTAACGTCCATTTCCACTCTCTCGCCAGTGCATCAATTACCGCGATGTTCAGTTAAATAATCTGTCAGATGGTGCAAGGCCATCTGACATCACTTAAAGGTATTAAAAACAACTTTTTGTCTTTTTACCTTCCCGTTTCGCTAAAGTTAGTATAAAAAAGCAGGCTTCAACGGATTCATTTTTCCATTTCAAAGCCCGGAGCAACCTGTGAACACATTTTCAGTTTCCCGTCTGGCGCTGGCACTGGCTTTTGGCGTGACGCTGACCGCCTGTAGCTCAACACCGCCCGATCAACGTCCTTCCGATCAAGTAGCACCTGGTACGTCTTCTCGCCCGATTCTGTCGGCAAAAGAAGCGCAGAATTTCGATGCTCAACACTATTTTGCGTCCCTGACGCCAGGTGCTACAGCATGGAATCCTTCCCCGATTACCCTGCCTGCGCAACCTGACTTTGTTGTCGGCCCGGCGGGTACTCAAGGTGTAACGCATACCACGATTCAGGCGGCGGTAGATGCGGCGATTATCAAGCGTACAAATAAGCGCCAGTATATTGCCGTGATGCCAGGTGAGTATGAAGGTACAGTTTATGTCCCTGCCGCTCCGGGGGGAATCACTGTCTACGGTATGGGCGAAAAACCGATTGATGTGAAGATTGGGCTTTCCCTTGATGGTGGAATGAGCCCTGCCGACTGGCGTCATGACGTCAACCCGCGCGGCAAATATATGCCAGGTAAACCAGCGTGGTACATGTACGATAGCTGCCAGAGCAAACGCAGCAACAGCATCGGCGTTCTCTGTTCTGCGGTCTTCTGGTCACAAAACAATGGTCTGCAACTGCAAAACCTGACCATTGAAAACACCCTGGGCGATAGCGTAGATGCGGGTAACCATCCGGCAGTGGCGTTGCGTACTGACGGCGATAAAGTGCAGATCAACAACGTTAACATTCTCGGTCGTCAGAATACCTTCTTTGTTACCAACAGTGGTGTGCAGAACCGTCTGGAAACCAACCGTCAGCCGCGTACTCTGGTAACTAATAGCTACATCGAAGGGGATGTGGATATCGTTTCCGGCCGTGGTGCAGTGGTGTTCGATAATACCGAATTCCGCGTGGTGAACTCACGTACTCAGCAAGAAGCGTATGTGTTTGCACCGGCTACGCTGTCCAATATTTACTACGGTTTCCTCGCGGTAAACAGCCGTTTCAATGCTTCCGGTGATGGCGTCGCGCAGCTGGGCCGCTCGCTGGATGTTGATGCCAATACCAACGGTCAGGTAGTGATCCGTGATAGCGCCATCAACGAAGGTTTTAACACGGCTAAACCGTGGGCCGATGCGGTGATCTCTAATCGTCCGTTTGCGGGTAACACCGGCAGCGTTGATGATAACGACGAAGTACAGCGCAATCTGAATGACACTAACTACAACCGCATGTGGGAATACAATAACCGTGGCGTGGGTAGCAAAGTGGTTGCAGAAGCAAAGAAATAAGAGCTATTAACTCATTGCCGGATGCGGCGTAAACGCCTTATCCGGCCTACGGGTCGATGCGATTCGTAGGTCGGATAAGATGCGCCAGCATCGCATCCGACAATAAGTGCCGGATGCGACCTACATTCACATGGCGCTTTTTACATCTGACGGTTTTTATTGAAGTTAATCAAACTACCCGCCTTGATAATCTCGCGCTCTTCCGCAGTCAGATTTTCCATATAGAGCGTGATTTCCGTAACCGGCGCATCTTCATGGATCACATAACCTTTGAAGGTCGTACCTGGATTATCCAGCGCCGCTTTAATGCCAGGAATATAAATGTAATCCCCCACTTCAAAGTTCGGCACTTCTGCCATTTGCAGCGGTAACATCCCCCAGTTGATGACATTAGAACGGTAACGTTTAGTCGCGTATTCCTCGGCAATATTCGCCAGACCGCCAATCACACGCTGGCAGCTCGCCGCCTGTTCACGCGCAGAACCATCACCTGGTTTGACCGCATAAACCATGCTGCCAATTTCAGTTTGCAGCGGATCAATATGTTCCTGACCAGCAATCTGTTTAATACGGGCAAATACGGATTCCAGCTCGCTGACATTCCCTGCCAGACGCTGATTTTCCAGCTCAGCAGTCGCTTTACTTCTGCCAACATAACCTGGATCGCGGCGTGACAGGGTAAACTCCGCCAGACCAATCGGATTTGAACGATAAGAAGAGGTTTCACCGGAAGGAATCAATTCGTCAGTGGTAGTCACTTCGTCGAGGATCTTCGAGCACACTTTGAGGACGATATTGTCAGTCAGCGCGCCCAATTCCGGCCAGTCTTTAATGTTTGGTCCGTAGATCAGCGATTGCTTGGTCGCCCCTTTCACAAAGCCTTGATAGACGCGATTTTTATACGGCGTTACATCGAAGGCATACTCCGGCACGTTGTCCCAGCAATCCAGCTCGCTGGCAGAGGTTAAATAGCCACCGTTTGCCGCAGTCGCAGCGATAGAACGGGCGTCCATTAATGCAACCGCTGACATCTGACCATTAGCTGGCTTAGAGCCCTCGCGATTCGGGAAGTTACGCGTGGTGTGGCGAATACTCAAACCGTTGTTGATTGGCGTATCACCTGCCCCAAAGCATGGGCCGCAGAACGCAGTTCTGATGATTGCGCCTGCGCCAATCAAATCTGCTACCACGCCTTTTTTGGCTAAATCCATAAACACCGGCTGTGATGACGGATAAACCGCCAGCGAGAAGGTGTCGTTGCCACAGGATTGACCACGCAGTGCATTCGCCGCTGCAATAACGTTTTCATAGTTACCGCCAGAACAGCCTGCGATAATCCCCTGTTGTACTTTCAGGCGACCATTTTCGACTTTATCCAGCAGCGAGAGTCTGGCTTTACCGTGCGCCACGCGCTCGGACTCGATTTCAATCTCACGCAGAATGTCGGTCAGGTTCTGGTTCAGCGTGTCGATTTCATACACGTTGCTCGGGTGGAACGGCAGCGCAATCATTGGTTTGATGGCACTTAAATCAACGCTAATGCACCCATCGTAGTACGCCATCGGTTGAGGGTTAAGCTGGCAGTAATCCTGGCCGCGACCGTGCAGCGCCAGCCAGTTATGAACTTCTTCATCGGTTTGCCAGACAGAACTTAAACAGGTGGTTTCAGTGGTCATAACGTCAACGCTGTTACGGAAATCGGTAGAGAGCGCAGCAACACCTGGCCCCACGAACTCCATCACTTTATTTTTGACGTAGCCGTTTTTGAACACCGCGCCGATAATTGCCAGCGCCACATCCTGCGGCCCCACATAGGGTGCTGGTTTTCCGGTCAAATGCACTGCAACAACGCCCGGATAGTCGATATCCCAGGTGTCATTAAGCAGTTGTTTTACCAGCTCGCCGCCGCCCTCGCCGACCGCCATTGTACCTAACGCACCGTAACGGGTGTGGCTGTCTGAACCGAGGATCATTTTGCCGCCGCCTGCCATCATTTCACGCATATATTGATGGATGACCGCAATATGCGGAGGCACAAAAATACCGCCATAACGCTGCGCTGCCGATAAACCAAAAACATGGTCATCACCGTTAATGGTGCCGCCGACGGCGCACAGTGAGTTATGGCAGTTGGTCAGCACATACGGCAGCGGGAAACGTTCCATGCCGGACGCTTTAGCGGTCTGTACAATACCAACAAAGGTAATATCGTGGGAGGCTAAGGAATCAAACTTAATTTTAAGTTTGTCCATATTTCCGGACGTGTTATGAGAAGAGAGAATAGACCAGGCAATAGTGCCTTTCTTTGCTTCTTCTTTTTTAATTTCGCCGGTGAAATGTTCTTCGGCAATTATTTCGTTATTACTGGCGAGAAACACGCCTTTTTCAGATAACTTGATCATCAAATGCTCCAGATATCTGCGCACCGTAAAGTGCGCAGAAAAATAATGAATGGATATTTTTGAGTATTTACAGCATGTTCCAGCCGATCAGCATATTCCACCACCACACGCCGAGGGTGATATGCACCAGGAAGGTTAATATCGTCAGAACCGCACCGACCAGCCACCAGGACTTAATGTCGTTATAGCCAACACCGAAGATAACTGGACCAGCCGCGCCGCCATAGTGAGTGACCATGCCGCCGTAAGAGTTGGAGAACAGCAGCGCCAGCGCAGTTAACATTAACGGTGCGCCGGAGACGTTCGCCAGCATGGCAAATACCGGCAACATAGCAACGATATAGGCGCTACCAGAAGCGAAGAAATAACGCACGATGATGCTAAGGAAAATAATGACAAAGAAGGCAACGTTGCCATGACCATCAAATGCCAGGTTATTTTTAAAGACTTCAGCTAACCATTCGAAGAATTTAACTTTTGATAATAAGGAGCTTAAACCGATAATACCGCCGTACCAGATTAAGGTATTCCAGCCGCCTTTATTTTTAACCACATCTTCCCAGGTAACGATACCCAGCAGCAGCATGGTTGCCATAACAACGATTGCCACAGTGGATTCATCAACCCCCAGAGACTTACTGAAAATCCAGCCCAGCAGCGCCAGCACAAAGACACCGAGCAGCATTTTTTCACGGATTTTCATCGGTCCCAGTTCGGCAAGGCCCGCTTTAGCGATGGTTTTGTTATCGACCTTTTTAATTTCTGGCGGATACATGGTGTAAATCACCAGAGGAGTGACCAGCAGCATAATGATGCCCGGTAAACCGGCTGCCAGCGCCCATCCACCCCAGCTAATTTGCAGGTGCAGAATGTCGTTGATCATTTTCAGCGCCAGAATGTTCCCCGCCATTGCGGTAAAGAACATGTAGCTGGTGGTTTTGGTGACCATGTAAATGGACATCATCAGGTAATGTCCAACACGACGCGGGCTTTTTTCCGGTTCGGACCCAAGAGCCACCGCCACGCTGTTGATGATCGGTAACACAATGCCGCCCGCACGCGCGGTGTTAGACGGTGTTGCCGGAGCCAGTACCAGATCGAGGAATACGGTAACGTAACCCAGTCCCAGGGTTGTGCTACCAATTTTACCAATCAGCAGATAGGCGATACGTTTACCTAAGCCGGTGGTAACAAACGCGGCGCTTAAGGTGAACGCCGAGAACACCAACCAGGTTGTACCGGAAGAGTAACCGCTTAATACAGCGGTGGTTTTAAATGCACCGTCGGATAAGTTACCCACGACCACCATCGAAGCGGCAACCGCAATTAACAGTACGACAGGTTCCGGGAATGGCTTAATAACCAGACCCACAATTGCCGCCAGGTAGATACCAAACAGTACCCACGCCAGTTCACTTAATCCTGCCGGAGCTGGCATAAAGCCAATAATACATGGGATCGCTAATATCAGAATTAGCTTCCATAACGATTTCTTATTCATTTAAAATCCTGTTCTTTCTGTATGACTCATACAGAAGTCCTTTATTGATTGTCCTTATCACGACAAAGAATTTTTTCAGGGAAGATAAACTTCACCGGAAAATATTTTTCTGGTCGTCCGAATAACAGATGCGCGTAACGTCGTGGCATCCTGACCTTCATTGCTTAAATGAACGTCAAGCGCACCACTGGGGTGTTCAATATTGATATTGCCGTATCCGACAGAAGGGACGATTTGTCGGGTGACGGTGCCTTCCAGCGCACAGCTACTGGAAATGGCAATAGCACCAGTTATCGCCAGCGCGCGATGGCAAGAATGGGGCATAAAATAACGCACATTGATTGCCCCGCCTTTCTGTGCTGGAGAAATAAGTACAGGTTTAGGGATAACCATATTACTGACATCGCCTAAGCCCATTGCTTTACCCGCTTGTAGACGGATAGATTCAATGCGGGCTAATAATGCTTTGTCGGCATCCAGTTCTGCTGGTAATTCATAGCCTGTTTTTCCCAGGTATTCAGCCGGAATAATAACGACTGGCATCGCCATATCGATACAAGTCACCGGGACATCGTCAAAATAATCAATCTGATTATCCGTCGGGAAAACTTTTCCGGTTTTTGTTCCGGCAGCATTCAGGAAAGTGAGCGCGACCGGCGCGGCTGTCCCTGGTACACCATCAATTCTGGCGCTACCCTCATACTCGACGACACCGTTTGGCGTTTGCACATCGGCTTCGATGAACGTGCCTGTATTGACGTTGCGAATACGCACGCGGGTGACCGGTGATGTCGCTGCAATCAAACCATTTTCAATGGCGAATGCCCCAACGCCAGATAACATATTGCCGCAGTTAGGTGTGGTATCGACACGTTGCTCATGGACGATTACCTGCGCAAACAAATAATCGACATCAGCACGAGAATCGCTGGAACGGCTAATAATGGCGACTTTACTGGTCAGCGGATTACCGCCGCCGATACCGTCAATTTCCAGATCATTACCGGAACCCATAATTTCCATCAATATTTTATCGCGCTGCGTTTGATCTTCAGGTAAATGTTCCGCTAACAGGAACGCGCCCCTCGAGGTTCCACCTCGCATCATCACGCAGGGTATTTTTTTCATAATAATGCCCTCAATTTAAAAACATAACTTATTGCGATATGGTTACATTAAGGGCAAAGCATCTCTAATGACTTTAGCTTCACGATTAATAACATTTTTTCATTAATTTAAGTGATTAAAAGGCAGTTAAACTGGTTTAACTGCAAATCACTAAAAAGCACCGCTTCCATTTTCCGGAGTAATAATGAAGCATGAGTTATCAAGTATGAAAGCATTTGTCACGCTGGCAGAGTCCAGTTCATTTAACAATGCTGCTAAATTACTTAATATTACGCAACCTGCATTAACGCGCAGAATAAAAAAGATGGAAGAGGATTTACATATTCAACTCTTTGAGCGTACAACTCGCAAGGTTACTTTAACAAAAGCGGGGAGAATGTTGCTTCCTGAGGCGCGGGAATTAATAAAAAAATTCGATGAAACACTGTTTAATATTCGCGACATGAATATTTATCATCGTGGTATGGTGACATTAGCGTGTATTCCTACCGCCGTGTTTTATTTCTTGCCGTTGGCAATTGGCAAATTTAATGAGCTATATCCCAATATTAAAGTGCGAATTCTGGAACAAGGCACGAATAATTGCATGGAATCGGTGCTGTGCAACGAATCGGACTTTGGCATAAACATGAACAACATCACAAATTCATCCATCGATTTTACGCCACTGGTCAACGAGCCGTTTGTGCTGGCCTGTCGGCGTGACCACCCATTAGCCAAAAAGCAGCTAGTGGAATGGCAGGAACTGGTAGGTTACAAAATGATTGGTGTGCGCTCCTCCAGCGGCAACCGACTGCTGATTGAGCAAAAATTGTCCGACAAACCCTGGAAGCTGGACTGGTTTTACGAAGTGCGTCATCTTTCGACGTCATTAGGACTGGTGGAAGCAGGACTGGGGATTTCGGCGCTTCCAGGTCTGGCAATGCCTCATGCGCCCTATTCTTCGATTATTGGTATCCCGCTGGTGGAACCCTTTATACGTCGGACATTGGGGATTATTCGTCGCAAAGATGCCGTGCTTTCTCCGGCTGCAGAACGCTTTTTTGCCTTGCTGATTAATTTGTGGACTGATGATAAAGACAATTTATGGACCAATATCGTCGAACGCCAGAGACATGCGTTACAGGAGATGGGGTAATACCCCGGCGCAGGAAATACTGCGCCGGGTAACTCAACGGTTAGTGTGCGTTCACCACCACCCACATCGGCCCCTGCCCGACCGCATAGCGACCTTTTTCATGCAGTAGCCCCTGCTCGCCGACAATTTCGTAAACTGAGATGTGGTGAGATTTTTGCCCGGCGGCAATCAGATACTTGCCACTGTGATCAACGTTAAAGCCGCGCGGCTGGGTTTCCGTTGGCTGGAAACCTTCTTTGCTCAACACGCTGCCATCTTCCGAAACGCTGAAAACGGTAATCAGACTGGCGGTACGGTCACAGGCGTATAAATGACGACCATCCGGAGTAATATGAATATCAGCCGCCCACCGGGTGTCGGAGAAGTTTTCCGGCATCATATCCAGCGTCTGTACGCATTCGATATTGCCGTGCGGATCTTTCAGTTCCCAGACATCCACTGAACTGTTTAACTCATTGACGCAATACGCATATTGTTCGTTTGGATGGAACACCATATGACGCGGCCCAGCGCCTTCAACGGTCGTCACTTCCGCCGGGTCCTGCGCCACCAGATGACCATCATCGCTGAGCGTAAACAGGCAGATGCGATCCTGCTTTAATGCCGGAACCCACAGCGTGCGGTTATCCGGTGAGATATTGGCGGAATGGCAGCCGTCCAGCCCCTCGACCACATCGACGACGCCCACTGGCAGGCCATCTTCCAGTCGCGTTACGCTCACGTTACCCGCATTGTAAGAACCTACAAAGACAAACTGTCCCTGGTGATCGGTAGAAATATGCGTCGGGCTACCCGGCAGCGCCGACTCTGCGGCGAATGTCAGAGCACCGTCGTCCGGGGCGATACGATACGCCAGGACGCGAAACTCAGGGCGAACGCCAACGTAGAGATAACGTTTGTCCGGGCTGACCACCATCGGCTGCACCTGCCCCGGCACATCAACAACCTGCGTCAGCGTCAGTGCGCCTTCATGATTCAGGTTCCAGACGTGAATTTGCTGGCTCTCAGGGCTGGCGATATAAACTGTTTGCTTCATGAATGCTCCTTTGCATTTAGCAACTGACTGTAACAGCTAAAATTAGTCGCTTTTGGCGGTGAATGCTGAATTAAAGCGCAGAATTTTGTCCGATAGTGGTATCGGTGTACCATTCGCTTAGACGAAAATTCTTAACCTTAATCTGGAAAACGCCATGACCACACGCGTGATTGCTCTCGACTTAGACGGCACCTTATTGACCCCGAAAAAGACCCTGCTTCCCTCATCTATAGAAGCACTGGCTCGCGCTCGCGAAGCTGGCTATCAATTGATTATCGTCACGGGTCGCCATCACGTCGCTATTCATCCTTTTTATCAGGCGCTGGCGCTGGATACACCTGCTATTTGCTGTAACGGCACCTATTTGTATGATTATCATGCAAAAACCGTGCTTGAAGCCGATCCAATGCCTGTTAATAAAGCCCTGCAACTCATTGAGATGCTGAATGAACACCACATTCACGGCCTGATGTATGTCGATGATGCAATGGTGTATGAACACCCGACCGGGCATGTTATTCGTACTTCTAACTGGGCGCAAACCCTGCCGCCAGAACAGCGTCCGACCTTTACCCAGGTTGCCTCGCTGGCCGAGACGGCACAAGAAGTTAAGGCGGTGTGGAAGTTCGCCCTGACGCACGATGACCTGCCGCGATTGCAGCATTTTGGTAAGCATGTTGAACATGAATTAGGACTGGAGTGCGAATGGTCCTGGCACGATCAAGTTGATATTGCACGCGGCGGCAACAGCAAAGGTAGACGCCTGACGAAATGGATTGAGGCACAAGGCTGGTCGATGGATGATGTGATTGCGTTTGGCGATAACTTTAATGATATCAGTATGCTGGAAGCCGCCGGGACGGGTGTAGCGATGGGCAACGCCGATGACGCAGTAAAAGCGCGCGCCAACATTGTGATTGGGGATAACACCACCGACAGCATTGCCCAGTTCATTTATAGCCACCTGATTTAATCAGGCGGTTATCGACACACTTTTAATTTGCGCGTACAGCCACAGGCCAGGTCTGATTGCCAGTTCATCCCTGGCCCACGGGCTAATACGCGCCCACAGCGTTTTACCACCGACTTCCAGTTCGACTTCCACCTGACCGTTGTCGTCATAGCTATTAACAACTTTTGCGCGCAACACGTTACGAATGCTGGTTTGCTGCGGAGGCTGTAAAACCAGCGAGACATCGGAAGCCTGAATGCGAATACGTAGCGCAGCTTGTAACGGCTCGTCCAGCTTATTGACCCACAAATGCTGATCGCCCAGCGCCAGCGCGGTCATTGCGTAATGCGGATGATGCTCCAGTATCGACACTTTCAGAATGCTACTTTGTTGCTCTTTCGGCAGCCACGGATTCATCACGCTGCTGCCCCATACCTCTTCCAGCGCGCCAAAGGCTTTCACCTGACCGTTTTCCAGCACCATCACTCTGTCTGCCAGATGGAGGATCTCATCCAGAGAATGGCTGACATACAACATAGGAACGTTAATTTCCCGCGTCAGACGTTGCAGATAAGGCAACAGTTCGCGTTTACGCGGAATATCCAGTGATGCCAGTGGTTCATCCAGCAACAGCAATTCCGGCGCCGTCAGCAATGCCCGACCAATCGCCACACGCTGTTTTTCGCCACCGGACAGGCTGCCCGGTAAACGTTCAAGTAACGGTTCAATGCCTAAAAGCGCCACCAGCTTGTCGAACTGATCGACCATGCTTTTCGCCATGCCGTAGCGCAGATTGCCACGCACTTTGTAATGCGGAAACAGCCGCGCATCCTGAAACACATAGCCAACGCGACGCTTTTCTGGCGTCAGACAGATACCTTTTTCGGCGTCATTTAGTACCCGACCATTGAGGACAATCCGCCCTTTTTGCGGACGTGTCAGTCCACTGATGGCGTTAATCAGCGAGGTTTTTCCGGCACCGGAGACGCCAAAGATAGCAGTGATGCCGTTGGCGGGCAGCGTTTCATTAATGGTCAGGCAATGGTTGCCCAACGTCTGGGAAAAATTCAGTTCCAGCATGATTAGCGCCCCGCCCGCTCACGGCTGATTCTGGCCAGCCATTCTGAAATCAGCAAGGAGATCATCGCCAGCGCAATAGAGATGATGCAAAGTCTCGCCGCACCGCTTTCCCCGCCGGGGGTCTGGATCAGGGTATACATGGCCGAAGGAATGGTTCGCGTTTCACCAGGAATGTTAGAAACAAAGGTGATGGTTGCACCAAATTCACCGAGCGAACGAGCGAAAGCCAGCACCGTACCGACAATAATTCCCGGCAAAGTCAGCGGTAACGTGATGGTAAAGAAAACACGCCAGCGCCCAGCCCCGAGTGTTCTTGCGGCCTGTTCCAGTTTGACATCAACGCCTTCCAGCGCCAGACGAATTGCCCGCACCATCAGCGGAAAAGACATGACGGCGGCAGCGAGAACCGCGCCGCGCCAGCTAAAGGCGAAGGTAATGCCAAACCAGTCATACAGGCGTTCACCGATAAATCCGCGCCGTCCCATAGAAACTAACAGCAAGTAGCCGACGACTACTGGCGGTAACACCAGCGGTAGATGCAGCACGCTGTCGAGCAGAGCTTTGCCCGGAAACGTGCAACGCACCAGTAACCAGGCAAAAAAGATCCCAAACGGCAGGCTAAACAGCACAGCCAGGGAAGAAACTTTCAGGCTTAGTAAAACCGCCTGCCATTCTGGATCGGTCAGTATCATTACTTAGTTGTAAATCCGTAACGTTTAAAGATTTCCGCAGCCTGCGGTCCCTTCAGATAATCGTAAAATGCTTTCACTGTCGCATTGTTATGCCCTTCCACGACGGCAACCGGATATTCCACTTTTTTATGCGAATCTTCCGGGAAAGTGGCTACTACTTTAACCCCTTTGCTGGCAACCGCGTCAGAACCGTAAACAATGCCCAGCGGTGCTTCATTGCGTTCAACCAGCGCCAGCGCCCCACGAACATCTTCCGCCGGAGCCAGTTTTGGGGAGAGCGTATCCCATGCGCCCAGTTTTTGCAGTGCTTCTTTCGCATAAATACCAGCGGGGACATGTTCCGGATCGCCAACCGCCAGGCGACCGCCATTCAGCAGCGAAGTCCAGTTGGTTTTGCTGTCGATGGTGAAATCTTTCTGTGCACTGGTTTTCGGTGCTACAACGACCAGGCTATTGCCGAGCAATGTCTGACGCGTGGCAGTGTCGATCGCTTTTTTATCAACCGCATAATCCATCCATTTCTGATCGGCAGAAATAAACAGATCCGCAGGCGCGCCCGCTTCAATCTGACGGGCCAGGGTAGAAGACGAGGCAAAAGAAGAAACGACGTCCACGCCTTTCTCTTTTTTATACTGCGTAGCGATGTCCTGCATTGCGTTGGTCAGTGATGCTGCCGCAAAAACTGTAATCTTCCCTTCGTCTGCCAGCGCATTGCCTGCAAGAGTTAAAGAGAGCGCCGCTCCGGCAAACAAGTTCAACCATTTACGAGCCATTGGTAACCCCTTCATGTAACGTTATGTAGGCAACAATATAACGACTGATTCAGAATTTTCCCAGCAGTTATTGTTAACCTTTGAGAGGTAGCTAGAAAAAATATCGGCAGGAAAAGCAGGAAGTTGAGAAAAAAGAAAATGCCCGACTAAGCGGGCATTCAGGGAATCAATGATTTTGTCCGGGCTGGTCTTTTTTACCAACACCAGAAAAGATGTTGAATACTTCACCAAGACCGTAAATCAGACCCAGGATGATGGCCATCACGACAGGTACCATGATTACGGCGAATACCAGACTTTTTAATAACTCTAACATGGTCAACTCCAGATATAGTCCTGTCACTATTCTAACCGCTAAGCACAGAAAAGCACTCCCCTTTTGTGCGGTCAGCTTTGCGTGGCGTTCGTTTTCCGTCACAATAAGACTTTTGCCAGGACATTGTTATGCAGGCCGAAATCCTTCTCACCCTTAAGCTTCAACAAAAGCTATTTGCCGACCCACGCCGCATTTCGCTACTAAAACACATTGCCCTTTCCGGTTCTATCAGCCAGGGGGCGAAAGATGCCGGTATCAGCTATAAAAGCGCCTGGGATGCCATTAACGAGATGAATCAGTTAAGCGAACATACGCTGGTTGAACGTGCTACAGGAGGAAAAGGTGGCGGTGGCGCGGTACTGACCCGCTATGGCCAGCGGCTGATTCAGCTCTATGACCTCCTGGCGCAGATCCAGCAAAAAGCCTTTGATGTGTTAAGTGACGACGACGCCCTGCCGCTGAACAGCCTGCTGGCAGCTATCTCACGTTTTTCACTGCAGACCAGCGCCCGTAACCAGTGGTTCGGCACCATCACCGCCCGCGATCACGATGACGTTCAACAGCATGTTGATGTCCTACTGGCTGATGGTAAAACACGATTAAAAGTCGCGATTACCGCGCAAAGCGGCGCGCGTCTGGGTCTGGATGAAGGCAAAGAAGTATTGATACTGCTGAAAGCGCCGTGGGTAGGTATTACTCAGGACGAGGCGGTCGCACAAAACGCCGACAACCAATTGCCGGGCATTATTAGTCATATTGAGCGCGGCGCGGAGCAGTGCGAAGTATTAATGGCGCTACCCGACGGGCAAACCCTGTGCGCCACGGTGCCGGTAAATGAAGCGGCTTCTCTTGAGCAAGGGCAGAATGTCACGGCCTACTTTAATGCCGACAGCGTGATTATCGCCACGCTGTGCTAAGCGTGTTGACAATTTGTTATGAAACACGTATCCCTGTCAGTAATCGCTGCAAAAAATGGGATATAAAATGTCATCGTTGCAAATTTTGCAAGGCACGTTTCGTCTTAGCGACACAAAAACGCTGCAATTGTCTCAGCTAACGTTAAATGCGGGTGATAGTTGGGCGTTTGTCGGTTCAAATGGCAGCGGGAAGTCGGCGCTGGCTCGCGCGCTGGCGGGGGAACTTCCGCTTTTGAAAGGTGAACGGCAAAGCCAGTTTTCCCACATCACTCGTCTCTCCTTCGAGCAATTGCAAAAGCTCGTCAGCGACGAATGGCAGCGGAATAATACCGATATGCTTAGTCCTGGCGAAGATGACACCGGGCGTACCACGGCTGAGATCATTCAGGATGAAGTTAAAGATGCACAGCGTTGTTTGCAACTGGCGCAGCAGTTCGGTATTACCGCCCTCCTCGACCGACGATTTAAATACCTTTCCACTGGCGAGACGCGTAAAACCCTGCTCTGTCAGGCGCTGATGTCGGAGCCTGACTTGTTGATTCTTGATGAACCGTTCGATGGCCTTGACGTTGCCTCACGTCAGCAGCTGGCTGAGCTACTCGCCTCGTTACATCAGTCCGGTATTACTCTGGTACTGGTGCTCAATCGCTTCGATGAGATCCCGGAATTTGTCCAGTTTGCCGGAGTGCTGGCGGATTGCACGTTAGCAGAAACGGGCGCTAAAGAGGAACTGCTTCAGCAAGCTCTCGTCGCGCAACTGGCGCACAGCGAGCGACTTGAAGGTGTGCAACTGCCGGAGCCGGATGAGCCTTCAGCGCGTCACGCCTTACCCGCCAACGAACCGCGCATTGTGCTGAACAATGGTGTGGTTTCTTATAACGATCGCCCCATTCTTAACAACCTTAGCTGGCAGGTGAATCCTGGCGAGCACTGGCAAATTGTCGGGCCAAATGGCGCAGGAAAATCGACGTTATTAAACCTGATCACGGGCGATCATCCGCAAGGTTACAGCAACGATTTAACGCTGTTTGGTCGGCGTCGCGGCAGCGGTGAAACCATCTGGGATATCAAAAAGCATATCGGTTACGTCAGCAGTAGTTTGCATCTGGATTACCGCGTCAGCACCACTGTGCGTAATGTGATCCTTTCTGGCTATTTTGATTCGATTGGCATTTATCAGGCCGTTTCGGATCGCCAGCACAAACTGGTGCAGCAGTGGCTGGATATTCTCGGCATTGATAAACGCACCACAGACGCCCCTTTCCATAGCCTTTCCTGGGGGCAACAGCGTCTGGCATTGATCGTCCGCGCACTGGTGAAACATCCGACGTTGCTTATTCTTGATGAACCATTGCAAGGGCTTGATCCGCTGAATCGCCAGCTTATCCGTAGATTTGTTGATGTGCTGATTAGCGAAGGTGAAACGCAGTTGTTGTTTGTTTCGCACCACGCTGAAGATGCGCCTGCCTGTATTACCCATCGTCTGGAGTTCGTGCCAGACGGTGACCTCTATCGTTATGCGCTTACCAAAATAAATTGAGTGACTGTGCCGGATGCGGCGTGAAAGCCTTATTCGGCCTACGGTTTAACGCATCCAGGCATGAAACCGCGTCTTTTTTTCAGATAAAAAGCGCAATCATTCATAAACCCTCTATTTTATAATCAATTAATCGCACATAAAAAATGGCTAAATTCTTGTGTAAACGATTCCACTAATTTATTCCATGTCACACTTTTCGCATCTTTGTTATGCTATGGTTATTTCATACCATAAGCCTAATGGAGCGAATTATGAGAGTTCTGGTTACCGGTGGTAGCGGTTACATTGGAAGTCATACCTGCGTGCAATTACTGCAAAACGGTCATGATGTCATCATTCTTGATAACCTCTGTAACAGTAAGCGCAGCGTACTGCCTGTTATCGAGCGTTTAGGCGGCAAACATCCAACGTTTGTTGAAGGCGATATCCGTAACGAAGCGTTGATGACCGAGATCCTGCACGATCACGCTATCGACACCGTGATCCACTTCGCCGGGCTGAAAGCCGTTGGCGAATCGGTACAAAAACCGCTGGAATATTACGACAACAATGTCAACGGTACTCTGCGCCTGATTAGCGCCATGCGCGCCGCTAACGTCAAAAACTTTATTTTTAGCTCCTCCGCCACCGTCTATGGCGATCAGCCCAAAATTCCATACGTTGAAAGCTTCCCGACCGGCACACCGCAAAGCCCTTATGGCAAAAGCAAACTGATGGTGGAACAGATCCTCACCGACCTGCAAAAAGCCCAGCCGGACTGGAGCATTGCCCTGCTGCGCTACTTCAACCCGGTTGGCGCGCATCCGTCGGGCGATATGGGCGAAGATCCGCAAGGCATTCCGAATAACCTGATGCCATACATCGCCCAGGTTGCTGTAGGCCGTCGCGACTCACTGGCGATTTTTGGTAACGATTATCCGACCGAAGACGGTACTGGCGTACGCGATTACATCCACGTAATGGATCTGGCGGACGGTCACGTCGTGGCGATGGAAAAACTGGCGAACAAGCCTGGCGTACACATCTACAACCTCGGCGCAGGCGTAGGCAGCAGCGTGCTGGACGTGGTTAATGCCTTCAGCAAAGCCTGCGGCAAACCGGTTAATTACCATTTTGCACCGCGTCGCGAAGGCGACCTTCCGGCCTACTGGGCGGATGCCAGCAAAGCCGACCGTGAACTGAACTGGCGCGTAACGCGCACACTCGATGAAATGGCGCAGGACACCTGGCACTGGCAGTCACGCCATCCACAGGGATATCCCGATTAAGGAACGACCATGACGCAATTTAATCCCGTTGATCATCCACATCGCCGCTACAACCCGCTCACCGGGCAATGGATTCTGGTTTCACCGCACCGCGCTAAGCGCCCCTGGCAGGGGGCGCAGGAAACGCCAGCCCAACAGGTGTTACCTGCGCACGATCCAGATTGCTTCCTCTGCGCAGGTAATGTGCGGGTGACAGGCGATAAAAACCCCGATTACACCGGGACTTACGTTTTCACTAATGACTTTGCGGCCTTGATGTCTGACACGCCAGATGCGCCAGAAAGCAACGATCCGCTGATGCGTTGCCAGAGCGCGCGCGGCACCAGCCGGGTGATCTGCTTTTCGCCGGATCACAGTAAAACGTTGCCAGAACTGAGCGTTGCGGCATTGACGGAAATCGTCAAAACCTGGCAGGAGCAAACTGCAGAACTGGGGAAAACGTACCCATGGGTGCAGGTCTTTGAAAACAAAGGTGCGGCGATGGGCTGCTCTAACCCGCATCCGCACGGACAGATTTGGGCAAATAGCTTCCTGCCTAACGAAGCTGAGCGCGAAGACCGCCTGCAAAAAGAATATTTTGCCGAGCAGAAATCGCCAATGCTGGTGGATTATGTTCAGCGCGAGCTGGCAGACGGTAGCCGTACCGTTGTCGAAACCGAACACTGGTTAGCCGTTGTGCCTTACTGGGCTGCCTGGCCGTTCGAAACGCTACTGCTGCCCAAAGCCCACGTATTACGGATCACCGATTTGACCGACGCCCAGCGCAACGATCTGGCGTTGGCGTTGAAAAAGCTGACCAGTCGTTATGACAACCTCTTCCAGTGCTCCTTCCCCTACTCTATGGGCTGGCACGGTGCGCCATTTAATGGCGAAGAGAATCAACACTGGCAGCTGCACGCGCACTTTTATCCGCCTCTGTTGCGCTCTGCCAGCGTACGTAAATTTATGGTTGGTTATGAAATGCTGGCAGAGACCCAGCGAGACCTGACCGCAGAACAGGCAGCAGAGCGTTTGCGCGCAGTCAGCGATATCCATTTTCGCGAATCCGGAGTGTAAGAAATGAGTCTGAAAGAAAAAACACAATCTCTGTTTGCCAACGCATTTGGCTACCCTGCCACTCACACCATTCAGGCGCCTGGCCGCGTGAATTTGATTGGTGAACACACCGACTACAACGACGGTTTCGTTCTGCCCTGCGCGATTGATTATCAAACCGTGATCAGTTGTGCGCCACGCGATGACCGTAAAGTTCGCGTAATGGCAGCCGATTATGAAAATCAGCTCGACGAGTTTTCCCTCGATGCGCCCATTGTCGCGCATGAAAACTATCAATGGGCGAACTACGTTCGTGGCGTGGTGAAACATCTGCAACTGCGTAACAATAGCTTCGGCGGTGTGGACATGGTGATTAGCGGCAATGTGCCGCAGGGTGCCGGGTTAAGTTCTTCCGCCTCACTGGAAGTGGCGGTCGGAACCGTATTGCAGCAGCTTTATCATCTGCCGCTGGACGGCGCACAAATCGCGCTTAACGGTCAGGAAGCAGAAAACCAGTTTGTTGGCTGTAACTGCGGGATCATGGATCAGCTGATTTCCGCGCTGGGCAAGAAAGATCATGCCTTGCTGATCGATTGCCGCTCACTGGGCACCAAAGCAGTCTCCATGCCGAAAGGTGTGGCTGTGGTCATCATCAACAGTAACTTCAAACGTACCCTAGTTGGCAGCGAATACAACACCCGTCGTGAACAGTGCGAAACCGGTGCTCGTTTCTTCCAGCGGCCAGCCCTACGCGATGTCACCATTGAAGAATTCAACGCCGTAGCGCATGAACTGGATCCGATCGTGGCGAAACGCGTGCGTCATATCCTGACCGAAAACGCCCGTACCGTTGAAGCTGCCAGCGCGCTGGAGCAAGGCGACCTGAAGCGTATGGGCGAGCTGATGGCGGAGTCTCATGCCTCTATGCGCGATGATTTCGAAATCACCGTGCCGCAAATTGACACTCTGGTAGAAATCGTAAAAGCTGTGATTGGCGACAAAGGTGGCGTACGCATGACCGGTGGCGGATTTGGCGGCTGTATCGTCGCGCTGATCCCGGAAGAGCTGGTGCCTGCCGTACAGCAAGCTGTCGCTGAACAATATGAAGCAAAAACAGGCATTAAAGAGACTTTTTACGTGTGTAAACCATCACAAGGAGCAGGACAGTGCTGAACGAAACTCCCGCACTGGCACCCGATGGTCAGCCGTACCGACTGTTAACTTTGCGTAACAACGCAGGGATAGTAGTCACGCTGATGGACTGGGGTGCGACTTTACTTTCAGCCCGTATTCCGCTTTCCGATGGCAGCGTCCGCGAGGCGCTGCTTGGCTGCGCCAGCCCTGAATGCTACCAGGATCAGGCTGCGTTTCTGGGAGCCTCTATTGGTCGTTATGCCAACCGTATCGCCAATAGCCGTTATACCTTTGACGGTGAAACCGTAACGCTTTCGCCAAGTCAGGGCGTTAACCAGTTGCATGGCGGCCCGGAAGGGTTCGACAAACGTCGCTGGCAGATTGTGAACCAGAACGATCGTCAGGTACTGTTTGCCCTGACTTCAGAAGATGGCGATCAGGGCTTTCCGGGGAATCTCGGCGCGACGGTTCAGTATCGTCTGACCGACGATAACCGTATCTCTATTACCTATCGCGCCACAGTTGATAAACCTTGCCCGGTGAATATGACTAACCACGTCTATTTCAACCTCGACGGCGAGCAGTCTGACGTGCGCAATCACAAACTGCAGATTCTGGCGGACGAATATCTGCCCGTTGATGAAGGCGGCATTCCGCACGACGGCCTGAAATCTGTCGCCGGGACGTCTTTTGATTTCCGCAGCGCCAAAATCATCGCCAGTGAGTTCCTTGCCGACGACGATCAGCGCAAAGTGAAAGGTTACGATCACGCGTTCTTGTTGCAGGCCAAAGGTGATGGCAAGAAAGTGGCAGCGCATGTCTGGTCAGCAGATGAAAAATTGCAGCTGAAGGTCTACACCACCGCTCCGGCTCTGCAATTTTACTCCGGTAACTTCCTCGGCGGTACGCCGTCACGGGGAACCGAACCTTACGCCGACTGGCAAGGACTGGCGCTGGAAAGCGAATTTCTGCCAGACAGTCCGAACCACCCTGAATGGCCGCAGCCGGACTGCTTCCTGCGCCCTGGCGAAGAGTATTCCAGCCTGACGGAATATCAGTTTATTGCTGAATAATTTTAAGCCCTCGTGATGAGGGCTTTATCCTCATATTGCTCAAATCACCAGCAAACACCGACATATTTGCAACTCAATATTCACAACAACCTTACACTGCGACACTATTTTCGCTATGGTTATGCGTAAGCATTGCTGTTGCTTCGTCACGGCAATATAATGAGAATTATTATCATTTAATAATGATTTGAGGAGTAAGTATATGGCTGTAACTAAGCTAGTTCTGGTTCGTCATGGCGAAAGTCAGTGGAACAAAGAAAACCGTTTCACCGGTTGGTACGACGTGGATCTGTCTGAGAAAGGCGTAAGCGAAGCAAAAGCAGCAGGTAAGTTGCTGAAAGAGGAAGGTTACAGCTTTGACTTTGCTTACACCTCGGTGCTGAAACGCGCTATCCATACTCTGTGGAATGTGCTGGACGAACTGGATCAGGCATGGCTGCCCGTTGAGAAATCCTGGAAACTGAACGAACGTCACTACGGTGCGTTGCAGGGTCTGAACAAAGCAGAAACCGCTGAAAAGTATGGCGACGAGCAGGTGAAACAGTGGCGTCGTGGTTTTGCGGTGACTCCGCCGGAGCTGACTAAAGATGATGAGCGTTATCCGGGTCACGATCCGCGTTACGCGAAGCTGAGCGAGAAAGAACTACCGCTGACTGAAAGTCTGGCGCTGACCATTGACCGCGTGATCCCTTACTGGAATGAAACCATTCTGCCGCGTATGAAGAGCGGTGAGCGCGTGATCATCGCCGCTCATGGGAACTCCCTGCGTGCACTGGTGAAATATCTCGACAACATGAGCGAAGAAGAGATTCTTGAGCTGAATATCCCGACTGGCGTGCCGCTGGTGTATGAGTTCGACGAGAATTTCAAACCGCTGAAACGCTACTATCTGGGTAATGCTGACGAGATCGCAGCGAAAGCAGCGGCGGTGGCTAACCAGGGTAAAGCGAAGTAAACGTCATTCGTTTAAAAATGAGAAAGCCGACTGCAAGTGAGTCGGCTTTTTTGTTGCTAACAATGGAGCACATTGCCTGATGCGACGCTGCGCGTCTTATCATGCCTACGGTGATTAATCGGATACGCCACTCTGGCGGTGCATCCGACAATTAAACCTTACCCGCGACGCGCTTTTACTGCATTCGCCAGTTGACGTAACAGAGCATCGGTATCTTCCCAGCCGATGCAGGCATCGGTGATGCTCTTGCCATAGGCCAGCGGCTCACCGCTTTCCAGACTCTGGTTCCCTTCCGCCAGGTGGCTTTCAACCATCACGCCGATAATAGCTTTTTCGCCACCGGCAATTTGCTGGCAAACGTCAGCGCAAACTTCCATCTGCTTTTTGAACTGTTTGGACGAATTTGCATGGCTGAAATCGATCATCACCTGCGCCGGTAAACCCGCCTTGTTCAGCCCTTCTTTCACTTCAGCAACGTGTTTCGCACTGTAGTTAGGCTCTTTACCGCCGCGCAGAATGATATGGCAATCACCGTTACCGCTGGTATTCACAATTGCTGAATGCCCCCATTTCGTTACGGACAGGAAGCAGTGCGGCGCACCGGCGGCATTAATAGCATCGATAGCCACTTTAATCGTACCATCGGTGCCATTTTTAAAACCTACCGGACAAGAAAGCCCTGATGCCAGTTCGCGATGCACCTGCGATTCGGTTGTACGTGCGCCAATTGCGCCCCAGCTCATCAGGTCAGCGAGATACTGCGGGGTAATCATATCCAGAAACTCACCCGCTGCAGGCAGGCCGCTGTCGTTAATATCAAGCAGCAATTTACGGGCAATGCGCAAACCGTCGTTGATCTGGAAGCTGTTATCCATATGCGGATCGTTGATCAGCCCTTTCCAGCCCACCGTGGTGCGCGGCTTTTCAAAATAGACGCGCATAACGATTTCCAGCTCGTCTTTAAGCTCTTCCCGCAGCGCCAACAAGCGAGTGGCATACTCTTTAGCAGCTACCGGATCATGAATTGAGCAAGGACCAATCACCACTAACAGGCGATCATCATTACCTTTCAGGATCTTATGGATCGCTTTTCGGGCATGGGCAACCGTATTCGCGGCATTTTCGGTAGCGGGGAATTTTTCCAGCAGTGCGACAGGTGGAAGTAACTCTTTGATTTCTTTGATACGTAAATCGTCGTTCTGATAATTCATGTCTGTTCCAGTGTTGCCATACTTATCTTAGTGAATGCAATCCCTCCAATCTATATCTTCCGTCAGAATGTGTAAACGGGGTTTTACACTATGAACGGATTAATCCTGGAATTAGCAAGAAAAACGCCAGATTGTCGCGAATAACGAGATCTGACCTACAATTTCTAACTGTAACTTCTCTGTTTATTAATTTTTTCAAGATTCTCTGCTGGATTTATTCTTCTGGCTGAAATCTTAAACCATTACCTGATATTCACCTGCAAATGCACTGTTGGAAGAGGTTATCCGACATAACGACCATAACAGGAGCATCCTATGAAAATGACAAAACTGGCCACACTTTTTCTGACTGCCACTCTAAGCCTTGCCAGCGGTGCCGCACTGGCCGCCGATAGCGGAGCGCAAACTAATAACGGCCAGGCAAACGCCGCAGCTGATGCGGGCCAGGTAGCCCCGGACGCCCGTGAAAATGTCGCACCAAATAACGTCGACAATAACGGGGTAAATACCGGTTCTGGCGGCACAATGTTGCATCCGGATGGTTCTTCAATGAACAATGACGGCATGACCAAAGATGAAGAGCACAAAAATACGATGTGCAAAGATGGTCGCTGCCCGGACATTAATAAAAAAGTACAAACTGGTGATGGCATCAATAATGATGTCGATACCAAAACCGACGGTACCACGCAGTAATCTGCCAAAAAGCCAATACCGGGAGAGCAGAGTCTCTCCCTTTTAATTTTTCCCCTCTAAAAGCGGTATGATGTCATAAAGTTAAGTGAGATTAATTAAGGGATGACTCGTCATGGCGCACTCACACTCACACACATCTTCACACCTGCCAGAAGATAATAATGCTCGTCGCTTGTTGTATGCTTTCGGCGTGACCGCCGGGTTTATGCTGGTTGAGGTTATTGGCGGTTTTCTCTCAGGTTCTCTGGCGTTGCTGGCCGATGCGGGACATATGCTTACCGATACTGCTGCCCTGCTTTTTGCCCTACTCGCCGTGCAATTTTCACGTCGTCCTCCCACCATTCGCCACACTTTCGGTTGGCTAAGATTGACCACGCTCGCGGCGTTTGTGAATGCCATCGCCCTGGTGGTGATTACCATTTTGATTGTCTGGGAGGCGATAGAACGTTTTCGCACGCCGCGTCCGGTGGAAGGCGGCATGATGATGACGATTGCCGTAGCTGGGCTGCTGGCTAATATACTTTCTTTCTGGTTACTTCATCACGGTAGTGAAGAGAAAAACCTTAACGTGCGCGCAGCAGCACTGCATGTACTGGGAGATCTGCTGGGTTCGGTTGGTGCTATCGTTGCCGCGTTGATTATTATCTGGACCGGCTGGACGCCTGCTGACCCCATTCTCTCGATACTGGTGTCGCTTCTGGTTCTGCGCAGCGCGTGGCGATTATTGAAAGATAGCGTGAATGAATTACTTGAAGGGGCGCCGGTGTCGCTGGATATCGCTGAACTGAAGCGTCGTATGTGCCGGGAAATCCCGGAAGTCCGCAATGTGCACCATGTACACGTGTGGATGGTGGGTGAAAAGCCAGTAATGACGCTGCATGTGCAGGTGATCCCGCCACACGATCATGACGCGTTGTTGGATACGATCCAACATTATCTGATGGATCACTATCAGATTGAGCACGCCACCATTCAGATGGAATATCAACCTTGTCATGGGCCAGACTGCCACCTTAATGAAGGAGTGTCTGGCCATTCACATCATCACCATTAATGAGATAGCGCGCGTGAACCTCTTTCGCGTGCGCTGTTGATCCACATCCGGCTGCCGTTAAGAGCAATAAACGTCAGGATCAGATACTCCAGCGACATGGCATAGACGCCCTGCAAGGCGAAAATCACCACGCTTATCACGTTAATGATGACCCACAATAACCAGTTTTCGACATATTTGCGCGTCATCAGAATCATTGCCACGATGGATAGTACCATCATGCAGGAATCCCAGAACGGGAAGGCGTCCGGTTGTAGTTCCGGCATCGCAACCTGTAAACCTAACGCCTGCATAATAGTGACTGCAACACGTGTCAGGAAAGCAAATACCGGATTGATAAATACCGTCATCAGGCCGATAGCAGCAACGCAAACCGCCAGCCAGGTTAACGCTTTAGGTAATGGCAGCCAGCGAATTTTTAACTCAGCTTCATGCTGACTGGTTTGTCGTGACCAGGCATACCAACCGTAAATGTTGGCGGCAAAGAAAAACACCTGTAGCAACAAGCTGGCATATAATTGAATTTGAAAGAAAATAATGCCAAACAGGGTGACGTTGATCAAGCCAAAAAAGTAGTTGCTGATTTTCTCCATACTGGCAAGGCCAATGCACAGTAACCCTGCGATCGTCCCTACCGCTTCGATCCATGAAAGATCGTAACCACCAGCGCCGATCGGTATATGAACCAGAATGTTCTGTGTGCTAAAAAAATCCATCTTTCCCCCAATGCGTAACATGACGCCTTATTGTCAGTTTCCTCGAAGTGTAGCCGCAAAATCCAGCATACGATTAAGCGGCACCAGCGCCCTCTCTCGCAGCCTTTCATCAACATGTACCTCGTGTTTGCTTTCTCCCTGTTCTAATGCCTCTGCGATGGCCTGAAGGCCATTCATGGCCATCCACGGACAATGCGCGCAGCTGCGGCAGGTTGCGCCCTCACCTGCGGTTGGTGCTTCCAGTAACTCTTTGTCTGGCACCGCCTGCTGCATTTTGTAGAAGATACCCCGGTCAGTTGCCACAATAAGGCGCTGATGCGGCAATGTTTTCGCAGCATTGATCAACTGACTTGTGGAGCCGACCGCATCCGCCATATCGACAATAGCTTGTGGTGATTCCGGATGCACCAGTATGGCTGCATCAGGGTATTGTTTTTGTAAGCGGGTTAACGCCTGAGTCTTAAACTCATCATGCACAATGCAGGCGCCTTGCCAGCATAAAATATCTGCGCCCGTCTGTTTTTGTACGTAACGACCCAGATGTTTGTCTGGTGCCCAGATGAGTTTTTCACCCAGACTATCCAGATGATCAATGAGTTCAACAGCAATACTTGAAGTTACCACCCAGTCTGCGCGCGCTTTTACCGCAGCAGAAGTGTTAGCGTAGACCACAACAGTACGATCGGGATGGGCATCACAAAATGCGTTAAATTCTTCAATTGGGCAGCCGAGATCCAGTGAACATTCAGCCTGAAGTGTCGGCATCAGAATTGTCTTTTCCGGGCTGAGAATTTTGGCGGTTTCTCCCATAAATCTCACCCCGGCTACGAGTAGCGTTGAAGCGGGATGTTTGGCACCAAAGCGCGCCATTTCTAAAGAATCAGAAATACAGCCGCCAGTTTCTTCCGCCAGCTGTTGAATTTCGGGATCGGTATAGTAGTGGGCGACCATCACCGCATTACGTTCTTTTAGCAGACGTTTTATTTTCTCGCGATAATACGCTTTTTCATCAATGCTTAACGGTGTCGGCTTCGGGGGGAAAGGATAAATCGCCGCTTCAGGATCAAACATCACGCTCATCTTGCCATCTCGTTTTACAGGCTTAACATTTAGACCGACATAAAGCGTAATATTCGCCACTATCGGTTTAATTTGTTTTATATGCTAAACAAGATAGCCGAATGGTGGAGAAAAGTCACTCGAATTACGTATGAGATGCCGGATGCGATGCTATGTAGCTTACTCCACCGACGTAGAGTTGTTTGCACAGCAAGCACGAAGTATGTCATCAGGTTTAAGAATTGAAATTGAGGGATGCTTGAATAGCAAAAAGGCACCTTTAGGGTGCCTTTTTACATTGGTGGGTCGTGCAGGATTCGAACCTGCGACCAATTGATTAAAAGTCAACTGCTCTACCAACTGAGCTAACGACCCCTTGCGGGATTATGCTGCTTTAATCATTCAGGATGGTGGGTCGTGCAGGATTCGAACCTGCGACCAATTGATTAAAAGTCAACTGCTCTACCAACTGAGCTAACGACCCATACGGGTGTTACCTGAAAGATTTTTACTCGGTGCCAATATTAAAATTGGTGGGTCGTGCAGGATTCGAACCTGCGACCAATTGATTAAAAGTCAACTGCTCTACCAACTGAGCTAACGACCCGAGTGGTGGGTGATGACGGGATCGAACCGCCGACCCCCTCCTTGTAAGGGAGGTGCTCTCCCAGCTGAGCTAATCACCCGATATTACGCTGGATACTACAAACTATTTCCACCTAACCCACCGTAATTAGTGGTGGGTCGTGCAGGATTCGAACCTGCGACCAATTGATTAAAAGTCAACTGCTCTACCAACTGAGCTAACGACCCGGTGGTGGGTGATGACGGGATCGAACCGCCGACCCCCTCCTTGTAAGGGAGGTGCTCTCCCAGCTGAGCTAATCACCCGATACTACGCTGGATACTACTTAAAGTGGTGGGTCGTGCAGGATTCGAACCTGCGACCAATTGATTAAAAGTCAACTGCTCTACCAACTGAGCTAACGACCCACTTTTGCGTTGCTTTCGGTTTGTTTGATATCCCGTGGCAACGGCGGCATATATTACTGATTTCAGATTTGAGCGCAACAAAAATTTCGATGTAGATCACTCAACTGCTTATGATTCGCACGACACGACCAGAAATAATGCGACTTCTGGTCGTGTGTTATGCATTACATCGCGTTCAGACGTTTTTGCGCCTGTTTAGCGCCATCAGTACCAGGGTATTTACTGATAACCTGCTGGTACACGGCTTTCGCTTTCGCGGTGTCACCTTTATCCTGCATGATGACGCCGACTTTAAACATCGCATCCGCAGCCTTCGGTGACTTCGGATAGTTTTTCACCACCGAAGCAAAATAGTACGCCGCATCATCTTTCTTACCCTTGTTGTAGTTTAACTGACCCAGCCAATAATTGGCGTTTGGCAGGTAAGTTGAATCAGGGTAATTTTTGATGAAATTCTGAAATGCCACCATCGCGTCATCCTGGCGGGATTTATCCTGTACCAGCGCAATAGCTGCATTGTAATCAGTGTTTGCATCGCCGCTTTTCACCGGCGCGCCAGCATTCGCAGTACCTGCATCAGCTGTTGGCGTCGTTGATGCCGCAGCACCGCTTTGATCGCCGCTGGTTGATTGCGCCGCTGCACCACCGCTGCTGAGGCTATCGATCTGCAACAGGATCTGCTTTTGCCGCTCCACGACCTGATTCAATTGATACTGATTTTCCTGAATCTGACCACGCAGGGAGTCAATATCGGACTGATTATCAGAGAGTTGTTGCTGGAGTTGGGTTAAAAGCTGGCTGTGAGCATTAGAAATACGCTCAAGTTGAGTGACGCGGTCTTCGACCGAGCCTGAGCCGACACTACTGATTGGTGCCTGAGCAAAAGCGGCCCAAGGGGCCGCTATACCAACCAGTAACGACAGACTCAATAGTTGATGTCTGAAGTTACTGCTCATGCAATTCTCTTAGTAAACCAGTACCGCACGACGGTTTTTGGAGTATGCCGCTTCGTCATGACCCAGTACTGCAGGTTTTTCTTTACCGTAAGAAACGATGGAGATCTGGTCTGCAGAAACGCCTTTACCCTGCAGGTACATCTTAACGGCGTTCGCACGACGTTCACCCAGGGAGATGTTGTATTCCGGAGTACCACGTTCGTCCGCGTGACCTTCTACGGTGACTTTGTAAGACGGGTTGCTACGCAGGAAGTTTGCGTGTGCATCCAGCATTTGAGCGAAGTCAGAACGGATATCGTACTTGTCCAGATCGAAGTAAACGATGTTGTTCTGCTGCAGCTGTTGCATTTGCAGACGAGCCTGCTCTTCGGAAGACATATTGCCGTTGCTGCCGTTCGCATCCATACCAGTGCCGGCACCCAGCATGCCTTCGCTGCCGTCATTGCTGGCGTTCTTGTTGGAAGAACATGCCGCAATTGCCATAACAGGCAGAGCAATCATCAGCCCTTTCAGCACTTTGTTCAGTTGCATTTCAATGATTCCTTTACTATTCAATTAATTATTATCACAGATACGGCGACCAGGCAGGGAATTTGACCTGTCCATCAGTTGCCGGAAGACGCGCTTTGAAACGCCCATCTGTAGAAACCAAATTCAGCACGGATCCCATCCCCTGAGAAGAGCTGTAGATTACCATAGTGCCGTTAGGTGCCAGACTTGGCGTTTCATCCAGGAACGTTGACGACAGTACTTGTACGCCTCCCGTTACCAGATCTTGTTTGGCAATGTGCTGCTGCCCACCATTGGAGCTGACCATTACCATAAACTTACCGTCGCTGCTGACATCCGCATCCTGGTTCTGCGAACCTTCCCAGGTAATACGTTGTGGCGCACCGCCGTTGATATTCACTTTATAAACCTGCGGACGACCGGCCTGGTCAGAAGTAAATGCCAGGTTCTGGCTGTCCGGGAACCAGGTCGGTTCGGTGTTGTTGCTGCGACCGTCAGTCACCTGACGAATCTGACCAGAAGCCAAATCCATTACGTACAGGTTCAGGCTACCAGTTTTCGACAGAGCGAATGCCAGCTTGCTGCCGTCTGGCGAGAATGCAGGCGCACCGTTATGACGCGGGAATGAAGCCACCTGACGTACAGCGCCATTTGCCAGCGTCTGAATAACCAGCGCGGAACGACCGCTTTCGAAGGTGACATATGCCAGTTTAGAACCATCTGGTGACCACGCAGGAGACATCAGCGGCTGCGGTGAGCGATGAACCACAAACTGGTTGTAACCGTCATAGTCAGATACGCGCAGTTCATACGGGAACTGACCTCCGTTGGTCTGAACAACGTAGGCAATTCGGGTACGGAACGCACCTTTAATGCCGGTCAGTTTTTCAAACACTTCATCACTGGCGGTATGACCAGCATAACGCAGCCATTGCTTGTTAACTTTATAGGAGTTCTGAGCAAGTACAGTACCCGGCGCACCGCCGGTATCAACCAGCTGATAAGCAACATTGTAAGAGCCGTCAGGATTTGGAGTGACCTGACCTACAACGACAGCATCAATGCCCAGCGCAGACCATGCAGCAGGTTGAACTTCCTGCGCACTACCCGGCTGCTGTGGCAGACGAGCGCGATCTAACGGATTAAATTTACCGCTGTTACGCAAGTCAGCAGCAACGATGCCACCAATATCTTCGGGTGCCGCGCCAGGCCCTGCCCACTGGAAAGGAACTACACCAATAGGACGACCGGAATCTACACCGCTGTCGATCACAATGCGGACTTCAGCGTGCAGAACTGATGCCCACAGTATGAGAAAACCAAATGCTACTCGTAATGCCTGCTTCATCATATCTCCCTTATCTGGACAGATAGCCCACGATAATTTAGCAGAATGTTAACAAACTCAAATACACAAAACTACCAGAACCCAGCGACAACCGATGTTTGATGTTAACCGCCGTGACGGTCAACATCGCGATTACGGCTTGAAGTCCAATGGTGCGTTTTTGAACACTTCATATACTGCCTGGCTTGGTGGTTTCGGGATCTTCGCAAGTTTAGCTGCTGCCAACGCAGCCTGACAAAGTGCGGGATCGCCACCTTCAGGTTTGATATCCAGTAACATGCCATCTGGCGCCAGTTTTATGCGCAGCGTACAGGTTTTGCCTGCATAGGACGATGCGTCATAGAACTTACTTTCGATAGCAGATTTAATCTGCCCGGCATAGTTATTGATATCTGCGCCTGATGCGCCATTGTTTTTAGTATTACCACTCCCGGCAGGCGAAGCATTGTTCCCTTTCGCCCCACCGCCGGTTTTCGGTGCATTCTTACCAGAGCTTAGCTCACCGAAAATATCATCTGCCTCTGCGGCAGCTTTTGCTGCAGCGGCTTTTTCAGCTGCTGCTTTTGCCGCTGCGGCTTTTTTGTCTGCGGCGGCTTTTTCTGCCGCTGCTTTCTTCTCAGCTGCAGCCTTTTCAGCAGCCGCTTTTTCTGCTGCTGCTTTTTTCTCGGCTGCGGCTTTCTCTGCTGCCGCTTTCTTATCAGCAGCCGCTTTTTCTGCCGCTGCTTTCTTCTCAGCTTCGGCCTTCGCTTTTTCGGCAGCTTCGGCTGCCGCTTTTTTTCTCGCTTCTGCTGCGGCTGCTTCTGCCGCTTCCGCTTTCTTCTTCAGCGCCGCAGCTGCTGCCTCGGCTTTTTTCTGTGCCTCAACAGCGGCTTTGGCAGCTTCTGCTTCCGCTTTTTTCTTCGCGTCTGCAGCCGCTTTCTTCGCTGCTTCTGCGGCTGCTTTGGCATCCGCTTCAGCCTTCGCTTTAGCATCTGCTGCCGCTTTCGCTGCCGCCTCTTCCGCTTGCTTCTGCTTTAACTCGGCCTGTTTAGCGGCTTCTTCAGCCTGCTTCTTCTGTTCCTGAGCAGCTAACCGCTCTTTCTCAAGTTGCTTCAGGCGTTCCTGTTCAGCCGCTTGTTTCTCACGCAGTTCTTCAGCTGCCTGCTGTTCCTTCATCTTGCGCTGCTCTTCGGAACGCTTCGCGCTTGATTCCTGGCTTTGCATACGCTTGTACTGCTCAACTACCGCACCTGAATCAACCATTACGGCATCGATGGACGAACCACCGCCGCCACCGGCTGAAGCTTCTATATTCTCATCGAACGAACTCCAGATCAGCGCCGCAAATAAGATGACATGCAGCACTGCTGAAATAATTATCGCCCGCTTGAGCTTGTCGTTTTGTTCGGTTGCCTTTGACACTCTCGGTTCCCAAAAACTGTTCGCCTGTTACCCGCTCTCTTTCAAGCAAGGAAAACGCAGATGCTTAGATAGGCTGCGTCATTAAACCAACCGATTTCACACCCGCACTGTGTAACAAGTTCAGTGCTTTAATTATTTCATCGTAAGGCACATCTTTTGCGCCACCGATCAGAAAGACCGTTTTCGGGTTGGCCTTGAAACGGCTGGACACTTCCGCCACCACCTGCTCTGGTGGTAAACGCTCCAGGCGATCTTTCTCAACCACCACGGTGTACTGACCAATACCAGACACTTCAACAATCACTGGCGGATTATCGTTACTGCTCACCGCCTGTGATTCAGTAGCGTCTGGCAGATCGACCTCCACGCTCTGGGTGATGATGGGCGCTGTCGCCATAAAGATCAGCAACAGCACCAGCAGTACGTCCAGCAACGGTACAATGTTGATTTCGGACTTGAGATCGCGACGACCTCGTCCACGCGCTCTGGCCATGGCTTACCCCTTGTTGCTCTCGCTAACGGTAAACGCCTGGCGGTGCAGAATCGCGGTAAACTCTTCCATAAAGTTGTCGTAATTCAGTTCCAGTTTGTTTACGCGCTGGTTGAGGCGGTTATAAGCCATTACCGCCGGAATTGCGGCGAACAGACCAATTGCCGTCGCAATCAACGCTTCTGCGATACCGGGCGCAACCATTTGCAGTGTTGCTTGTTTTACCGCCCCGAGGGCGATAAAGGCGTGCATGATCCCCCAGACCGTACCAAACAGACCAATATACGGGCTGATGGAGCCAACCGTACCGAGGAACGGAATGTGCGTTTCCAGATTTTCAAGTTCACGGTTCATGGAAATACGCATCGCACGCGACGCCCCTTCCACTACGGCTTCCGGCGCATGGCTATTGGCACGATGCAGGCGCACAAATTCTTTGAACCCGCTGTAAAAGATTTGTTCCGAACCAGTCAGATTATCCCGTTTTCCCTGGC
Organism: Escherichia sp. MOD1-EC5433; assembly: GCF_002966005.1. Taxonomy (NCBI): domain Bacteria; kingdom Pseudomonadati; phylum Pseudomonadota; class Gammaproteobacteria; order Enterobacterales; family Enterobacteriaceae; genus Escherichia; species Escherichia sp. MOD1-EC5433. The sequence goes on along the minus strand of NZ_PTRL01000002.1, from coordinate 314,082 downwards.
TCTCTTGATAGAGGCGGGAAAGTTCGATTCCAGACCAGAATTTATCTTCAAACGCTTCAGCTTCGCGTGCTGCAGCGTTAAGAATACGGGTCCGCTGGATAATAATGGCCCAGGATGCGATTGAGAAACCAATCAAAATCAACATGATAAGTTTAACCAGAAGGCTAGCCTTCAGGAACAAATCAAGGATATTCATGTCAGTCACTGCTTAAACTCCGCGACAATAGACTTGGGAAGCGCACGAGGCTTCATTTTGAGTGGGTCAACGCAAACAACCAGAACCTCAGCTTCATTCAGCAAAGTATTCTCGGCGTTGACAATACGTTGCGTGAAAACCAAAGAGGTGCCACGCATTGATGTTATTTCAGTCTGTATTTCGAGCATATCGTCGAGCCGCGCAGGTGCGTAATATTCCACCGTCATTTTACGTACCACAAAGGCAACGCGTTCAGCCATCAGCGCCTGTTGACTGAAGTGATGGTGACGCAGCATCTCTGTGCGTGCTCTTTCATAAAAAGCGACGTAACTGGCGTGGTACACCACACCACCGGCATCGGTATCTTCATAGTAGACGCGAACCGGCCATCGAAACAGCGTTGTATTCACTTTACATCCCGGTAATGCAACAAAAGTTAGAACTTTTAAACGCTGCTACTATACGCGTGCGATTGAGGTTTGGGAATGAGGGCAAGTTAAGGGAGCGTAAAAATTTATGGACTGTTGAAGGTCCATAAATTTTTAAAGAGAATTCTGATTTAAAAGAAGAAGAAAATCAGCCCGACAATGAGAACAATATCGGCAAGCAGTGGGCAAAAAATCCCTTGCCAAAGAACCTTCTGCGGACGAAAACCCACGCCGTGAATCACGCCAGCACAGACGGCCCACATCAGCAATAAACCATGCCAGATTTCCAGTTCACTGGTCTTCGCGGCGAAACGTGATGGGTCCCAAAACATACATCCTGCTAACAGAAGTGCCATCACGAAGGAAAGCGCCCGCAGGGGGCGCTTGTCCATTACCGCATACAAAGTTGCGATAATTTTACTCATTAGCTGTCTTCTTGACCGGCTTTGCCTGATTCGACGTGCTCAAGCGCCAGCGCGGTGATTACCCCAAATGAACAGGCAAGAAGCGTTCCCAGAATCCATGCGAAATACCACATTATTAGCTCCTTACTTAGTACAGAGAGTGGGTGTTACGTTCAATGTCTTCTTTGGTGATACGTCCGAACATTTTCCAGTAACACCAGGTGGTGTAGAGAAGAATGATCGGAACCAGAACCACCGCAACCCAGGTCATGACGTTAAGCGTCAGCTGGCTGGAAGTTGCATCCCACATCGTCAGACTTGCATTCATCATGGTGCTGGACGGCATCACAAACGGGAACATTGCAATACCGGCAGTCAGGATGATGCAGGCCAACGTCAGGGAGGAGAACACAAACGCCCACGCGGCTTTATCCATACGTGCAGTCAGGATGGTCAGCAGCGGCAGAACAACACCCAGCGCCGGAATAGCCCACAGAATCGGCATATTGTTGAAGTTCACCAACCATGCGCCAGCTTCACGAACAACTTCTTTATTCAGCGGGTTAGATGCTGCGTAATGGTCCATTGTCGATTTAACGACATAACCGTCGATACCGTACATCACCCACACGCCAGCCAGTGCAAAGCAGACCAGTGTCACCAGCGCCGCCACCTGTGCAGTTGCACGGGTACGCAGGTGCAGTTCGCCCACGGTACGCATCTGCAGATAGGTCGCGCCCTGAGTAATGATCATCCCTACGCTCACCACACCAGCCAGCAGGCCGAACGGGTTAAGCAACTGGAAGAAGTTACCGGTGTAGTACAGACGCAGATATTCATCAACGTTGAACGGTACGCCCTGCAACAGGTTACCGAACGCCACACCAATCACCAGCGGCGGAACGAAGCTACCAATGAAGATGCCCCAGTCCCACATGTTGCGCCAACGGGTGTCTTCAATCTTGGAACGGTAATCAAAACCGACCGGACGGAAGAACAAAGACGCCAGTACGAGGATCATCGCGACATAGAAGCCGGAGAACGCAGCGGCATAGACCATCGGCCAGGCAGCGAACAGCGCGCCACCTGCGGTGATTAGCCATACCTGGTTACCGTCCCAGTGTGGCGCGATAGAGTTAATCATAATTCGACGCTCGGTGTCGTTACGACCGAGGAAACGGGTGAGCATCCCCACCCCCATGTCGAAACCGTCAGTGACTGCAAAACCAATCAGCAGAACGCCAACCAGCAGCCACCAGATAAAACGCAATACTTCATAATCGATCATTTGACGACTCCTGTCTTAGCGTGCCGGCTGAGTAGTCGTGGAAGACTGCTCAAAGTGATAGCGACCGGTTTTCAGGCTGCTTGGGCCAAGGCGTGCAAATTTGAACATTAAGAACAATTCTGCCACCAGGAACAGGGTATACAGGCCGCAAATCAGCACCATCGAGAAGATGAGATCGCCTGCAGTCAGTGACGAGTTCGCTACTGCGGTAGGCAACACTTCACCGATAGCCCACGGTTGACGACCGTATTCAGCAACGAACCAGCCCGCTTCTACAGCAATCCACGGCAGCGGAATACCGTACAGCGCGGCGCGCAGCAGCCATTTTTTCTCGCCAATGCGGTTACGGATTACACTCCAGAAGGAGAGCGCGATAATTGCCAGCAGCAGGAAGCCACACGCCACCATGATACGGAACGCGAAGTACAGCGGCGCCACACGTGGAATGGAGTCTTTGGTTGCCTGTTGAATCTGCGCTTCAGTCGCATCTGCCACGTTTGGCGTATAGCGTTTCAGCAGCAGACCGTAACCGAGGTCTTTCTTCATGCTATTGAACTGGTCACGTACAGCCTGATCGGTGGAACCAGAACGCAGTTGTTCGAGCAGAGAGTACGCTTTCATCCCGTTACGAATACGTTCTTCGTGCTGCACCATCAGTTCTTTCAGGCCGATAACCGGTGTATCCACAGAACGCGTTGCGATAATACCCAGCGCGTAAGGGATCTGGATCGCAAATTTGTTCGTCTGCTCTTCCTGATCAGGAATACCAAACAGAGTAAAGGCGGCAGGCGCAGGTTGAGTTTCCCACTCGGCTTCAATAGCAGCCAGTTTGGTTTTCTGCACATCGCCCATTTCGTAACCAGATTCATCACCCAGAACAATAACAGACAGGACGGCAGCCATACCGAAGCTGGCAGCGATAGCAAAGGAGCGTTTAGCGAAGGCGAAGTCACGACCTTTCAGCATATACCATGCGCTGATACCGAGGATGAACATTGCGCCAGTCACATAACCAGACGCTACAGTGTGAACGAATTTCACCTGAGCAACCGGGTTAAGCACCAGCTCGGAGAAGCTCACCATCTCCATACGCATAGTTTCGAAATTGAAATCGGACGCGATTGGGTTTTGCATCCAGCCGTTCGCAACCAGAATCCACAGAGCGGACAGGTTTGAACCGAGCGCCACCAGCCAGGTGACACACATATGCTGAACTTTACCCAGACGATCCCAACCGAAGAAGAACAGACCTACAAAGGTGGATTCGAGGAAGAAGGCCATCAGACCTTCGATTGCCAGCGGCGCACCGAAGATATCCCCCACATAGTGGGAATAGTAAGACCAGTTAGTCCCGAACTGGAACTCCATGGTCAGACCGGTTGCCACACCCAGAGCAAAGTTGATACCAAACAACTTGCCCCAGAACTTGGTCATATCTTTATAAATCTGTTTGCCGGAAAGGACGTAGACCGTTTCCATAATGGCCAGCAGGAACGCCATACCGAGCGTCAGCGGCACAAAAAGGAAGTGGTACATCGCGGTCAAGGCAAACTGTAAGCGCGACAGTTCGACTATATCTAACATCATGACTCCTTGCTCATCGCATGAAGACTCCGAGAGTGAACCCCGTTAGAAAGGGTCACACGCATGCCCCAATACAAAATTATTTGCTCGCCCCTATCGTTGCCATTTCATCAAAAGAGGAAAGACAATGATAAAAAAGTTACAAATATGTTAATGAATAAACCAAATTGATCCCGTAATTATATTACGCCGCAAAATCCTTACAATAAACAGGTTTTTATTGAGCAAAATTGCATTTTTCGACAGTGATCAATTTATAGCGAAATTGTCACCATCTCACCAATTTGATCTACGACAATTTATCGTGTTTTGCAGATTTTTTTCAAGAATTAAAAATTGATTTACATCAAAATCAATCAGATGTGTTAATTATGTGTGAAGCATGAATCACCAAAAGCCTTGTTGTTAATTTATTGTAAAATAATAATGCAACATAATTATCACAACAAAAAGACATAGATAAAAAACCAGTATTTTATTTAACAAAGCCACCTTATCAATTTTTTATAATCCTAATTGATTAGAGTAGCCAATTTGTTGCTATTTCACATAACAAATTTTTATCATAGTTAATTGATTGTTGTCTTTATGAGCGCCGAACTGTAAATCCGTTACTTATTGTTTCTCTGGTAATAATCACAAAAAGAAATAGATACCTTCGGTATAGTCAGATAGAACAAGAATTTTCAAAAGAATTTATATATGGCATTGATATTTCCCGATCTGTATTCAATGATTCCCTCAACGATTGAAAATCAAGAGAAATTGTTATAACAGGGATACGAAACAACAAAACGGAATTATAGCCAGGCGTTAGAAAACACTGGGTATTCTCGGGTACACGCTACCTTGTCTAAAAAATATTAACTCTCTGCCTTACAAAGGATTCCCCATGAAGAAAGCAACACATGTGATTGGCGTTGATACGATTGTACTCTCCTCTATCTATGGATATAGCGATATCGACTCATCAAGCATGAACTGAGTGGTATTCAGCTCCATATGAACAGTAACCTGGTGGGTAAACATGATTTCGCCGTTGGAATCAAGGTTGTTCTGCAACATCTAACAGATTGCTTCAATCTGCCTGTTTTGGCTGTGTAATATTCTTAATTTAACCATTTGAATATGATGATATTGTAAGATATCAGAAATTTAATTATCTGGAGATACGGCTTTACGACTACTGAACCTTAAAGTAATAGTTGATAATTCAGTAGTACATCAAGTGATATAACTAATTATATTAAAAAAGTTTTTTATACAATCGCATTGAAAAGAAGCACCAGCTACTTATAAAGCCCCAAAAAAAATATATATTAATTCATGCTGAAATAATATTTTCGACCGTAGTTCATGTTTGAAATGATTAATGACCTGCGCCTCTCACGCAGGTCAAATCAGGAAACTGTGTAACCGGCAAATAAGATATTCGTAAACAGCGGGTATCATCAGTTGCCCTCAAAATACAGCTGATTTACATTTTTGCTTTTACACGTGCGATAGCCTCTTCATAAGAGGGCTTATTTTTTTCCGCATAAGCGAGTTGATAATGCTGCAATGCATCAGCGTTCTGTCCTGCAGTTTCATAAATTTTGGCAATGTTATAATAGGAGTTAGCGCGCGTTGTCGCCGCATTTGCTCCACTGGCTAACGAGATCGCTTTACGATTTGCCCAAATCGCTTCCGCTATGTTGCCATTTTTCTGATAAGCCAGACCCAGGTTACTAAATGCCTGTCCGTAATTGCCATCTAATTCTGTTGCCTGTTGGAAGAGTTGAATGGCTTGCTCAAGTTGACCGGTTTTGTAAACAGCTTCACCTTCATGATTATATTTTCTTACCAGTTGAGTATCTCCACTGTTTTGCATCGCGGGCGAAGCCGGAGTTGAAGAGCCCGTCGCAGGTATTATCACAGTGGCTAAATCCCTAACGCCTAATGTGGTGTCATTAAAATTGGCGCTGGTAACAGAGTTGATATCTTCAAACTCGCCGTCTGGATTGAGTTTAAACACGGTCCAGATGTTCCCTCGTTCTCCAGCAGGGACACTATAACTACGCACCAGGGAGCTCGGCAGAACAATTTTCTTCATGTATAAATCCTTTTACTGCATGGAGAAGAGATATTTCGCCGGGCATTATTGCGCAAGGGATGGGAAAAAAAGCAGCGGGAAAGCTTTTCGGATTAGCGCCCGAATAAAAACAAAAAAGGCCATCATAAGATGGCCAACCATGTCGAAACCGACAGCCCTTCGCCATTCCTGTAGAGGGAAGCGGCGAGGGCTATTTCTTATTACAGATATTTATTTCAGAACAGTTTTCAGTGCTTCACCGATATCAGCCAGGCTGCGAACGGTTTTCACGCCTGCGGCTTCCAGGGCAGCGAACTTCTCATCCGCAGTCCCTTTACCACCGGCAATGATGGCGCCAGCATGACCCATACGTTTGCCTTTCGGCGCAGTCACACCGGCAATGTAACCCACAACTGGCTTGGTGACGTGCTCTTTGATGTACGCAGCCGCTTCTTCTTCTGCGCTACCGCCGATCTCACCGATCATCACGATCGCTTCGGTCTGCGGGTCTTTTTCGAACATTTCGAGAATGTCGATAAAGTTAGAACCTGGGATCGGGTCGCCGCCGATACCCACACAGGTCGACTGACCGAAACCGTAATCCGTGGTCTGTTTAACCGCTTCATAGGTCAGTGTACCGGAACGGGAAACGATACCCACTTTACCCGGTTTGTGAATGTGACCCGGCTGGATACCGATTTTGCATTCACCCGGGGTGATAACGCCCGGGCAGTTCGGGCCGATCATACGAACGCCTGCTTCATCCAGCTTCACTTTCACGGTCAGCATATCCAGCGTCGGGATACCTTCAGTGATGGTGATAATCAGTTTAATGCCTGCATCGATGGCTTCCAGAATGGAGTCTTTGCAGAACGGCGCTGGTACATAGATAACAGAAGCAGTAGCGCCAGTGGCGGCAACGGCTTCACGCACGGTGTTGAACACCGGCAGGCCGAGGTGGGTGGTGCCGCCTTTACCTGGAGTTACGCCGCCAACCATTTTCGTGCCGTATGCAATGGCCTGTTCAGAGTGGAAAGTCCCCTGGCTACCAGTAAAGCCCTGGCAGATAACCTTGGTGTTTTTATCAATTAAAATGGACATTATTTCCCCTCCACTGCAGCAACAACCTGCTGAGCTGCATCCGTCAGACCTTTTGCTGCAATAATATTCAGGCCACTGTCAGCCAGTTTCTTCGCGCCGAGTTCGGCGTTGTTACCTTCCAGACGTACCACGACCGGTACGTTAACACCCACTTCCGCTACCGCGCCGATGATACCGTCAGCGATCAGGTCGCAACGAACGATACCGCCGAAGATGTTAACCAGAACGGCTTTCACTTTGTCGTCAGAGAGGATGATTTTGAACGCTTCGGTTACACGTTCTTTGGTAGCGCCACCGCCAACGTCAAGGAAGTTAGCCGGTTCGCCGCCGTGCAGTTTAACGATGTCCATGGTGCCCATCGCCAGACCTGCGCCGTTAACCATACAACCGATGTTACCGTCCAGCGCAACGTAGTTCAGTTCCCACTGTGCAGCCTGCGCTTCACGTGGATCTTCCTGCGACTGGTCGCGCATTTCGCGCAGATCAGGCTGGCGGAACAGTGCGTTGCCGTCAGCGCCCAGTTTGCCATCGAGGCAGACAAGATCGCCCTGTTTAGTAATAACCAGCGGGTTGATTTCGATCAGCGCCAGGTCGCGCTCCAGGAAAATGGTCGCCAGGCCCATGAAGATTTTGGTGAACTGCTGAACCAGTTTACCTTCCAGACCCAGTTTGAACGCCAGCTCACGTCCCTGATACGGCATCGGGCCAGTCAGCGGATCAAGCGCAACTTTGTGGATCAGGTGCGGGGTTTCTTCCGCCACTTTTTCGATTTCCACGCCGCCTTCGGTGGAGGCCATAAAGACCACACGGCGGGAACTACGGTCAACAACGGCGCCGAGATACAGCTCTTTAGCGATATCGGTCGCCGCTTCAACCAGAATCTGGTTAACCGGTTGGCCATTGGCATCTGTTTGATACGTTACCAGACGCTTGCCCAGCCAGTTCTCTGCAAAAGCACGGATGTCTTCTTTGCTGTTTACAACTTTCACACCGCCCGCTTTACCACGGCCACCAGCGTGAACCTGACATTTCACTACCCACGGACCCGCACCGATTTTTGAAGCGGCTTCTTCTGCTTCGCGCGGAGTAGTACAGGCATAACCCACTGGCGCCGGTAAGCCATAGCGGGCAAAAAGTTGTTTTGCCTGATATTCATGTAAGTTCATGTGTTCTGTCCATCCTTTAGTAATCGTTATCTTTTAAACCGTAGACCGAATATGACGTATCGTTTCCGGGCATTGTCGGTCACCCGTAGGCCTGATAAGACGCGCCAGCGTCGCATCAGGCTTCAATTGCCGGAGAAGGCGATAAAGCCTTATCCGGTCTACAGTGCAGGTGAGGCTTAAACTACTACACGTCCAGCAGCAGACGCGTCGGATCTTCCAGCAACTCTTTGATCGTTACCAGGAAGCCCACGGATTCGCGACCATCGATCAGACGGTGATCGTAGGACAGCGCCAGGTACATCATCGGCAGGATCTCAACCTGACCATTCACCGCCATCGGACGATCTTTGATAGCGTGCATACCCAGAATTGCGCTCTGCGGCGGGTTGATGATAGGTGTAGACATCAGGGAACCGAACACACCACCGTTGGTGATGGTGAAGTTACCACCGGTCAGATCTTCAACCGTCAGCTTACCGTCACGGCCTTTAACAGCCAGCTCTTTGATTTTCTTCTCGATATCTGCCATGCCGAGAGTATCGACATCACGCAGAACCGGCGTCACCAGACCGCGCGGCGTAGAAACCGCCATGCTGACGTCGAAATAGTTGTGGTAAACCACATCATCGCCATCGATAGAAGCATTCACTTCCGGGTAACGTTTCAGGGCTTCAACCACCGCTTTCACGTAGAAGGACATAAAGCCCAGACGGATGCCGTGACGTTTTTCAAATGCTTCACCGTACTGCTTACGCAGATCCATAATCGGCTTCATGTTGACTTCGTTGAACGTGGTCAACATGGCGGTGGAGTTTTTCGCTTCCAGCAGACGCTCTGCCACACGCTTACGCAGGCGAGTCATCGGGACACGTTTTTCGCTACGTGCAGCCAGTGCTGGTTGTGCCGCTGGAGCAGCAGCAGCCGGTGCAGACTCTTTCGCCGTGGCTTTCGCCAGATGTTTTTCCACATCTTCACGGGTCAGACGACCACCGACACCAGTGCCTTTAATCGCGCTAGCTTCGAGGTTGTGTTCAGCCAGCAGGCGACGGATCGCCGGGCTTAACGCGTCGTTGTTTTGCTCTTCCAGAGACGCCTGCTGGCGTTGTGCCGGAGTGGACGCTTTCTCTTCAGATTTGGCGCTGGTTTCTTTACCGGCGCTGTTGCCTTCACGCAGGCGACCGAGGATCTGACGAGACGTTACAGTTGTACCTTCATCTTCCAGAACCGCATCCAGAATGCCGTCTGCTGATGCCGGTACTTCCAGTACCACTTTGTCAGTTTCGATTTCTACCAGCACTTCATCACGTACGACTGCGTCGCCGGGTTTTTTATGCCAGGTTGCGACGGTGGCATCGGCTACGGATTCAGGCAGGTCAGGGACCAGAATATCTACGCTACTCATTGTGTATCCTTTATTTATTCGACGTTCAGCGCGTCATTAACCAGATCTTGTTGCTGTTTCTGGTGAACGGACATATACCCTACCGCCGGAGAGGCGGAGGCCGGGCGGCCTGCATAACGCAGAGAAGCCCCAAACGGAATCACTTCACGGAAATGATGCTGGCTGCAGTACCATGCGCCCTGGTTGAGCGGCTCTTCCTGGCACCAGACAAAATCCTTGACGTGAGCAAACTGCTGCAACACTTCCTGCATCGCTTTATGCGGGAACGGGTAGAGTTGCTCGATACGCACAATGGCGACATCGCGTTGATTGTTCTTACGGCGTTGTTCCAGCAGGTCGTAATAAACCTTACCAGAACACATCACGACACGCTTCACGCCCTTCGGATCAAGCTCGTCGATTTCACCGATGGCAGGCAGGAAGGTGCCGTTCGCCAGTTCTTCGAGGCTGGAAACCGCCAGCGGATGACGCAGCAGGGATTTCGGCGACATCACGACCAGCGGACGACGCATCCCGCGCAGCGCCTGACGACGCAGCATGTGGTAAACCTGTGCCGGGGTAGACGGTACGCAAACCTGCATGTTTTGCTCAGCGCAAAGTTGCAGATAACGTTCCAGACGCGCGGAGGAGTGCTCCGGTCCCTGCCCTTCATAACCATGCGGCAGCAGCATCACCAGGCCACACATCCGGCCCCATTTCTGTTCGCCAGAGGAGATGAACTGGTCGATAACCACCTGTGCACCGTTGGCGAAGTCACCGAACTGTGCTTCCCAGATGGTCAGGGTGCGTGGTTCTGCGGTGGCATAACCGTATTCAAACGCCAGCACAGCTTCTTCAGATAGTACGGAGTCCCAGACGCGGAACGCGCCCTGGCCGTTATGGATATGTTGCAGCGGCGTGTAAGTGGAACCGTTAGACTGGTTATGGATCACCGCGTGACGGTGGAAGAACGTACCGCGACCGGAGTCTTCACCCGACAGGCGAACCGGAATGCCTTCATCAACCAGCGTGGCGTAAGCGAGGTTTTCCGCGCCGCCCCAGTCGAACAGTTTCTCACCGGCAGCCATCGCCTGGCGATCGCCATAAATCTTGGCAACGCGAGACTGCATTTCAATGGCTTCTGGCACCGTGCTGATGCGTTTAGCCAGCTCCTGCAGGCGCTTCATCTCAACTTTGTTCGGGTACTCTTCGTCCCATTCGTGGTTGAGGTACGGCGACCAGGTGAAGGAGTGCATGTTCATCGGACGCCACTCTGCCACTACGCAATCGCCAGCATCCAGCGCATCGCGGTACAGGTTAACCATTTCGGTGGCATCTTCCAGCGTCGCCACTTTTTCCTGCTCCAGCTTGTCAGCGTAGATTTTGCGCGGCGTTGGATGTTTTTTGATTTTCTGATACATCAGCGGCTGAGTTGCGCTCGGCTCGTCGGCTTCGTTGTGGCCGTGACGGCGGTAGCATACCAGGTCGATGAAGACATCACGTTTAAAGGTGTTACGGAAATCGAGCGCCAGACGGGTCACAAAGGCAACGGCTTCCGGATCGTCCGCGTTAACGTGGAAAATCGGTGCCTGAACCATCTTGCCGATATCAGTACAGTACGGCGTCGAACGGGCATCCAGCGGGTTAGAGGTGGTGAAGCCAACCTGGTTGTTGATAACGATACGTACCGTACCACCAACTTCATAACCACGCGCTTTCGACATGTTCAGGGTTTCCTGAACCACGCCCTGCCCGGTCACTGCGGCGTCACCGTGGATGGTGATTGGCAGCACTTTGTTGCTGCTCGGCTCATCAAGTCTGTCCAGACGGGCACGAACAGAACCGATAACTACCGGGCTTACAATCTCAAGGTGAGACGGGTTAAACGCCAGCGCCAGGTGCACCAGGCCGCCATCGGTCTGGAAGTCAGACGAGAAGCCCATGTGGTATTTCACGTCGCCCGTGCCGAGGTGTTCTTTATGTTTACCGGCAAACTCGTCGAACAAGTCTTGCGGTTTTTTACCCAGCACGTTCACCAGCACGTTCAGACGACCACGGTGCGCCATCCCGAGAACCACTTCACGGGTGCCGCTGTTGCCCGCGTGGCGGATCATCTCTTTAAGCATCGGGATTAACGCGTCACCGCCTTCCAGCGAGAAGCGTTTTGCGCCAGGGAATTTTGCGCCAAGGTAACGTTCAAGGCCTTCAGCGGCGGTCAGTTCGCTTAAGAAGCGTTTTTTCTCTTCGCTATTGAACGTCGCGCGACCAGACTCGATACGCTGTTGGATCCAGCGTTTTTCTTCGGTGCTGGTTATGTGCATATACTCGGCGCCAATCGGGCCGCAGTAGGTTTGCTTGAGAGCTTCCAGCAGCTCGCCGAGTTTCATGGTCTCTTTGCCGCTGGCAAATGAACCGACGTTGAAGGTCTCCTGAAAGTCTGCTTCGGTCAGATCGTGGAAAGACGGATCCAGATCGGCCACTTTATCTTGCTGCCACAGTCCCAGCGGATCGAGATTCGCATGCTGGTGACCACGGAAGCGGTATGCGTTAATGAGCTGCAGGACTTTAACCTGCTTCACATTGGTGTCAGGGTCGGAGATCGTTGAAGAGTAACGTGAAGCGTCTTTCGCCAGGCGGCGGAAATATTCACGCGTTTGAGAGTGGAATTGATCCGGTTTGACTCCCGTACCAGGTAACTGCTGGAACGTCGAACGCCAGTTAGCGTCAACCGAGTCAGGATCGGTTAAGAAGTCTTCATAGAGCTGTTCTATCCAGCTCTGGTTTGCGCCAGAGAGGTAAGAAGAGTCCAACCAGGCTTTCAAAGCGCTGTTCTGCATCGTGATCCCTTAAGCATCTTTTTTATGCTTACTTCGCCGTGGATACTACCACGCACAGTGATGTGCGTGCCGGGGTTCACTTGTTGCGGACTTGTCGTGTTTTCTGCGTCCGCTAAGGAACCTTTAAAAACTGTCTTAGTGTCAGGGGCAGTTTTTAAAGATTTCCTGCATTTCTTTTCCAGGCCGGATAAGGCGTTTACGCCACATCCGGCACTGGTTGCCTGATGCGACGCTTGCGCGTCTTATCAGGCCTGGTATTTATGCATTACGTTGCAACAACATCGACTTGATATGGCCGATGGCACGCGTCGGATTCAGCCCTTTCGGACATACACTGACGCAGTTCATGATGCTGTGACAGCGGAATACACTGAATGCATCACTCAAACCGTCAAGGCGACTGTCAGTCTCGGTATCACGGCTATCAATCAGGAAACGATACGCCGCTAACAAGCCTGCAGGACCGATAAACTTATCGGGATTCCACCAGAAAGACGGACAAGAGGTTGAACAACATGCGCAGAGAATACATTCATACAGCCCGTCGAGTTTTTCACGTTGCTCTGGCATTTGTAAATGCTCACGAGCTGGTAGATTTTGTCCATTATTCAACAAGTAAGGCTTAATTTTCTCATATTGCGCATAGAATTGTCCCATGTCTACCACCAAATCGCGGACAACCGGTAAACCTGGCAACGGACGAATTACAATCTTCTTGCCCGGCTGGTTGAGTGCCGAAATCGGGGTAATACAGGCCAGACCATTCTTGCCGTTCATGTTCAGACCGTCGGAACCACACACACCTTCACGGCAGGAGCGGCGGAACGACAGGCTGGGATCTTTCTCTTTCAGCTGAATAAGCGCATCCAGCAGCATCATGTCGCGACCTTCTTCCGCTTCCAGGGTGTAATCCTGCATACGCGGAGCATCATCAACATCCGGGTTATAGCGATAAATTGAAAACTCGAGTCTCATTTTCCTGTCTCCGCATTAGTAAGTACGAATCTTCGGCGGGAATGCCGGGCGCAGTTTCGGTTCCATGTTGACGCTACGTCGCGTCATGGATTCCGACTCTGGCAGATACAGGGAGTGGCACAGCCAGTTTTCATCATCACGATCCGGGAAGTCGAAGCGGCTATGCGCGCCACGGCTTTCAGTACGGAAGTTGGCAGAAACAGCCGTTGCATACGCCGTTTCCATCAGGTTATCCAGTTCCAGGCATTCAACGCGCTGGGTGTTGAACTCGCTGGAAGTGTCATCCAGACGGGCATTTTTCAGACGCTCGCGGATCACTTTCAACTGCTCAAGCCCTTTCGCCATCGCATCACCTTCACGGAATACCGAGAAGTTATGCTGCATACATTCTTGCAGTGCTTTACGAATCGCCACCGGATCTTCACCGTTACGGTTATTATTCCAGCGGTTCAGGCGCTCCAGAGAAACTTCAACATCAGACTCGCTGGCATCGCGCAGTGCGCCCTGCTCGGCGATAGACTCTTGTAGATGCAGACCTGCCGCGCGACCAAATACCACCAGATCCAGCAGCGAGTTGCCGCCCAGACGGTTAGCACCGTGTACCGATACGCAAGCAATTTCACCCACCGCAAACAGGCCAGGGATCACCACATCTTCGCCCTTCTCGTTCACCGTCAGCGCCTGACCGGTCACTTTGGTCGGTATACCGCCCATCATATAGTGACAGGTTGGGATAACCGGAATCGGTTCTTTAACCGGATCAACGTGAGCGAAGGTACGGGAGAGTTCCAGGATACCCGGCAAGCGGGATTCGAGAACTTCTTTACCCAGGTGGTCGAGTTTCAGTTTTGCGTGTGGTCCCCACGGACCATCGCAGCCGCGACCTTCACGGATTTCGATCATGATGGAGCGCGCCACCACATCACGACCCGCCAGGTCTTTAGCGTTCGGCGCATAACGCTCCATAAAGCGTTCGCCATGTTTGTTCAGCAGATAGCCGCCTTCACCACGGCAGCCCTCGGTTACCAGTACGCCCGCACCGGCAATCCCCGTCGGGTGGAACTGCCACATTTCCATATCCTGCACCGGTACGCCTGCACGGATAGCCATGCCGACGCCGTCGCCGGTGTTAATGTGGGCATTGGTGGTAGACTGATAAATACGCCCTGCCCCGCCGGTCGCCAGCACGGTCGCGCGGGCTTTGAAGTAAACCACTTCACCGGTTTCGATGCACAGTGCGGTACAACCCACCACCGCGCCATCCTGGTTTTTCACCAGATCCAGCGCATACCATTCGGAGAAAATAGTGGTGTGGTTTTTCAGGTTCTGCTGATAAAGCGTGTGCAACAGTGCGTGACCGGTACGGTCAGCCGCTGCCGCTGTACGTGCCGCCTGCTCACCGCCGAAGTTTTTCGACTGGCCGCCAAACGGACGTTGATAGATACGACCATCATCAAGACGCGAAAACGGCAGACCCATGTGTTCCAGTTCCAGAATCGCTTCCGGCCCGGTTTTACACATATATTCAATCGCGTCCTGGTCACCGATATAGTCCGACCCTTTAACAGTGTCATACATATGCCATTCCCAGTTATCTTCATGGGTATTACCCAGCGCAACGGTAATACCGCCCTGCGCAGAAACGGTATGGGAACGGGTCGGGAAGACTTTAGAGAGCAGCGCACAGGTCTGGCCGCTCTGGGAAATTTGCAGCGCCGCGCGCATACCTGCGCCACCAGCACCAATCACAACTGCATCAAATTCTCTGACTGGCAATTTCATTACACACCCCACACCACAACGAATCCATAAATCACGTAAACCACCAGTGCAACGACAATCACCAGTTGCAGCATCAGGCGCAAAGCCAGCGGTTTAACGTAGTCGGTCAACACCTGCCACATGCCGATCCAGGCATGGATCAAGATGGAAAACAGCGCCAGCAGGGTGAACACTTTAGTGAACGCAGAGGCAAAGAAACCGATCCAGACTTCATATGTCAGTTCGCCACTGGTAGCGAAAAAACCGACCATATAAATGATGTAGAGCGTCAGGACGATAGCAGTAGCGCGAACGAGGATGAAATCATGTACGCCATTGCGTCCTAATGCGGAGGCGTTGCTTACCATACGAGGACTCCTGCAAGAATTGAAAGCACGACAGTAATGACAAAGGAGATTTTGGCGGAGCGTTTACCCGCTTCGAATGTTTCTTCCAGATAGCCAAAATCCATCATCATGTGGCGAATACCTACGACGACGTGATACGCCAGAGCGGTAAGGATGCCCCACATGATAAATTTGACGAAGAAGCTGCCCATAATGGCGGAAGCTTGCTCGAAACCTTCAGGGGAAGAGAGGCTGGTACCCAGAAGCCACAGCAGGATGCCCACTGCAACAAAGGTGATCACACCGGAAACGCGATGGAGAATGGACGCTATCGCCGTGACGGGGAACCGGATGGTCTGTAGGTCCAGATTAACAGGTCTTTGTTTTTTCACATTTCTTATCATGAATAACGCCCACATGCTGTTCTTATTATTCCCTGGGGACTACGGGTACAGAGGATAACTTTCTGTTACCTGGAGACGTCGGGATTTCCTTCCTCCGGTCTGCTTGCGGGTCAGACAGCGTCCTTTCTATAACTGCGCGTCATGCAAAACACTGCTTCCAGATGCGAAAACGACACGTTACAACGCTGGGTGGCTCGGGATTGCAGGGTGTTCCGGAGACCTGGCGGCAGTATAGGCTGTTCACAAAATCATTACAATTAACCTACATATGCTTTGTCGGGTTTTATCCAGAACAGTGATCTGAGTCACGATAACAACATTTATTTAATTTTTAACCATCTCATTTGACAATCATTCAACAAAGTTGTTACAAACATCATCAGGAAAAGCATATAATGCGTAAAAGTTATGGGGTCACTATTTCACCTAAGATTAACTTATGTAACAGTGTGGAAGTATTGACCAATCCATCTAGGACAGTTATTAGTGATAGACAGGTTTAATAATTCGGATTGCTAAGTGCTTGATTCGCCGTTTATTCGTCATCAATGAATCCTTTACCTGCAAGCGCCCAGAGCTCTGTACCCAGGTTTTCCCCTCTTTCACAGAGCGGCGAGCCAAATAACAAACGGGTAAAGCCAGGTTGATGTGCGAAGGCAAATTTAAGTTCCGGCAGTCTTACGCAATAAGGCGCTAAGGAGACCTTAAATGGCTGATACAAAAGCAAAACTCACCCTCAACGGGGATACAGCTGTTGAACTGGATGTGCTGAAAGGCACGCTGGGTCAAGATGTTATTGATATCCGTACTCTCGGTTCAAAAGGTGTCTTCACCTTTGACCCAGGCTTCACTTCAACCGCATCCTGCGAATCTAAAATTACTTTTATTGATGGTGATGAAGGTATTTTGCTGCATCGAGGTTTCCCGATCGATCAGCTGGCGACCGATTCTAACTACCTGGAAGTCTGTTACATTCTGCTGAATGGTGAAAAACCGACCCAGGAACAGTATGACGAGTTTAAAACTACCGTTACCCGTCATACGATGATCCACGAACAGATTACCCGTCTGTTCCACGCCTTCCGTCGCGACTCTCATCCGATGGCGGTCATGTGCGGTATTACCGGCGCGCTGGCAGCGTTTTATCACGACTCACTTGACGTCAATAACCCACGTCATCGTGAAATCGCCGCGTTCCGTCTGCTGTCGAAAATGCCGACCATGGCTGCAATGTGTTACAAATACTCCATCGGTCAGCCATTTGTTTACCCGCGCAATGACCTTTCTTACGCTGGCAACTTCCTGCACATGATGTTCTCCACGCCGTGCGAACCGTATGAAGTCAATCCAATTCTGGAACGTGCAATGGATCGTATTCTGATCCTGCACGCTGACCACGAGCAGAATGCTTCTACCTCTACCGTGCGTACTGCTGGCTCTTCGGGTGCAAACCCGTTTGCTTGTATCGCAGCAGGTATTGCTTCGCTGTGGGGGCCAGCTCACGGTGGTGCTAACGAAGCTGCGCTGAAAATGCTGGAAGAAATCAGCTCCGTTAAGCACATTCCGGAATTTGTTCGTCGTGCGAAAGACAAAAATGATTCTTTCCGCCTGATGGGCTTCGGTCACCGCGTGTACAAAAATTACGACCCGCGCGCCACCGTAATGCGTGAAACCTGCCATGAAGTCCTGAAAGAGCTGGGCACCAAAGATGACCTGCTGGAAGTGGCAATGGAGCTGGAAAACATCGCGCTGAACGACCCGTACTTTATCGAGAAAAAACTGTACCCGAACGTCGATTTCTACTCCGGTATTATCCTGAAAGCGATGGGTATTCCGTCTTCCATGTTCACCGTGATCTTCGCTATGGCACGTACGGTTGGCTGGATCGCCCACTGGAGCGAAATGCACAGTGACGGCATGAAAATTGCCCGTCCGCGTCAGCTGTATACTGGCTATGAAAAACGTGACTTTAAAAGCGATATTAAACGTTAATCGTTGATGACTGAGCAGTAAATTCATCTAACCCGCCCTTTTTATATGGCGGGTTATTTTTTGTTGGATAAAACACGAAAAATTGTAAAAATAAAATTAAAAAGCGGGCAAGGAACAAAAAACAAGCAGCTTATATAGCAATCAATATAATATCTTTTTAGGAATAATTGTCCTCTCCGTCCTGTTTATAACCTTCTGAATATTATGCATATCCATTTCTCACTTCTATTTTTAATAGCCAAATCAATTCACATCACAAATTAATTACTTTCGTATTTAGTAATACTAAATCTATTTTTAAGTAAAACTAAAAACACTCCACACGCAAAATCAGATAATCTGGCAGAGCTATACTATTTTTCTATTTCCTTAAAGGATTCTGTTATGTTTAAAGGACAAAAAACATTGGCCGCATTGGCCGTATCTCTGTTGTTCACTGCTCCTGTTTATGCTGCAGACGAAGGCTCTGGTGAGATTCACTTTAAAGGTGAAATTATTGAAGCTCCTTGTGACATTCATCCAGATGATGTTGATAAAAATATTGACCTTGGACAAGTCACGACGACCCACATAAACCGGGATCATCACAGCAATAAAGTGGCCGTCGACATTCGCTTAATAAACTGTGACCTGCCAAGTTCTGATAATGGTAGCGGTTCGCCGATATCCAAAGTTGCCGTAACCTTCGACGGTTCGGCTAAAACGACCGGGGCAACACCTCTGTTGAGTAATACCAGTGCTGGCGAAGCAACAGGTGTCGGCGTAAGACTGATGGACAAAAATGACACAAACATCGTATTGGGTACAGCTGCGCCAGACCTCGACCTGGATTCAAGCTCAACAGAACAAACGCTGAACTTCTTTGCCTGGATGGAACAAATTGATAATGCAGTCAATGTCACGGCTGGTGCCGTAACCGCTAACGCGACCTACGTTCTGGATTATAAATAAGCATAATTATGGCGGCGACGTAGCCGCCTTTCTGCAAATATTTATCAGGTATGGACACCGTGAATATTTATCGACTCTCTTTTATTTCCTGCCTGACGATGGTAATGCCGTCCGCGCTGGCGGTCGAATTTAACCTGAGCGTCCTCGACAAATCGATGCGTGATAGCATTGATATTTCATTATTAAAAGACAAAGGGGTGATTGCCCCCGGTGAATATTTTGTTAGCATTGCCGTTAATAATAACCAAATCAGTAACGGGCAAAAAATTAGCTGGCAAAAAAGCGGTGATAAAACCATTCCGTGCATTGATGAATCACTGGTGGATAAATTCGGTTTAAAACCAGACTTCCGTCAATCATTAATACAGAGAAATCAGTGTGTTGATTTTAGCTCGCATCCAGAAATACGCTTCAATTTCGATCAAACCAATCAGCAACTCAATATCACCATTCCGCAAGCGTGGCTGGCATGGCACTCAGAAAACTGGATGCCGCCATCAACATGGAAAGAAGGTGTAGCCGGCTTTCTGATGGATTACAACCTGTTTGCCAGCAACTACCGTCCACAAGGCAGTAGCAGCAACACCAACCTGAACGCTTATGGTACTACCGGTATTAACATGGGGGCATGGCGCTTACGCAGCGATTACCAGTTGAGCCGTTCCGAAAGCGACAATGCCCATGACCAGAGCGGCGGAATATCACGTACTTATCTTTTTCGCCCACTACCACAATTAGGTTCGAAATTAACCCTGGGCGAAACTGATTTCAGTTCCAATATTTTCGACGGTTTTTCTTATACCGGTGCGGCACTGACCAGCGATGACCGGATGTTGCCCTGGGAATTGCGCGGTTACGCCCCACAAATCAGCGGTATTGCGCAAACCAACGCCACCGTCACCGTAAGTCATTCGGGGCGAGTTATTTACCAGAAAAAAGTCTCGCCAGGCCCGTTTATCATTGATGACATCAATCAGTCTGTCCAGGGTACGCTGGATGTCAAAGTGACGGAAGACGATGGACGTGTGAACAACTTTCAGGTTTCGGCCGCCTCGACGCCCTTCCTGACGCGCCAGGGTCAGGTTCGCTATAAACTTGCTGTTGGTCAGCCGCGAACCTCAATGTCTCATCAAACTGAAAATGAAACCTTTTTTAGCAATGAAATGTCCTGGGGGATGCTCTCGAATACCTCGTTATATGGCGGTTTGCTACTCTCCGGAAATGACTATCATTCTGGCGCAATAGGCATCGGGCAAAATATGCTCTGGCTGGGAGCATTGTTATTTGATGTCACCTGGGCCAGTAGCCAATTTGATACCCAGCAGGACGAGCGAGGCTTAAGCTACCGTTTCAATTACAGCAAACAAGTGGACGCCATAAATAGTACGATTTCACTCGCTGCTTATCGCTTCTCCGATCGTCATTTTCACAGCTACGCCAACTATCTGGATCACAAATACAACGACAACGATGCACAAGACGAAAAACAGACGATCAGCTTATCAGTAGGCCAACCGATAACCCCTCTGAACCTCAACCTGTACGCCAACCTGTTACATCAGACCTGGTGGAACGCAAATACCTCCACGACTGCCAACATAACGGCAGGTTTTAATATTGATATCGGTGAGTGGAAAGATATATCAATTTCGACGTCATTCAACACAACCCACTACGAAGACAAAGATCGCGACAACCAGATTTACCTGTCGATTTCATTACCTGTCGGTAACGGTGGTCGAGTCGGCTATGACATGCAAAACAGTAGTAACAGCACTACACACCGCATGTCGTGGAACGATACGCTGGATGAACGTAATAGCTGGGGCATGTCTGCCGGAGCACAATCCGATCGCCCTGATAATGGCGCACAGGTGAGCGGCAACTATCAACACCTGAGTTCAGCCGGTGAATGGGATTTGTCTGGCACTTATGCCGCCAATGATTACAGCTCCGTCAGCAGTAGCTGGAGTGGTTCCTTTACCGCCACTCAATATGGCGCAGCCTTCCATCGCCGCAGTTCAACCAACGAGCCACGGCTGATGGTCAGCACCGACGGCGTGGCAAATATTCCGGTTCAGGGTAACCTCGACTACACCAACCATTTTGGTATTGCGGTAGTGCCGCTAATTTCCAGTTACCAACCTTCCACCGTGGCAGTCAACATGAATGATTTACCTGACGGCGTGACTGTTGCTGAAAACGTCATCAAAGAAACGTGGATTGAAGGCGCTATTGGTTACAAATCGCTGGCTTCCCGTTCTGGTAAAGACGTTAACATTATTATTCGCGACGTCAGCGGTCACTATCCCCCTCTCGGTGCCGATATTCAGCAGAATGGCAGCGGAATCAGTGTAGGTATGGTTAGCGAGGAAGGCCATGCCTGGCTTGGTGGAGTAGCTGAAAACCAGCAATTTACAGTGCTCTGGGGTGACAAACAAAGTTGCATTATTCATCTGCCAGAACGTCTGGAAGATACGACCAAACGCCTGATTTTACCTTGTCATTAATTAAGGAAAAGAGAATGACATTTATTAAAGGATTGCCCCTGATTCTGTTAGCCGTCAGCCTGGGTAGCCACGCTGCCGTGCAACCCGATCGCACACGAGTTGTGTTTAACGCCAACGACAAAGCCACCAGCCTGCGCATAGAAAACCAGAGTGACAAACTGCCTTACCTTGCTTATTCCTGGATAGAAAATGATAAAGGGGAGAAAAGCGACGATCTTCTGGTCGCTCTGCCACCAATACAGCGCCTGGAACCAAAAGCAACATCGCAGGTGCGGATTGTAAAGCAAGCGTCAACCACACAGTTACCCGGCGATCGTGAAACGCTGTTCTACTATAACATGCGCGAAATTCCGCCAGCACCGGATAAAAGCAGCGACCATGCGATACTTCAGGTCGCGATCCAAAGCCGTATCAAGTTGTTCTGGCGACCTGCGGCATTGCGCAAGAAAACAGGTGAACACGTAGAGCTACAGTTACAGGTTAGCCAGCAGGGCAACCAACTTACCCTGAAAAACCCTACCGCCTATTACCTGACGATTGCCTATCTTGGGCAAAATGATAAAGGTGTGCTCCCCGGTTTTAAATCGCTGATGATTGCCCCTTTTAGCACCGTCACAACGAATACTGGAAGCTATAACGGTAATCATTTTTACCTGGGTTACATGGATGATTACGGCGCATTACGGATGAATACTCTGAACTGTAACGGACAATGTCGTTTACAGGCGGTGGAGGCGAAGAAATGAGTACTGGCAAGGGATTGTTGCTCATCATCTGTCTGTTATTTCTGCCGTTGAAGTCTGCGCTGGCGCTGAACTGCTATTTTGGCACATCTGGCGGATCTGTAGAAAAATCAGAAGCTATTCAACCCTTTGCTGTGCCGGGCAATGCTAAACCTGGCGATAAAATCTGGGAATCTGACGATATTAAAATTCCCGTCTATTGTGATAACAATACTAACGGCAACTTTGAAAGCGAGCATGTTTATGCCTGGGTAAACCCCTACCCCGGAATGCAGGATCGCTATTATCAACTTGGCGTAACATATAACGGCGTTGATTACGATGCCAGTCTCGGGAAAAGTCGAATCGACACCAACCAGTGTATCGACAGCAAGAAAATTGATATCTACACACCAGAGCAAATCATTGCCATGGGGTGGCAAAATAAGATTTGTTCCGGCGATCCCAGCAATATTCATATGTCGCGTACATTTCTCGCGCGTATGCGGCTCTATGTTAAAGTTCGTGAAATGCCGCCGCATGATTATCAAAGTACGCTGAGCGACTATATTGTGGTGCAATTTGATGGCGCTGGCAGTGTTAATGAAGATCCTTCCGCCCAAAACCTGAAATATCATATTACCGGTCTGGAAAACATCCGTGTACTGGATTGCAGCGTTAACTTTTCTATTTCGCCTGAAACACAGGTGATTGATTTTGGTAAATTTAACGTACTGGATATTCGCCGTCACACGATGTCGAAAAGTTTTAGTATTAAGACGACGAAATCACAAAATGACCAGTGCACCGACGGATTTAAAGTCAGTTCCTCGTTTTATACCGAAGAAACGTTGGTTGAAGAAGATAAAGCATTGTTGATTGGTAATGGCCTTAAACTACGTTTACTGGATGAAAACGCCTCGCCCTATACTTTCAACAAATACAGCGAATATGCCGATTTCACCAGCGACATGTTAGTTTATGAAAAAAACTTTACCGCCGAATTGTCATCCATACCAGGCACCCCCATCGAGGCTGGTCCCTTCGATACAGTAGTGCTTTTTAAGATTAACTATAACTGAGTTACCATGATGCCCTTTGCAGCCAGAAAGGGCATCTCTTTCAGATAATTGCTTATTTTCCCCTTTTCCTTGATTACCGTTATTTTTTCCAGGCCCGGCTTTCTTTATGCTGTATCGATACACCAAAGAGAAAATAATGAGGGAGCGAAGGATGCCAGTCTTGCAGTGGGGAATGTTATGTGTGTTATCACTTCTCCTTTCTATTGGTTTCCTCGCGGTACATCTCCCGGCGGCACTATTACTTGGGCCGATGATCGCCGGGATCATCTTCAGTATGCGCGGAATGACTCTGCAACTCCCTCGCTCCGCTTTTCTTGCTGCGCAGGCCATTCTTGGCTGCATGATTGCGCAAAACCTCACTGGCTCGATCCTCACTACTCTGGCCGTTAACTGGCCAATTGTGTTAGCCATTTTACTGGTGACGCTGCTTTCCAGCGCCATCGTGGGCTGGTTATTGGTGCGCTATAGCTCGCTACCGGGTAATACCGGCGCCTGGGGTTCTTCTCCAGGCGGCGCAGCGGCAATGGTCGCTATGGCGCAGGATTACGGCGCAGATATCCGTCTGGTGGCGTTTATGCAATATTTGCGAGTACTGTTTGTCGCAGGTGCGGCAGTTCTGGTTACGCGGATGATGCTGGGCGATAACGCTGAAGCGGTTAATCAACAGATCGTCTGGTTCCCGCCAGTCAGCATTAATATCCTGCTTACGATTTTGCTCGCGGTCGTTGCCGGTACGGCGGGATGCCTGCTACGTCTTCCTTCCGGCACGATGCTCATCCCGATGCTGGCGGGCGCGGTACTCCAGTCTGGCGAGTTCATCACAATTGAGTTACCAGAATGGCTGCTGGCGATAGCTTATATGGCGATTGGTTGGCGAATTGGTCTGGGCTTCGATAAGCAAATCTTACTGCGAGCACTACGCCCGCTACCGCAAATCCTGCTGTCGATTTTTGCTCTACTGGCTATTTGTGCGGGTATGGCGTGGGGGCTGACCCGGTTTATGCATATTGATTTTATGACTGCCTACCTCGCCACCAGCCCTGGCGGACTTGATACGGTGGCGGTCATCGCCGCAGGGAGCAATGCCGATATGGCGCTCATTATGGCGATGCAAACCCTGCGCTTGTTCAGTATTTTGCTGACGGGGCCAGCCATTGCACGGTTTATTTCAACCTATGCGCCGAAACGTTCTGCCTAATGCTGGCAGCCAGGGCACCAGTAAAACGGGCGCGATGACAGCGTGGTTTTCTCAATGATGCCGCCACAGCGTTCGCACGGTTCGCCATCACGATGAAAAACCTTAAAGCGAAACAGCGCGCCATGATGTTTATTCTCATCCACCTGCCCCCGCGTAGCGTAAGAAAGACGCGGAATATCCAGTAGCGCGTGCGCGAGTGCATCCAGTTGCGCCTCGTTGAGCTCTTTCGCTTTATGACTTCCGGTCAATCCGACCTGCCAGAGGATCTCCACCCGCAAATAATTGCCAAGCCCTGCCAGAAACACCTGATCGAGCAGTAATCCGGCAAACTGCCGGTTACGAAAGCGCGGCGACAATAACCGTTCTTTCACTACCTCCGGCGTCAGATTCGGATCCAGCACATCGGGGCCAACGCGTTGTAAAAACGGATGTGTGGTCAGTTGTTCCGGCGTCAACATCTCAATATCCGAGGTGCTATAAAGCAGAATGGTTTTGTCAGCCGTTTGCAGTTTTACCCGCAATACTCGCGTGGTCTGCGGCTCTTCGCCGGTATCGACCACGCGCCAGACGCCGTAAAGCTGATTATGACTATAGAGCGTTAAGTCGTTGGAAAAATGAGTTAACAACGCCTTACCACGCGTTTCCACATGGGTAACGTGTTGACCGATAAGTCGTGATTGATAAGGTTTTAACTGCGGGAAGGCAAACCAGACATCAGTTAGAGGTTTGCCTTTGATCGCCGCCTCCAGGTTATCCGCTGCGCGGCGGATCTCCGGGCCTTCAGGCATGGTGATATCCTTTTTTCGTTCTTTGTTCAGCGGGATTATACTGCGACAACAATCCCCTTTTGGGTAAATGTAGCGCGTAGTCGGCGGGCGAACGCCAGTGCGTGCTCGCCGTCGCCATGCAGACAGACCGTTTGCGCCGTGACCGTTGCCCATTCGCCGGTGATACTTTTGACTCTGCCGTGTTGCACCATCTCCAACGTTTGCGCCAGCGCCTGTTCTTCGTTTTCAATCAACGCGCCTGACTGGCTTCGCGGCACCAGCGAGCCGTCAGCCTGATAGCCGCGATCGGCAAACACTTCCTCGCGCGTTGTCAGGCCATTACGCTTGCCTGCACGGATCAGCTCGCTTCCCGCCAGTCCAACGAGAATCAATGCCGGATCGCAAGCGTAAACCGCTCTGGCGATAGCGTCTGCCAGTTGTGCGTCTTTCGCCGCCTGGTTATACAACATGCCGTGCGGTTTGACGTGGCGCATCACGCCACCTTCTGCACGGACAATCACTGCCAGCGCGCCAATTTGATACAACGTCTGGGCGTAAACCGTTTCCGGCGGCAGCTGCATGGCGCTACGTCCAAAGTTTTCCCTGTCGGGAAAGCTCGGGTGAGCGCCAATTGCGACACCATTTTTTATTGCTTCACGAACGCTTGCCTGCATGGTTTGCGCGTCGCCTGCATGAAATCCACAGGCAATATTGGCTGAGGAAACCAGCGTTAACAGTTCAGCGTCGCTGGCGCAGCCTTCGCCCAGATCGGCGTTCAGGTCAATTTTCATTGTGCAGCCGCCACGCTAATTGTTCGAAATAATGTTGCTGATCCTGGCGCGCTTTCAGTGCCTCTTCCAGCGAACACTGGACAAAATGAATGGGCTGTCCGAGTGGGATTTGCGCCAGATGGTACATGTCGGCTTCAATAATACAGGCAATACGTGGATAACCACCGGTGGTCTGTGCGTCGTTCATCAACACAATGGGCTGCCCGTTATGCGGCACCTGCACCACACCCGGCAGCAAACCGTGAGATAACAGTTCGCGATCGGTGGTGCGTTTTAAAATTTGCCCCTGTAAGCGATAGCCCATGCGGTTACTTTGCGGGCTAAGCTGCCATGGCGAACGCCAGAATGCATCCTGCGAGGCGCGATCGAACTCATGATATTCCGGCCCCGGCAAGGCGCGAATGCGGTTGCCCCACAGCAGCTGTTTAACGCCCTGCGCTTCCATAAAATCACGCTTCGCTTTACCAATCGGGAGGCGGTCACCATCCTTCAGTAAACGGCCTTCCAGCCCGCCAATCCCCACTTTGAGATCGGTGCTGCATGACCCCATTACCGGCGGAACATCAATACCACCCGCCACCGCCAGATAACTGCGCATCCCGTGCTGCGGGCGTTTAAGGGTTAAACGCTGGCCTGCTTTCATCGGCAATCGCCAGCCGGTCCAGACGGCATTATCATCCAGCCGCGCTTCGCAACCTGCACCAGTCAGGGCAAACCAGCCGTCGCGTTCAAATTCAACCGTTAACTGACCGAGCGTGATTTCCAGTGCGGGAGCGTTGGCATCGTTACCCACCAGCAGATTAGCAATACGCAGCGCAGGCATATCCAGTGCGCCGCAGTGGCTGATACCCGACTGGCGAAAACCGTGACGACCACCATCCTGCACGGAGGTATACATCCCCGCACGAATAATTTTCAACATACTCCCTCCCTCTGCGGCACAAAGCGCACGCTGTCTCCCGGACATAATAAGATGGGTTCGTCCCGCGTCGGGTCAAATAAACTGAGCGAGGTATGGCCTATTAATTGCCACCCCCCCGGCGTTGCCAGCGGATAAACACCAGTCTGCGCCCCACCGATCCCGACAGAACCTGCCGGAACGAGCAAACGCGGTTCCGCGCGTCGCGGCGTGTGTAGTTGTTCCGGCAAACTACCGAGATACGGGAAGCCCGGTTGAAAACCTAAAAACCAGACCACGTATTCCACGGAGGAGTGCAATTCAACGACCTGTTTTTCACTCAACCCACAATGTGCCGCGACCACCGCTAAATCCGGCCCGCCAGCACCACCGTAAACCACCGGGATTTCGATATGGCGTGAATCCGGTTCCAGCGCCTCACTCTCCTCCCACCAGCGTTGCAAACGCTCTATAGCATCCAGCGCCAGCGACTCAGGATTACGCAAAATCACCGTAATATTGTTCATGCCAGGAATGGCTTCCACCACATTCGGCATATCAACCAGACGCTGCGCCAGACGCCAAATCCGTTTCTGGCTAGCCAGCGTCACCGGCGGTTCCAGTTCCAGCACTACCGCCGTTTCACCTATCAGATAACAACGCGCTCGTTGCACTTTCGATCCCTCTGATTATTCGTTATGCCGGATTAGGAATATCAATAAAAGTCACTTCAAGATCGGTATTTTCATTCAACCACTCGCTCAACGCGCGAATACCACCGCGTTCGGTGGCATGGTGACCTGCAGCATAAAAATGCAATCCCTGCTCGCGCGCCGAATGAATGGTCTGTTCAGAAACTTCACCAGTAATAAATGCATCCACGCCAAAACGCGCGGCGCTATCGATAAAACTTTGTCCGCCGCCCGTGCACCAGGCGACGCGTTTTACCACCTCAGGTCCGGTATCGCCACACCATAACGGCTTGCGTCCCAGACGCGCTTCAATCCAGGAAGCCAGTTCCAGCCCCGGCACAGGCATGGTCAGTTCGCCCCACGACACCAACGGCTCAATTTCGCCCATGACCGTGATCCCCAGTAACGCCGCCAGTTGTGCGTTATTGCCAAGCTCCGGATGCGCGTCCAGCGGCAGATGCCAGCCATACAGGTTGATATCATTCGCCAGCAAGGTTTTTAAACGGTTACGCTTCATGCCGCGAATTACCGGAGATTCGCCTTTCCAGAAGTAGCCATGATGCACAATGACCGCATCCGCGCCCAGACGCACCGCTTCATCGAGCAGCGCCTGGCTGGCGGTGACACCGGTAACAATTTTTTGCACCGTCTCTTTGCCTTCCACCTGCAAACCATTCGGCGCGTAATCACTTATCGCCGCGCTGTTCAGTTTCTCGTTAATCAGTTGTTCCAGTTCGGTGTTTTTCATCTTCGCGCCTTCCGTATTCTGATAGCTACACCGTTAACATAGCGTTACCTCGCCTGTTCGTCGATAGCCAATCTTTTGACATATTAAGAAACAAACAGGCGGCCAAAAGGCGCAAATTGTTTATCTCATCACACTACAGTTCATGTATATTTATGCAAACAGACAGCATATTGCATAAATAATCAGATCTGTATCAAGGTTTTAACTTTAAGGAAACACACGCACACCGCGCTTTTATTACGTGGCGTCGCATCCAACTGTGGAATTATCATGAATAAACACGCATCACAGCCGCGCGCTATCTACTACGTTGTCGCGCTACAAATCTGGGAATATTTTAGCTTCTACGGAATGCGCGCCCTGCTGATTCTCTATCTCACCAATCAGCTGAAGTACAACGATACCCACGCTTACGCGTTATTCAGTGCCTACTGTTCACTGGTATATGTCACGCCAATTCTTGGCGGCTTCCTGGCCGATAAAGTGCTCGGCAACCGTATGGCGGTAATGTTGGGAGCGTTGTTGATGGCGGTCGGACATCTGGTGTTGGGCGCCAGCGAGATCCATCCGACATTCCTCTATTTATCGCTGGCGATTATCGTCTGCGGCTATGGCCTGTTTAAATCCAACGTCAGTTGCCTGCTTGGCGAACTCTATGAGCCAACCGATCCGCGTCGTGATGGCGGTTTCTCGTTGATGTATGCGGCAGGTAACGTGGGTTCTATTATCGCCCCAATCGCCTGTGGTTACGCCCAGGAAGAATACAGCTGGGCAATGGGCTTTGGCCTGGCTGCGGTCGGGATGATCGCCGGGCTGGTCATTTTCTTATGCGGCAATCGTCACTTCGCTCATACCCGGGGCGTTAATAAGGAGGTGCTGTGTGCGAAAAACTTTCTCCTGCCGAACTGGGGATGGCTGCTGGTTCTGCTGGTCGCAACACCTGCGCTGATTACTGTATTGTTCTGGAAAGAATGGTCGGTATACGCCTTAGTTGTTGCCACGGTGATTGGACTGGCGGTGCTGGCAAAAATTTATCGCAAAGCAGAAAACCAGAAACAGCGTAAAGAACTGGGGCTGATTGTTACCCTTACCTTCTTCAGTATGTTGTTCTGGGCCTTCGCACAACAGGGCGGCAGTTCGATTAGCCTTTATATCGACCGTTTCGTTAACCGCGATATTTTCGGTTATACCGTTCCGACCGCTATGTTTCAGTCGATTAATGCCTTCGCGGTCATGCTGTGCGGGGTGTTCCTTGCCTGGGTCGTGAAAGAGAGCGTGGCGGGTAATCGTACCGTGCGCATTTGGGGAAAATTTGCTCTTGGCCTCGGTCTGATGAGCGCCGGATTCTGCATTCTGACCTTAAGCGCCCGCTGGTCTGCGATGTATGGACACTCTTCCCTGCCGCTGATGGTTCTGGGGCTGGCAGTGATGGGCTTTGCCGAACTGTTTATCGATCCGGTAGCCATGTCGCAAATTACGCGTATTGAAATCCCCGGCGTGACCGGCGTATTAACCGGCATTTATATGCTGCTTTCCGGCGCGATTGCTAACTATCTGGCGGGCGTTATTGCCGATCAGACATCGCAAGCTTCGTTTGATGCTTCCGGAGCGATCAACTACTCCATCAATGCGTATATTGAAGTGTTTGATCAAATCACCTGGGGTGCACTGGCTTGTGTGGGGTTGGTGCTGATGATTTGGCTGTACCAGACGCTGAAGTTCAGAAATCGCGCGCTGGCGCTGGAGTCTTAATAAGCGCCTGATGCGACGCTGACGCGTCTTATCAGGTCTGTATGGCTCATTAAATTTGCACTATCAGGTAGGCCGGATACGGCGTTCACTTCGCATCCGGCATCTGGGCACAATTGCCTGACGCGTCTGTTATTTCCCTTTCCTCGCCGCCTCATACGCTGCCAGCGTTCGTAATCTGGCTTCTTTGTGATCGACAATCGGCTCTGGATAATCCAGCTTTACACCCACTTTCTGTGCCCATTTCCACGGCTCATGCACCGATTTTCCCGGCACATCGCGCAGCTCCGGTAACCACTGACGGATAAACCCACCCTCGCGGTCAAATTTCTCGCCCTGGGTTGTCGGGTTGAATATACGAAAATACGGCGCGGCATCAGTACCCGTAGAAGCCGCCCACTGCCAGCCGCCGTTATTGGCTGCCAAATCACCATCGATAAGCTGCGACATGAAATACCGCTCCCCTTCGCGCCAGTCGATCAACAAATCTTTCACCAGAAAACTGGCAGTGATCATCCGCAGACGGTTATGCATCCAGCCAGTGCTGTTAAGCTGACGCATGGCGGCATCGACAATCGGGTATCCGGTTTTGCCTTCCTGCCAGGCCTTTAAATGTGTGGGATTGCGCTGCCACTGCACGCGGTCGGTCCAGGCAATAAACGGACGATGTTTACACAGCGAGGGGTAATACGTTATCAGGTGCCGGTAAAACTCGCGCCATATCAACTCATTAAGCCAGACGCTACCCGCTCCACCGTCCAGCGCCTGCGGTTGTTCCGCCAGCAGGCGATGCAAACACTGGCGAGGCGATAATCCTCCCGTTGCGAGGCTTGCGGACAAACGGCTGGTGCCTTCTACTGCCGGAAAATCACGCTGTTGCTCATACTCTCCGGCACCGTTCTGGCAAAAATGGCGTAATTGCGCAATCGCCGCTTTTTCTTCCACCGGGAAATGCGCAGTATCGAAAGACTGACGAGGGTAATTCAGCGTAATGGATGGCGCGGGATCTATCGCTCCGCTACTACGGACTGTTGGTGCAGCGACGCACTCCGGCATCCCTTCCCGCAGCCGTTTCAGCCAGGCATTTTTAAATGGCGTAAATACTTTGTACATCTCGTGATTGCCGGCCATCACCGCGCCAGGTGGCAGGATCACGCTGTCATCAAATCCTTCACACACCACGTTACACAGCGTTCTCTCAACCAGAGCATCCCGCGCTCGCTCATTCACTTCATACTGATAGTTATAAAACAAATGGGTAACGCGGTTTTCCACGCACACCTGTTTAACCATTTCAACGCTGTCGGCAAAGTCATCCACTTCACGGAACAATAAAGGAATGCCTTTTTCTGCCAGCGCGATCTGTAGCCCGTTCAGTTGAGCATTGATAAATTCAGCCTGACGCGGCGACATGCTATGCGCCGCCCACTGGCGTGGTGTAGCGATATACAACGCCAGCACGCGTGCAGACGAATTGCGGCAGGCGGCAGCCAGCGCGAGATTATCGTGCAGACGTAAATCCTGGCGAAACCAGACCAGATGGGTGGTCATAAAACTCCTGCATGGCGCAAGTTAATAACACGCGGCCAAAGTTCGAAATAACGTTGCCCTGAAAGCCAGGCATTAGGATAAAGCGCCATATAGTGTTTGATACGCATCAGCGGCGCAAGAAGCGGTTGCTCGCCACATCGATAACTGTCGATAAGCGCCGCCAGTTGCTGACGTTCTGTGGAATCAAGATGCGGACGAAAATACCCCTGAACGTGCATCAAAACGTTGGTGTGATCGCGCGGGTTGGCGGGGTGAGATAGCAAAACGATTACGCGCTGGCGGTATTCATTGTAAAAATCGTCCAGATTTTGCCACTGATGAATATCTGCCACGAACGGGCCAAGTTTGCGGTACTCCGGCTGAGAATGCGCCAGAAATACGAGTTTATAGCGGCTGTGATAATCGTTGAGCATACCGCGCGTTAAGCCTCGCTCTTTAAGACGGTATAACTCGTGAAGCGCGGAGATACGGATTAGGGTGCTTTCATCAAAAAGTTGTTGATTCATTACTGCTCCTGAACGGTTTACAGGAGTAAGTGTAGACGGCGAAAACAAAAAAACCGCCAGCGTTTCCGCTGGCGGTTTTCAATGTATTCAGAACTTAGCAATCAATAAAAATCACCGGTCGCCTTTTCGGCCTGATCCATCCACACCGGTTTCTCGCTGGTTTTCGACCAGACGCGATGTAGGTAGCTGTAAAAGCGGGCTCGGTCTTTCCAGAAAAGCATGAAAGGCAGCGCCAGAACGCCCGCTGCAACCGCATAAGTACGGCGTAAAAAGATAAGCCATGCAGGATATTCTCTGTGGAGTTCCATACTTTTCTCCCCCCTTTTGTATCTACCCGGTGAATAGCACCGGAAAATGAATTTGTTTATCTGATGAAAATAGTACCGCCTTTTGTGTAATTTTACTACTCATCCGACCACTTATTTTTGCTTATTGATGGTTTATTTACATTCACCCTGTAATTAAGTTACATAAAAGTTAAATCAATACTAACCATTAGTTAAATTGCGGTCTTTGCCATTTTTATACTTTTTTTACACCCCGCCCGCAGATTTTTGCGAAATCTTTGCAGCCAGAATTCTACCCTTCCGGTATCACTTTTAGGCCACTGGAGGTGCACTGTGAGTGCAGGCGTGATAACCGGCGTGTTGCTGGTGTTTTTATTACTGGGGTATCTGGTTTATGCCCTGATCAATGCGGAGGCGTTTTGATGGCTGCGCAAGGGTTGTTACTGATCGCCACGTTTTTACTGGTACTGATGGTGCTGGCGCGCCCTTTAGGCAGCGGGCTGGCGCGGCTGATTAATGATATTCCTCTTCCCGGTACGGCGGGCGTTGAGCGCGTACTCTTTCGCGCACTTGGCGTCTCTGGTCGCGAGATGAACTGGAAGCAATATCTCTCTGCCATTCTCTGTCTGAATATGCTGGGGCTGGCGGTACTTTTTTTTATGTTGCTCGGTCAGCACTATCTGCCGCTTAATCCGCAGCAGCTGCCGGGGCTGTCGTGGGATCTGGCGCTGAATACTGCCGTCAGCTTTGTGACTAATACCAACTGGCAATCTTACAGCGGTGAAACCACGTTGAGTTATTTCAGCCAAATGGCGGGCTTAACGGTACAAAACTTTCTTTCTGCCGCCAGCGGGATTGCGGTGATTTTTGCCCTTATCCGCGCGTTTACCCGCCAGAGCATGAGCACGCTCGGTAATGCCTGGGTCGATCTGCTACGCATCACGTTGTGGGTGTTAGCCCCTGTGGCGTTGTTGATCGCACTGTTTTTTATTCAACAAGGTGCGCTGCAAAACTTTCTGCCCTATCAGGCTGTGACGACCGTTGAAGGAGCACAACAACTGTTACCGATGGGGCCGGTGGCTTCTCAGGAAGCGATTAAGATGCTCGGCACTAATGGCGGTGGTTTCTTTAATGCCAACTCGTCGCATCCGTTTGAAAACCCGACCGCACTGACCAACTTCGTGCAAATGCTGGCGATCTTCTTGATCCCAACGGCGCTGTGCTTTGCCTTTGGCGAAGTGGAGGGCGATCGCCGCCAGGGACGCATGTTGTTGTGGGCGATGTCGGTGATTTTTGTCATCTGCGTAGGCGTGGTGATGTGGGCAGAAGTTCAGGGTAATCCGCATCTGCTGGCGCTCGGCGCAGACAGTAACATCAATATGGAAGGTAAAGAGAGCCGTTTTGGCGTGCTGGTCAGTAGCCTGTTTGCGGTTGTGACCACGGCGGCTTCCTGCGGTGCGGTGATTGCGATGCATGATTCGTTTACCGCCCCTGGCGGCATGGTGCCGATGTGGTTGATGCAAATTGGTGAAGTGGTATTCGGCGGCGTTGGTTCTGGCCTTTACGGCATGATGCTGTTCGTCCTGCTGGCGGTGTTTATTGCCGGACTGATGATT
Source organism: Escherichia sp. MOD1-EC5433 (assembly GCF_002966005.1). Taxonomy (NCBI): domain Bacteria; kingdom Pseudomonadati; phylum Pseudomonadota; class Gammaproteobacteria; order Enterobacterales; family Enterobacteriaceae; genus Escherichia; species Escherichia sp. MOD1-EC5433. The sequence continues at coordinate 280,079 of NZ_PTRL01000002.1, read as the reverse complement.
GGTCGCACGCCGGAATATCTGGGTAAAAAAATCGACGTGCGCGAGATGAAACTGACCGCGCTGGCGATTCTGGTCACCCCGACGCTGGTGCTGATGGGCGCGGCGCTGGCGATGATGACCGACGCCGGACGTAGCGCCATGCTCAACCCTGGCCCGCATGGTTTTAGCGAAGTGCTGTATGCCGTGTCGTCCGCCGCTAATAACAACGGCAGCGCCTTTGCCGGATTAAGCGCCAACTCACCGTTCTGGAACTGTTTACTGGCGTTCTGCATGTTTGTCGGTCGCTTCGGGGTGATTATCCCGGTGATGGCGATTGCTGGTTCGCTGGTGAGTAAAAAGAGCCAACCCGCCAGCTCCGGCACATTGCCAACGCACGGCCCGCTGTTTGTTGGCCTGTTAATCGGCACCGTGTTGCTGGTTGGCGCACTGACCTTTATCCCTGCCCTGGCGCTTGGTCCGGTGGCGGAGTATCTCTCTTGATGATATTGAGTGAGCACTGAATATGAGTCGTAAACAACTGGCGCTATTCGAACCAACACTTGTCGTTCAGGCGCTGAAAGAAGCGGTTAAAAAATTAAGCCCACAGGCGCAATGGCGCAATCCGGTGATGTTTATCGTCTGGATCGGCAGTCTGCTGACCACCGCTATTAGCATCGCGATGGCAAGCGGTGCGATGCCTGGCAATGCGCTGTTTAGTGCGGCAATTAGTGGCTGGCTGTGGATCACTGTGCTGTTCGCTAATTTCGCCGAGGCGCTGGCAGAAGGCCGCAGTAAAGCGCAGGCCAACAGTCTGAAAGGGGTCAAAAAAACCGCCTTTGCCCGTAAGCTACGTGAGCCGAAATATGGCGCTGCGGCGGACAAAATTCCTGCCGATCAACTGCGTAAAGGCGACATCGTGCTGGTAGAGGCAGGCGATATCATCCCCTGCGATGGTGAAGTCATTGAAGGTGGCGCGTCGGTCGATGAGAGCGCCATCACCGGGGAATCAGCACCGGTGATCCGTGAATCCGGCGGCGATTTTGCCTCCGTCACTGGCGGTACACGTATTCTTTCTGACTGGCTGGTAATTGAGTGCAGCGTTAACCCCGGCGAGACGTTTCTGGATCGGATGATCGCGATGGTGGAAGGCGCGCAGCGACGCAAAACGCCGAACGAGATTGCCCTGACCATCCTGCTGATTGCCCTGACCATCGTCTTTTTACTGGCAACCGCAACGCTATGGCCATTTTCTGCCTGGGGCGGTAACGCGGTCAGCGTAACGGTACTGGTGGCGCTGCTGGTCTGTCTGATCCCAACCACCATCGGCGGCCTGCTTTCAGCGATCGGCGTCGCCGGGATGAGCCGAATGCTGGGCGCCAATGTGATCGCCACCAGCGGACGTGCCGTTGAAGCGGCGGGCGACGTTGACGTTCTGCTGCTGGATAAAACCGGCACCATCACACTCGGGAACCGTCAGGCGTCGGAGTTTATCCCCGCGCAGGGCGTAGAGGAAAAAACGCTGGCCGATGCCGCACAACTGGCTTCGCTGGCCGACGAAACGCCGGAAGGCCGCAGTATTGTGATCCTCGCCAAGCAGCGTTTTAACCTGCGCGAGCGCGATGTGCAGTCGCTTCACGCTACTTTTGTGCCGTTTACTGCGCAAAGCCGGATGAGTGGGATCAACATCGACAACCGGATGATCCGTAAAGGTTCTGTCGATGCCATTCGCCGCCATGTTGAAGCTAACGGTGGTCACTTCCCTGCCGATGTCGATCAAAAAGTTGATAACGTTGCGCGTCAGGGTGCCACGCCGCTGGTAGTAGTAGAAGGTTCCCGCGTGCTGGGCGTTATTGCGCTGAAAGACATCGTCAAAGGCGGTATCAAAGAGCGTTTCGCACAACTGCGCCAAATGGGCATTAAAACGGTGATGATTACCGGAGATAACCGTCTGACTGCCGCCGCGATTGCTGCGGAAGCGGGCGTCGATGATTTCCTCGCCGAAGCGACACCAGAGGCCAAACTGGCGTTGATTCGTCAGTATCAGGCGGAAGGCCGTTTAGTGGCGATGACAGGCGACGGCACCAACGATGCTCCGGCGCTGGCGCAGGCAGATGTCGCGGTGGCGATGAACTCCGGCACTCAGGCGGCGAAAGAAGCGGGCAATATGGTGGATCTCGACTCCAACCCGACCAAGTTGATCGAGGTGGTGCACATTGGCAAACAGATGCTGATGACCCGTGGCTCGCTCACCACCTTCAGCATTGCCAACGATGTAGCGAAATACTTCGCCATTATTCCGGCGGCGTTCGCGGCAACGTATCCGCAGTTAAATGCACTGAACATCATGCGCCTGCATTCGCCCGACTCCGCCATTCTCAGTGCGGTGATTTTCAACGCCTTGATTATCGTCTTTTTAATTCCTCTGGCGTTAAAAGGCGTGAGTTATAAACCGCTTACCGCTTCTGCCATGTTGCGCCGTAACTTATGGATTTACGGTCTGGGTGGGCTGCTGGTGCCGTTTATCGGTATCAAAGTGATTGATTTACTGCTGACCGTTTGCGGTCTGGTGTGAGGGTTACCATGAGTGGATTACGTCCGGCATTATCGACATTTCTCTTTCTGTTATTGATCACTGGCGGTGTTTATCCGCTACTGACCACCGCGCTGGGGCAATGGTGGTTTCCCTGGCAGGCCAACGGTTCGTTGATTCGTGAAGGAGATATGGTGCGCGGCTCGGCATTAATCGGGCAGAGTTTTACCGGCAACGGCTATTTTCATGGTCGCCCATCAGCAACGGCAGAAATGCCCTATAATCCACAGGCTTCTGGCGGGAGCAATCTGGCGGTCAGTAACCCGGAGCTGGATAAACAGATAGCTGCACGCGTTGCTGCATTACGGGCCGCTAACCCTGATGCCAGCACGAGCGTTCCGGTTGAACTGGTGACGGCGTCGGCAAGCGGGCTGGACAATAACATTACCCCGCAAGCGGCGGCCTGGCAGATCCCACGCGTGGCGAAAGCGCGTAATCTCAGCGTTGAACAGCTCACGCAGCTGATCGCAAAATACAGCCAACAACCGCTGGTGAAATATATCGGCCAGCCGGTCGTCAATATTGTCGAACTCAATCTGGCGCTGGATAAGCTTGATGAATAACGAACCCTTACGTCCCGATCCCGACCGTCTGCTGGAACAAACTGCTGCGCCGCATCGGGGGAAGCTAAAAGTTTTCTTCGGTGCCTGCGCAGGCGTCGGGAAGACCTGGGCGATGCTGGCAGAAGCCCAGCGACTGCGGGCGCAAGGGCTGGATATTGTGGTTGGCGTGGTAGAAACCCACGGGCGGAAAGATACCGCCGCCATGCTGGAAGGTCTGGCTGTTCTGCCGCTGAAACGCCAGGCGTACCGTGGGCGGCATATCAGCGAGTTTGATCTCGATGCCGCCCTCGCCCGCCGTCCGGCGCTGATCTTAATGGACGAACTGGCGCACAGTAATGCGCCAGGTTCTCGTCATCCTAAACGCTGGCAGGATATCGAAGAACTGCTGGAAGCTGGCATTGATGTTTTCACAACCGTCAACGTTCAGCATCTGGAAAGTCTGAATGATGTGGTCAGCGGCGTCACCGGAATTCAGGTACGGGAAACCGTGCCCGATCCTTTTTTCGATGCCGCCGACGACGTGGTGCTGGTGGACCTGCCCCCGGACGATCTGCGCCAGCGGCTGAAAGAAGGCAAAGTCTATATTGCCGGGCAGGCGGAGCGCGCCATTGAACATTTTTTCCGCAAAGGCAATCTGATCGCCCTGCGCGAACTGGCACTGCGCCGCACTGCCGATCGCGTTGATGAGCAAATGCGCGCCTGGCGGGGGCATCCTGGCGAAGAGAAAGTCTGGCACACGCGCGACGCGATCCTTTTATGCATCGGGCATAACACCGGCAGCGAAAAACTGGTTCGCGCGGCGGCGCGGCTGGCGTCAAGGCTGGGGAGCATCTGGCACGCGGTGTATGTTGAAACCCCTGCCTTGCACCGTTTACCGGAGAAAAAACGTCGGGCAATTCTCAGCGCCTTACGTCTGGCGCAGGAGTTAGGTGCAGAGACGGCAACGCTTTCTGATCCGGCAGAAGAAAAAGCAGTAGTGCGTTATGCCCGTGAACATAATCTCGGCAAGATTATTCTCGGTCGTCCGGCCTCGCGCCGCTGGTGGCGTCGGGAAACGTTTGCTGATCGGCTGGCGCGCATCGCCCCCGATCTCGATCAGGTGCTGGTCGCGCTTGATGAACCGCCTGCCCGCACACTTAATAACGCGCCGGATAGCCGCTCTTTTAAAGACAAGTGGCGGGTACAGATTCAGGGATGCGTGGTTGCCGCCGCGTTATGCGCCGTTATCACCCTAATTGCCATGCAGTGGCTGATGGCGTTTGATGCCGCCAACCTGGTGATGCTGTATCTGCTTGGCGTGGTGGTGGTGGCGCTATTTTATGGGCGCTGGCCTTCGGTGGTCGCCACCGTCATTAATGTAGTGAGTTTCGATCTCTTTTTTATCGCCCCACGCGGCACGCTCGCCGTCTCTGATGTGCAATATCTGCTGACCTTCGCGGTGATGTTAACCGTCGGGCTGGTGATCGGGAACCTTACTGCTGGCGTGCGTTATCAGGCGCGGGTAGCCCGTTACCGCGAGCAACGCACACGGCACTTATATGAAATGTCGAAAGCTCTGGCGGTAGGCCGCAGTCCGCAGGATATCGCCGCCACCAGCGAACAATTTATTGCCTCCACGTTTCATGCTCGCAGCCAGGTGTTGCTACCTGATGACAATGGTAAATTGCAGCCGTTGACGCATCCGCAGGGAATGACGCCGTGGGACGATGCCATCGCGCAGTGGAGTTTTGATAAAGGCCTGCCAGCGGGCGCGGGCACCGACACGTTACCCGGCGTACCGTACCAGATTTTGCCGTTAAAAAGCGGCGAGAAAACCTACGGGCTGGTGGTGGTGGAACCGGGGAATCTGCGCCAGTTGATGATCCCGGAACAGCAGCGCCTGCTGGAAACGTTTACGCTGTTAGTCGCCAATGCCCTTGAGCGGCTGACGCTGACCGCCAGCGAAGAACAGGCGCGGATGGCAAGCGAACGTGAACAGATCCGCAACGCTCTGCTGGCGGCACTTTCGCATGATTTACGCACTCCGCTCACGGTGCTATTCGGTCAGGCAGAAATCTTAACGCTCGATCTGGCGAGTGAAGGTTCTCCGCACGCTCGCCAGGCCAGCGAAATTCGCCAACATGTGCTGAACACCACCCGCCTGGTGAATAATTTACTCGATATGGCGCGAATTCAGTCCGGCGGCTTTAATTTGAAGAAAGAGTGGTTAACGCTGGAAGAAGTGGTCGGCAGTGCGCTGCAAATGCTGGAACCGGGTTTATCATCGCCCATCAACCTGTCATTGCCAGAACCACTGACTTTAATCCACGTTGACGGGCCACTCTTTGAACGGTTGCTGATTAATCTGCTGGAGAACGCGGTGAAATACGCGGGCGCACAGGCCGAAATTGGTATCGATGCCCACGTTGAGGGCGAAAATCTACAACTGGATGTCTGGGATAACGGCCCCGGTCTTCCGCCAGGCCAGGAGCAGACGATATTCGATAAGTTTGCTCGCGGAAATAAGGAGTCGGCAGTACCGGGCGTCGGGCTTGGGCTGGCAATTTGTCGGGCGATTGTGGATGTACACGGCGGCACCATTACCGCGTTCAACCGACCGGAAGGTGGTGCCTGTTTTCGTGTTACACTTCCCCAGCAAACTGCCCCTGAACTTGAAGAATTTCATGAGGATATGTGACAAACGTTCTGATTGTTGAAGATGAACAAGCTATTCGTCGCTTTCTGCGCACGGCGCTGGAGGGCGACGGTATGCGTGTCTTTGAGGCCGAAACGCTGCAACGCGGCTTGCTGGAAGCGGCAACCCGCAAGCCGGATTTGATTATTCTCGATCTCGGTCTGCCCGATGGCGATGGAATTGAGTTTATCCGCGACCTGCGCCAGTGGAGCGTAGTGCCGGTGATTGTGCTTTCCGCACGTAGTGAAGAGAGCGACAAAATCGCCGCGCTGGATGCCGGAGCTGATGATTACCTGAGTAAACCGTTTGGCATTGGCGAATTGCAGGCGCGTCTGCGCGTCGCTTTACGCCGCCACTCAGCTACCGCCGCACCCGATCCGGTAGTGAAGTTTTCTGATGTTACCGTCGATTTAGCGGCTCGTGTGATCCATCGCGGTGAGGAAGAGGTGCATCTCACCCCGATTGAGTTTCGCCTGCTGGCAGTGTTGCTCAATAATGCGGGAAAAGTGCTCACCCAGCGCCAACTCCTTAACCAGGTGTGGGGGCCAAACGCGGTCGAACACAGTCATTATTTGCGTATTTATATGGGACATCTGCGACAAAAACTGGAACAGGATCCCGCCCGCCCCCGCCATTTCATTACTGAAACCGGTATTGGGTATCGGTTTATGCTTTGAATATTTATTCATTTTTTGCACTTTTAAAAGAATTATTATTTTAAAATTAGCCCTGCTGAAACATTATTATTCAGCAGGATTAATGCGCTAACAAAACACAAACAATTAAATTACAAAATCAAAAAAACAAAGCAATATTCTGTTTTGCACCATCCATACTTTATGATTAACAACTTTTAGTTTGACCATTTTTTTGATCTTCTTCATAGATTAGAGACATTTCCTGGATAGAATAATTTTACCTTCAACTGATACAGAAAAAGGTAAAGGAAAATGGAAAATAATAACCGTGCAATGCCCCATATAAGGCGAACAACTCATATTATGAAGTTTTCCCATCGCAATAGCTTTGACTTTCATTTCTTTAATGCCCGCTAGTCTTCTGACTAAAGGGCACCTCAAAATACAGGTCTCCCTGTCTTTAAGCATCACAGGTTAATACCTGTATCCCTGGTGCTCATACATTGCTAACCCTTTTATACCCTTATTAATTCAGATCGCTACGTCGCAATCTGGACAGGTAGAGTATTGCCAGTTACCGGGCTGGTCGGGTTATTGCATCTACAAAAAGCAAACTACTGATTTATTTATCAGGGGTGATGTTTTGCTTTTTTCCGGCGTTATCAATTTCTCTTTTGAGAAATTGAGGACCTGCTATTACCTGAAATAAAGAGATGAAAAATGTCAGAATTAAAAATTGCCGTTAGTCGTTCTTGCCAGAATTACTTTTCCACTCATCGTGTATGCGTGAACATTGACGAAAGTAATTATATTGACGTTGCTGCCATTGTTTTATCGGTCGATGATGTTGAACGTGGAAAACTCGATGAAATAGACGCTACTGGCTATGGCATTCCTGTATTTATTGCCACGGAAAATGAAGATCATGTGCCAGCAAAATACCTGTCACGTATTTCGGGTGTCTTCGAACATTGCGAAGCGCGGAAAACGTTTTACGGTCGCCAGTTAGAAACCGCTGCCAGCCATTATGAAACCCAGTTACGCCCACCTTTCTTCCGCGCACTGGTCGATTATGTCAATCAGGGTAACAGCGCATTTGATTGCCCCGGTCATCAGGGCGGCGAATTTTTCCGTCGCCATCCGGCAGGTAACCAGTTTGTAGAGTATTTTGGTGAAACTCTTTTCCGTTCTGACTTGTGCAACGCCGACGTGGCAATGGGTGACCTGCTGATTCATGAAGGCGCACCGTGTATCGCACAACAACATGCGTCAAAAGTGTTTAATGCCGATAAAACCTACTTCGTTTTAAACGGCACCTCCTCTTCAAACAAAGTGGTATTAAACGCACTGCTGACACCGGGCGATCTGGTGCTGTTTGACCGCAATAACCATAAATCTAATCACCACGGGGCGTTGCTACAAGCTGGTGCAACACCGGTTTATCTGGAAACAGCACGCAACCCGTATGGCTTTATCGGTGGCATTGATGCGCACTGCTTCGAAGAAAATTACCTGCGCGAACTGATTGCAGAAGTCGCACCGCAGCGGGCAAAAGAGGCGCGTCCGTTCCGCCTCGCGGTTATTCAGTTAGGCACCTACGACGGTACAATTTATAACGCTCGTCAGGTAGTGGATAAAATTGGTCATCTGTGTGACTACATTCTGTTTGACTCCGCATGGGTCGGCTACGAGCAGTTTATCCCGATGATGGCTGACTGTTCGCCGCTGCTGCTGGAGCTTAATGAAAACGATCCGGGCATTCTGGTTACACAGTCAGTCCATAAACAGCAGGCGGGTTTTTCCCAGACATCACAAATTCATAAAAAAGACCGCCATATCAAAGGTCAACCGCGTTATGTACCGCATAAACGCATGAACAATGCCTTTATGATGCATGCCTCCACAAGTCCGTTCTATCCGCTGTTCGCGGCACTGGACGTCAACGCTAAAATGCATGAAGGCGTAAGCGGTCGCAATATGTGGATGGACTGCGTGGCGAATGGCATTGATGCCCGCAAACTGATCCTTGAAAACTGTCATCATATTCGTCCGTTCGTTCCTGAACTGGTGGATGGCAAGCCATGGCAGTCATATCCCACCGCTGAAATTGCCAATGACCTGCGTTTCTTCCAGTTTGTACCAGGAGAACACTGGCACTCTTTTGAAGGCTACGCAGAAAACCAATATTTTGTCGATCCGTGCAAGCTGCTACTGACTACCCCAGGCATTGATGCACGTAACGGCGAATATGAGGCATTCGGTGTTCCTGCAACCATTCTCGCTAACTTCCTGCGTGAAAATGGTGTCGTTCCAGAAAAATGCGACCTTAACTCCATTTTATTCCTGCTGACTCCGGCAGAAGATATGGCCAAACTACAGCAGCTTGTCGCCCTGCTGGTACGTTTCGAAAAACTGCTGGAAGATGATGCGCCTCTGGCGGACGTACTGCCTTCCATTTACAAACAGCATGAAGCCCGTTACGCCGGTTATACCCTGCGTCAGTTGTGCCAGGAAATGCACGACCTGTATGCCCGTCATAACGTGAAACAACTGCAAAAAGAGATGTTCCGTAAGGAACACTTCCCTCGCGTCAGCATGAACCCACAAGAAGCTAACTACGCCTACTTACGCGGTGAGGTGGAACTGGTTCGTCTGCCGGATGCAGAAGGGCGTATCGCAGCCGAAGGTGCCCTGCCTTATCCTCCGGGCGTGCTGTGTGTTGTTCCGGGTGAAGTCTGGGGCGGTGCAGTTCTGCGTTACTTCATTGCCCTGGAAGAAGGCATTAACCTGCTGCCAGGTTTTGCGCCGGAATTACAGGGTGTCTATATCGAAGAACATGACGGTCGCAAACAGGTCTGGTGCTATGTCATCAAATCAAGCGAAGCACAAAGCGCCCTGCTGAAGGGAGAAAAATTATGAGTCAGGCTAAAGCGAATAAAATGGGCGTCGTGCAGTTAACCATACTGACGATGGTCAACATGATGGGTTCCGGCATCATTATGCTGCCGACCAAACTAGCCGAAGTCGGGACGATCTCGATTATCTCCTGGCTAGTGACGGCTGTAGGATCAATGGCGCTGGCCTGGGCCTTTGCAAAATGCGGTATGTATAGCCGTAAATCAGGTGGTATGGGGGGTTATGCCGAATATGCCTTCGGTAAATCCGGTAACTTCATGGCGAACTATACCTACGGTGTGTCACTGCTGATTGCCAATGTCGCCATCGCTATTTCCGCCGTTGGCTACGGTACTGAGTTGTTTGACACAACCCTTTCGCCTGTTCAGATTGGTCTTGCCACTATTGCTGTGCTGTGGGTATGTACCGTGGCTAACTTTGGTGGTGCACGCATTACCGGGCAGATCAGTAGCATTACCGTGTGGGGTGTCATTATTCCGGTAATTGGCCTGTGCATTATCGGCTGGTTCTGGTTCAGCCCGACGCTTTACGCTGACTCCTGGAACCCGCATCATGCGCCCTTCTTTAGCGCGGTTGGTTCTTCCATTGCCATGACATTGTGGGCTTTTCTCGGTCTGGAATCGGCCTGTGCGAACGCTGAAGTGGTAGAAAACCCGGAACGTAACGTGCCAATTGCTGTTCTTGGCGGTACATTGGGTGCGGCAGTAATTTATATCGTCTCTACTAACGTGATTGCCGGAATTGTGCCAAATATGGAGCTGGCAAATTCAACGGCACCGTTTGGTCTGGCCTTCGCGCAGATGTTCACACCGGAAGTCGGTAAAGTGATTATGGCGTTGATGGTGATGTCCTGCTGCGGTTCATTGCTCGGCTGGCAGTTCACCATTGCCCAGGTGTTTAAATCTTCTGCCGATGAAGGGTACTTCCCGAAAATTTTCTCTCGTGTAACCAAAGTGGATGCACCGGTTCAGGGAATGTTGACCATTGTGATTATCCAGAGTGGGTTATCGCTGATGACCATTAGCCCGTCGCTGAACAGCCAGTTCAACGTGTTGGTTAACCTGGCCGTGGTGACCAATATCATCCCGTATATTCTGTCGATGGCGGCACTGGTGATCATTCAGAAAGCAGCTAATGTTCCGGCTGCTAAAGCGAAAGTGGCTAACTTTGTTGCCTTTATTGGTGCAATGTACAGCTTCTATGCACTGTACTCGTCTGGGGAAGAGGCCATGCTGTATGGCTCCATCGTGACCTTCCTCGGCTGGACACTGTATGGTCTGGTATCACCCCGCTTTGAACTGAAAAATAAACACGGTTAATAAAGCGAAGTAAAAAAGGGCGATCGAATGATCGCCCTTTGGGATTATTAACAAAGTGCTCGTTGTTCATGCCGGAGGCGGCGCAAGCGCCTTATCCAGCCCACAAAATCGCGCAAATTCAATATATTGAACCATCCTCGTAGGCCTGATAAGCGTAGCTTATCAGGTAGTCATAAGTAAAAAGGGCGCTCTTCCGACCGCCCTTTTTCTTATTTAATATGTTTACGCGTTTTTCAGAACTTCGCTAACAATCTCAACTGCTTCTTTCTCGATCTGCTTGCGATGTTCTTCACCAAGGAAGCTTTCGCAGTAGATCTTGTATGCGTCTTCCGTGCCTGACGGGCGCGCGGCGAACCATCCGTTGTCAGTCATCACTTTCAGACCGCCAATAGAAGCACCGTTGCCAGGCGCTGCGGTCAGACGCGCGGTGATCGGGTCACCTGCCAGGGTGCTGGCGCTCACCATTTCCGGAGACAGCTTAGACAGCGCCGCTTTTTGCGCGGAAGTCGCAGCTGCCTGCAAACGGTTGTAGCTCGGCGCACCAAAGCGTTTCGCCAGTTCGTTGTAGTGTTCCTGCGGGTTCTTACCGGTGACTGCGGTAATTTCCGCAGCCAGCAGACACATGATGATACCGTCTTTATCGGTTGACCACGGCGTGCCGTCGAAACGCAGGAAGGAAGCCCCTGCGCTCTCTTCACCGCCAAAGCCGAAGCTGCCGTCGAACAGACCATCAACAAACCATTTGAAGCCTACCGGTACTTCCACCAGCTTGCGACCCAAATCGTTGACCACGCGGTCGATCATCGCAGAAGAAACCAGCGTTTTACCCACGGCAACATCTTTGCCCCACTGCGGACGATGCTGGAACAGGTAGTTGATCGCCACTGCCAAGTAATGGTTCGGATTCATCAAACCAGCCGGAGTTACTATGCCGTGACGGTCATAATCTGGGTCGTTAGCAAACGCCAGATCAAACTTATCACGCAGTGCCAGCAAGCCCGCCATCGCACACTCGGAGGAGCAGTCCATACGGATCGCGCCGTCTTTATCGAGGTGCATAAAGCGGAAGGTTTGATCGACCTGATCGTTAACGATGGTCAGGTTGAGGTTGTAATACTCGCCAATGCGCTTCCAGTATTCGATACCGGAACCGCCCAGCGGATCGACACCCAGCGTCAGGCCAGCTTTCTGAATCGCCGCCATATCAACGATATCGGCCAGACCTTCCACAAACGGCTGCACCAGATCCTGCTCTTTCACATGACCAGATGCCATCGCTTCGTCGAGGGAGATACGCTTCACGCCTTTCAGGCCATCGGCCAGCAGTGCGTTGGCGCGGTCTTCCACCACTTTGGTGACGTTGGTATCAGCCGGGCCACCATTTGGCGGGTTGTATTTGATACCACCATCTTCCGGCGGGTTATGGGACGGCGTAATCACGATACCATCTGCCAGCGGGCCACCTTTTTTGTTGTGAACCAGAATGGCATTGGAAACGGCAGGCGTCGGGGTGAAGCCATTGTTTTCCTGCACAATAACGTCTACACCGTTCGCAGCCAGCACTTCCAGTACGGAAATGAACGCAGGTTCGGACAGGGCGTGAGTATCTTTACCCACATAGCAAGGGCCAGTGATGCCGTTTTTCGCACGTTCTTCAGCAATTGCCTGAGCGATCGCCAGAATATGCGGCTCGTTAAAGCTGTGGCGCGCTGCACTGCCACGGTGACCGGAAGTACCGAATTTCACCGCGTGCTCCGCATTCCCTGCTTCTGGTTTCAGTACATAATATTGCGCCGTCAGTTGGGCGACGTTAATCAAATCACTCTGTTGTGCAGGTTGACCTGCACGATTGTGGATTGCCATTGCTTTGTCCTTTATCTGCAACGTTGTTTTAAATTGTCCCGCAAACCTTCTCAATCAATTCCGCCGGGAATTGCATCGACTGCATGATGTGTTCAATCATGCTGCATTTACGGCCAGTGTTAGTGTTGGTGATCACCCAATACGGCGTGCCTGGCACATGTTTCGGCTTGGTCTGATTACCATTTTTCAGCAGCGTTTGTTCATCTGCCGCAAAGTAAACGCGCGTGCGACCGTGCAACGATTCCGTTGCCTCGGCAAACGCCTGGGCGTCAAGAGAATATAGTGTAGACAACAGCAGCATAAAGCGGTTGACCGCGCGCTTCTGCTCTGCGTATTCATCGGAAAGCAGAAGTTCACGCATCGCGCGTACTTTGTCTTTAATCGTTTTGATCGGCTTCGCTTCGACGATAGCAGGCGACGCAATGCGAACCTCTTTCGTCACCGGAGCAGCAGGCTGTGATGCGGCGGAAAATTTCAACATGCGCCGTAAAATGTCGGATGCGCTCTCGCCGATATGCTTAGTGTGGCTGGCAATATAGCTGTAGAGTTCATCATCAACTTCAATCGTTTTCATCTTAATCCAGTGCGGTGTCTTAGCTGAATACAAGTCGCCAGGAGTATATGAATAAATCCCGGCAGCGGATAGCGTCAAGCCTGGCTTGCAGAAAAACTCGGATTAAACCTTATTTGTTGCAGCCCTGTGGCACAATGGTCAACATAATACCCTAACCCGACTTCGCGAAAAAAAGAACTTTGCCATGAAATTGAATATCCGCGCGCAATCTGCACAAAACCAGCATAATAATTCTCCCATCGTCCTCGTCCACGGTTTGTTTGGTAGTCTCGACAACCTCGGCGTGCTGGCGCGCGACCTGGTGAGCGACCACGATATCATCCAGGTAGATATGCGTAACCACGGACTTTCACCGCGCGATCCTGTGATGAATTATCCAGCAATGGCGCAAGACCTGTTGGATACGCTGGATGCACAGCAGATCGAAAAAGCGACGTTTATCGGTCACTCGATGGGCGGTAAAGCCGTTATGGCGCTAACCGCACTGGCACCCGATCGCATTGATAAACTCGTGGCTATTGATATTGCCCCCGTCGATTATCACGTACGTCGTCATGATGAGATTTTCGCAGCCATCAACGCCGTCAGTAAATCCAACGCGCAAACGCGACAGCAGGCAGCAGCGGTGATGCGCCAGCATCTGAATGAAGAAGGAGTGATTCAGTTTCTGCTGAAATCTTACGTTGATGGTGAATGGCGTTTTAACGTGCCAGTGTTGTGGGATCAGTATCCGCATATTGTTGGCTGGTCGAAAATTCCGGCATGGGATCACCCAGCCCTGTTTATTCCCGGCGGTAATTCACCGTATGTCACTGAACAATATCGTGATGATTTACTGGCGCAATTCCCGCAGGCACGGGCGCATGTGATTGCGGGTGCGGGTCACTGGGTACACGCAGAAAAACCTGATGCGGTACTGCGCGCCATCCGTCGCTATCTTAATGATTAACGCAACTGATTAAAAACCCAGCGTCTGCGTCGCTTTCCGCGCGTGGGCGTTGGCGTGACTCATCGCGCTGATGTATTATGGCGCGCTATCCATCCGGGCAGACGCCCGGCTGATTGTTTCCCCCGAAGTCACCAAGATCATGGCCAAAGAACAAACGGACCGTACGACATTAGATCTGTTCGCGCACGAGCGTCGACCGGGACGACCGAAAACCAATCCGCTTTCGCGCGATGAACAGCTGCGTATTAATAAACGCAACCAGCTAAAACGCGACAAAGTACGTGGTCTTAAGCGTGTCGAATTGAAGCTGAACGCGGAAGCTGTCGAGGCGCTGAATGAGCTGGCAGAGTCGCGCAATATGAGCCGTAGCGAACTGATCGAAGAGATTTTGATGCAGCAGTTGGCGGCACTGCGTAGTCAGGGCATCGTTTAAATTTCCACTTTCATGTAGCACAGTGTGCAGTCCTGCCCGTTTGCTGATTCCGCAAGACTGCCTGTTCTGCTATGATTGCCTTTATCCGTGGGCAATTTGCCACCCCCATTTCAATAAGTTTCAAGAGGTTATTTCACTCATGGCTATCACTGGCATCTTTTTCGGCAGCGACACCGGTAATACCGAAAATATCGCAAAAATGATTCAAAAACAGCTTGGTAAAGACGTTGCCGATGTCCATGACATTGCAAAAAGCAGCAAAGAAGATCTGGAAGCTTATGACATTCTGCTGCTGGGTATCCCAACCTGGTATTACGGCGAAGCGCAGTGTGACTGGGACGACTTCTTCCCGACTCTCGAAGAGATTGATTTCAATGGTAAACTGGTTGCCCTGTTTGGCTGTGGCGACCAGGAAGATTACGCCGAATATTTCTGTGATGCATTAGGCACTATCCGTGACATCATCGAACCGCGCGGCGCGACTATCGTGGGTCACTGGCCAACTGCGGGCTACCATTTCGAAGCGTCAAAAGGTCTGGCAGATGACGACCATTTTGTCGGCCTGGCTATTGACGAAGACCGTCAGCCGGAACTGACCGCTGAACGTGTAGAAAAATGGGTTAAACAGATTTCTGAAGAGTTGCATCTCGACGAAATTCTCAATGCCTGATGTGATGCGGTGTAGGCTAATGTCTACGCCGTATTAATAGATAACGCCAATCAAAATAATTGCTACAAATTTGTAACTTTTGCCGTAGTACCTGTACAATGTTCCAGTATTGAAGTGGCCTTACCGATGTAAATGTAAGCTAAGCCACGTTTTTATTAACAATATTTGCCAGGGACTTGTGGTTTTCATTTAGGCGTGGCAATTCTATAATGATACGCATTATCTCAAGAGCAAATTCTGTCACTTCTTCTAATGAAGTGAACCGCTTAGTAACAGGACAGATTCCGCATGACTGATAACAATACCGCCCTAAAGAAAGCTGGCCTGAAAGTAACGCTTCCTCGTTTAAAAATCCTGGAAGTTCTTCAGGAGCCGGACAACCATCACGTCAGTGCGGAAGATTTATATAAACGTCTGATCGATATGGGTGAAGAAATTGGTCTGGCTACGGTATATCGCGTACTGAACCAGTTTGACGATGCCGGTATCGTCACCCGCCACAATTTTGAAGGCGGTAAATCCGTATTTGAACTGACCCAACAACATCACCACGATCACCTGATCTGCCTCGACTGCGGCAAGGTTATTGAATTTAGTGATGAATCTATCGAAGCGCGTCAGCGTGAAATCGCCGCGAAACATGGCATTCGCCTGACTAACCATAGTCTCTATCTTTACGGTCACTGTGCCGAAGGCGATTGCCGCGAAGATGAGCACGCGCACGAAGGCAAATAAGTCAGCCTGAACGAGAAAAGCCAACCTGCGGGTTGGCTTTTTTATGCAAGGGAAATAAGAAAAGCGAGAGTTACAGCTCTCACTTATTTGTTATTACTGCGTATTTCCTGCCAGACTTTATCACAATCGGCTTTCACCGCCTGGTCATTACCGGTTTGCGTTGCACGCAGACACTGCTGATAATCCAGTACGCGTACACTTTCCTGGTCGGCAAACTGCTGATGTTGTTTTTCTTTCTTCAGCACGTTTAACACGCTCTGGCAGGCTTCAATTTTTTCTGGCGAACCTTGTGCGGTGTTGATACAGGCGCTGTATGCCTCTTTCAGACGACTGTCTTCCTGTGGCGCGGTTGATTGCGCACAAGCTACCAGCCCCGATGCCATCATGGCGATGAGAATCAGTTTTTTCATAGCAAATTCCTCAAACGTGCAGCAGGCACAAAACCTGCCGCGTCGGGCATCAGAAGATGGTGAATGGTGCGATTACCATAAATTTCACGTCGCGCTCATCCTGGAAGATGTTACCGTAACCACCGCCCCAGCTTGGGATGTCGGAGTGGTTGTCGTATTCGGTGAAATGCAGTTTGAACATCGTGCCTTTGGCGCGGCCGTCCTGAATGGTGTAGACCGCATCCAGGCTGTATGCAGATTCTTCGATAGTCCGGTTCTTGTCGTAGTACGCATCCGGGCTGCTCTGCCAGGTTGCAGGTTTGGCATCCCAGGCGTACACGTAAGAAGCACCGATAGCGAAGCCGGGAAGATTCCAGTTTTTCAGGTCATACATCGCGCCGAAGAAGACCGCTTTTTCGCCGTTGGCGTTGAAGTCAGAACGGTTATCCCACCAGATATCCAGGCGACCGTTCGAGGAAGCATAGGTTGGGGTCATACGCTGCAGGAAGTATCCCTGCTGACCGTCAGCTTTAACCCAGGTGCCTTCGAGGCGCAAATCCACTACGTCAGCCGCCCGGTAGCCAAAGGTCAACGCCTGCAGCCAGGCGGTGCCGTCGTAAAGATCGTTGACGCTGCGATCGTCAACTTTGTCGCGCGTACCATAGAACTGATAGCTGGTAGTTAATGGGCTACCAGCGATATCAAATTTATAGCTGGCTTTGGCAAAATATTGATCGATATAACCTTCAGCCTGCCCAAACGCCGCTTCCAGTACGAAGTTATTTTTGAAGTCGTACTTCGCCCCGAGGGAGTGCAGATAATCAACTTTGGTAGTTTTATCGTTCTGATAAAACTCATCCATTTCCAGATGCCACGGCGCTTTATATTCGTTCGTCCACATATAGGAGAAACTCAATGCGCCGGCATCGCCGTAATCAAAATTAGCCCCGGCTTCCGCGCCCTGATAAGTACCCGGCATAAAACTCCAGTGCGGCGCTAACAGTGTTTGACCCGTTGGCTGAATATAACCTGCCCTCGCCCACACCGGACCGTATTTAAATTTTGCAGCTGCTTTATACAGGCTTATACCGCTTTTATCGCCGGACCAGTCTTCGTCATAGGCTTTATTACTTTTTGAAAACGCGATTTCGTTCGGGTGGGAGCTGTCGCCGTTTTCCGCCATTTCAATCGCCGTAAACGCAGCAATATCGAGGCCGAACATATCAGCAGCATAACCAGACTGAAAATCGAGGTTGGCGTTCCAGGTGGAGTGAGAAAGGTTGGTTTTGTATTTGTCGCCGTCGGTAACATCTTTACGGTCACGTTCACGCTGCCAGTAATAGATACCGCCGGTTAAGGTTGAATCGTCGATGAATCCTTCGGCGCGAGCCTCCGGTATTGCCATAAAGCCCGACATTGCTGTAACACCGGCGATAGCCAGCGCCAGCGTACTACGTTTGCCACTAAACGCACGCATGGGTTAATCCTCTTTGACGTATAAATTGCTGCACCACAGGTGAACAGCGAAAAAAATAAAAATTAAAAAAGTAGCGTTGAGAAAAGTCTCGCTGACTACAGGAACAGACTATTTTTCGCGACGCGAATTATCAATCTCTTTCTGTAACGAGAATGTAAGAACATGAGCAACCGCACATATTTTGATGATTTTTGTTACAGGATTTAAGTTTGCAGCAGAAGAGCTTGTAGAAGAAAAAATATGTGGCTTTCCAGTAGGATGAAAACGGTTACATTTTATTGAATTATGATTTGTGGTTTTAAATTTATTTTACGGATAAATTGCGAAGCGGAATTAATTCGCGATGATAAGCAGAAAAAACGCCGCAGAGCGCGGCGTTTGGGATTGTTTGTATGTTTCATGCCGGATGCGGCGTAAACGCCTTATCCGACCTACAAAAGCACGCAAATTCAATATATTGCAGAGATCTCGTAGGTCTGATAAGCGTAGCGCATCAGGCAATTTAGTGTTTGAAACTGTTTGTGTGTTTCTTGCAGGATGCGGCATTTACGCCGCATCCTGCATGGTGAAACTTAAAATTACTCGCCAACCTTCGCCCAGGTATCACGCAGCCCAACGGTGCGGTTAAATACCGGTTTTTCCGCCGTGGAATGGCGGCTGTCGAGGCAGAAGTAACCTTCACGCTCAAACTGGAACGCTTTACCCGCTACTGCGTCTTTCAGAGACGGTTCAGCAAAGCCCTGTTTGATGACCAGCGATTCCGGGTTAATCACCGACAGGAAATCATCCGCAGCGCCTGGATTCGGCACGCTGAACAGGCGATCGTACAGGCGGATTTCAACCGGCAGCGCATGTGCCGCGCTTACCCAGTGGATAACGCCTTTCACTTTGCGACCATCAGCCGGATCTTTGCTTAAGGTGTCGGCATCGTAAGTACAGAAGATGGTGGTGATATTGCCTTCGGCATCTTTCTCCACTCGTTCTGCTTTAATCACGTAAGCATTACGCAGACGCACTTCTTTACCCAGCACCAGACGCTTGTACTGCTTGTTAGCTTCTTCGCGGAAATCAGCGCGATCGATCCAAATCTCACCGCTAAACGGCACCTGACGGCTACCCATTTCCGGTTTGTTCGGATGGTTCGGCATGGTGACCATTTCGCCTTCGCCCTGATAGTTTTCGATAACCAGTTTCACTGGATCGATAACCGCCATTGCACGCGGCGCGTTTTCGTTGAGATCTTCACGAATGCAGGATTCCAGAGATGCCATCTCAATGGTGTTGTCCTGTTTGGTCACGCCGATGCGTTTGCAGAACTCACGAATAGAAGCTGCGGTATAACCACGACGACGCAGACCAGAAATGGTCGGCATACGCGGATCGTCCCAGCCTTCTACATGCTTGTCGGTCACCAACTGGTTCAGCTTACGCTTGGACATCACGGTGTATTCCAGATTCAGGCGCGAGAATTCGTACTGGCGCGGATGAACAGGAATGGTGATGTTGTCCAGAACCCAGTCATACAGACGACGGTTGTCCTGGAACTCCAGCGTACACAGAGAGTGCGTAATGCCTTCCAGCGCATCGCTGATGCAGTGGGTGAAGTCGTACATCGGGTAGATGCACCACTTGTTGCCGGTCTGGTGGTGTTCCGCAAATTTAATACGATACAGCACAGGATCGCGCATCACGATAAACGGCGAAGCCATGTCGATTTTCGCTCGCAGGCAGGCTTTACCTTCTTCAAAACCGCCGGTACGCATTTTTTCGAACAGCGCCAGGTTCTCTTCAACGCTGCGGTCGCGGTACGGGCTGTTTTTACCTGGCTGCGTCAGGGTGCCACGGTATTCGCGGATCTGTTCCGGCGTCAGTTCATCGACATACGCCAGGCCTTTATTGATCAATTCGATCGCATAGGCATGGAGCTGATCAAAATAGTCGGAGGAGTAACGAACGTTACCAGACCAGTGAAAACCTAACCATTCAACGTCGTTTTTGATCGACTCTACGTACTCGATATCTTCTTTTACCGGGTTAGTGTCGTCGAAACGCAGGTTGCACTGGCCTTTATAGTCCTGGGCGATCCCGAAGTTCAGGCAGATAGATTTCGCATGACCAATATGCAGATAGCCATTTGGTTCTGGCGGGAAACGGGTGTGTACTGTGGTGTGCTTGCCACTGGCCAGATCTTCATCAATGATCTGACGAATAAAGTTAGTCGGGCGGGCTTCTGCCTCACTCATCGTGGATTCCTCAAAGCGTAAACAACGTATAACGGCGTATGATCTTATAAGCGGGACAGGCTGACAACTGTTAGTTTTTTAAAATTGATAATCTAACAGAGATTATGGGGATGATTGATGAAAAAAAAAGCGGCAGAGAAGATCTCCACCGCTTGTCATAGTTGGATGCGACGCTAAAGCGTCTTATCCAACCTACACTGAGCTTTGTAGGCCTGATAAGACGCGTCAAGCGTCGCATCAGGCATGAAACAGATTACTTTTTGATTTCATACAGCGGCGTTTGACCCGCCACAACATGACCCTGAGCTTGAATGTTCAGGCCGCTGAAATCGTCGATATTGCTGCAAACCACTGGGCTAATCATCGAGCGGGCGTTAGCGTTCAGGTAATCCAGATCCATTTCCAGAACCGGTTGCCCTGCGCTTACCTGCGCGCCCTCTTCCACCAGACGCTTAAAGCCTTTACCTTCCAGCGCCACGGTGTCGATACCCATGTGGACGACGATCTCCGCGCCTTTTTCGGTTTCCAGGCAGAACGCGTGGTTGGTGTTAAAGATTTTCA
The DNA here is from genome assembly GCF_002966005.1 of Escherichia sp. MOD1-EC5433. Classification (NCBI taxonomy): domain Bacteria; kingdom Pseudomonadati; phylum Pseudomonadota; class Gammaproteobacteria; order Enterobacterales; family Enterobacteriaceae; genus Escherichia; species Escherichia sp. MOD1-EC5433. The sequence goes on along the minus strand of NZ_PTRL01000002.1, from coordinate 259,506 downwards.
CGATAGTCCCTGCGGCTGGTGATACAACGATTTTATCCGTCGGTTTCACCGCCACACCGTCGCCCACCGCTTTGCTGGCGAACGCTTCGTCTGGCACCTGATCCAGTGCGACAACATCACCAGTGATCGGCGATACCAGCTCAGCGATAGACACTGCATTTGGTACAGCCTGTGGTTTCGCAACCGGAGCGGCAGTTGCTGGAGCAGCTTCAGCAGAAGCAGCAGCTACCGGACCACGGGCAACGACTTTCTTCATCGCATCACCGATAGATTCCGCTTTTGCACCAACAATCACCTGGATGGTCTGTTTGTTTAGTTTCACCACCCCAGAAGCACCCAGACGTTTACACATCGCATCGTTGACGCGGGATGAGTCACCCACCGTCAGACGCAGACGGGTAATACAGGCGTCAATCGCTTTCAGGTTGTCGCTACCGCCAACCGCAGCAATATAGTTGGTCGCCAGTTGAGTCAGACCTTCTTCAGTGTTGCTGTTGGCTTCTTCAGTAACAATTTCGTCTTCTTTATCTTCACGACCTGGCGTTTTCAGGTTGAACATGCGGATAACTGCACTGAACACCACAAAGTAGATAACGAAGAAGATAACGCCCATCACCAGCAGCATCCAGACGTTCTGGCTGGCTGCCGGCAGGTTATACATCAACGCATAGTCGATGGCGCCCGCAGAGAAGGAGAAGCCCGCATGAATACCCAGCAGCGTTGCCACAAACAGGCTGATACCGGTCAGCAGTGCGTGCAGAAGGTACAGCAACGGAGCAAGGAACATGAACAGGAATTCCAGCGGCTCGGTAACACCAGTCAGGAACGCGGTGATAGCAACGGAAAGCAGCATCCCGCCAACCATCGGACGACGCTCTTTCGGTGCTGCGAAGTACATCGCCAGTGCCGCACCCGGCAGACCAAACATCATGATCGGGAAGAAGCCGGACATGAACATCCCCGCAGTGCCATCACCGGCATAGAAGCGGTTGATGTCGCCGTGGAAAACCGTCCCCGCCGCGTTGGTGAATTCACCAATCTGGAACCAGGCGATGGTGTTCAGCACCTGATGCAGACCGGTTGGGATCAGCAGACGGTTAATGAAACCAAAGATACCGGAACCCAGCGCGCCCGCAGACACGATCCATTCACCACCAGCATGAATAGCGTGCTGCACCGGTGGCCAGACATAACCAAAAATAGCCGCCAATACCAGGCAGAAGAAGCCAGTGGCAATCGGCACAAAACGTTTACCACCGAAGAAGCTCAGGAAGTCCGGCAGTTTAATATCGGACCAGCGATTATAGGCTGCACCACCGACCAGACCGGTAATGATACCCGCCAGTACACCCATGTTGATTTCCGGGTTGATGGTCACCATCGCTTTGGTTAACACAAAGTAACCTACCGCACCTGCCAGCGCCGCCGCACCTGCGCTGTCTTTGGACCAGCTGGATGCCACGCCGATGGCGAAGATTAATGCGAGGTTATCAAAAATCGCGCCGCCCGCCTGGGCAATAAACGCAACGTTAAGTAAATCTGGCTGACCGAATCGCAGCAACAGTGCCGCCACCGGCAGTACTGCGATAGGGAGCTGTAACGCCCTACCGAGTCGCTGAAAAAACCCTAAAATATTCATCTTATTCCCCCTACGAGAACCCTATTTGGCTCGTTTAAAGCCGTTTTTTATTTTGCTGCAAACTGTACTGCCGATGTTCTGTAATCATATTGTTAGATCATCTGCTACAGAGTGTGTAAAAAATTAATTCGTACCGCAAATTAAACGCGTATCTTTTGTGAGTTTTGTCACCAAATATCGTTATCATTACTCCCTTTTACTGGCTAAACCAGAAAACTTATTTTATCATTCAAAAAATCAGGTCGGATTGACGCCTCTCTGCGCAAATCCAGGTTACGCTTAAAGATGCCTAATCCGCCAACGGCTTACATTTTACTTATTGAGGTGAATAATGAGACTGATCCCCCTGACTACCGCTGAACAGGTCGGCAAATGGGCTGCTCGCCATATCGTTAATCGTATCAACGCGTTCAAACCGACTGCCGATCGTCCGTTCGTGCTCGGTCTGCCGACTGGCGGCACACCGATGACCACCTATAAAGCGTTAGTCGAAATGCATAAAGCAGGCCAGGTCAGCTTTAAGCACGTTGTCACCTTCAACATGGATGAATATGTCGGTCTGCCGAAAGAGCATCCGGAAAGTTACTACAGCTTTATGCACCGTAATTTCTTCGATCACGTTGATATTCCAGCAGAAAATATCAACCTTCTCAACGGTAACGCCCCGGATATCGACGCCGAGTGCCGCCAGTATGAAGAAAAAATCCGCTCTTACGGTAAAATTCATCTGTTTATGGGCGGCGTAGGTAACGACGGTCACATCGCATTTAACGAACCGGCCTCTTCTCTGGCTTCTCGCACCCGTATCAAAACCCTGACCCACGACACTCGCGTCGCGAACTCTCGTTTCTTTGATAACGATGTTAATCAGGTGCCAAAATATGCCCTGACTGTCGGTGTTGGTACATTGCTGGATGCCGAAGAAGTGATGATTCTGGTTCTGGGTAGCCAGAAAGCACTGGCGCTGCAAGCCGCAGTTGAAGGTTGCGTTAACCATATGTGGACCATCAGCTGCCTGCAACTGCATCCGAAAGCGATCATGGTGTGCGATGAACCTTCCACCATGGAGCTGAAAGTTAAGACTTTAAGATATTTCAATGAATTAGAAGCAGAAAATATCAAAGGTCTGTAATTATTATCCCTGCCCTGACACCTTGTTCAGGGCAATATTATCTTTAAAATCGGGGGTCGGAATGTATGCATTAACCCAGGGCCGGATCTTTACCGGTCACGAATTTCTTGATGACCACGCGGTTGTTATCGCTGATGGCCTGATTAAAAGCGTCTGTCCGGTTGCGGAACTGCCGTCAGAGATTGAACAACGTTCACTGAACGGAGCCATTCTCTCCCCCGGTTTTATTGATGTGCAGTTAAACGGCTGCGGCGGCGTGCAGTTTAACGACACTGCGGAAGCGGTAAGCGTTGAAACGCTGGAAATCATGCAGAAAGCCAATGAGAAATCAGGCTGTACTAACTATCTGCCAACGCTTATCACTACCAGCGATGACCTGATGAAACAGGGTGTGCGCGTAATGCGCGAGTACCTGGCAAAACATCCGAATCAGGCATTAGGTCTGCATCTGGAAGGTCCGTGGCTGAACCTGGTGAAAAAAGGCACTCATAACCCGAATTTCGTGCGTAAACCCGATGCTGCGCTGGTTGATTTCCTGTGCGAAAACGCTGATGTGATTACTAAAGTTACCCTGGCACCGGAAATGGTTCCTGCGGAAGTCATCAGCAAACTGGCAAATGCCGGGATTGTGGTTTCTGCTGGTCACTCCAACGCGACGTTGAAAGAAGCGAAAGCCGGTTTCCGCGCAGGTATTACTTTTGCCACCCATCTGTATAACGCGATGCCGTATATTACTGGTCGCGAACCGGGACTGGCAGGTGCAATTCTCGACGAAGCAGACATTTATTGCGGTATTATTGCCGATGGCCTGCACGTTGATTACGCTAACATCCGCAACGCCAAACGTCTGAAAGGCGACAAACTGTGTCTGGTCACCGACGCTACTGCACCAGCAGGCGCCAATATTGAACAGTTCATTTTTGCGGGTAAAACAATATACTACCGCAACGGACTTTGTGTGGATGAAAATGGTACGTTAAGTGGTTCATCATTAACCATGATTGAAGGCGTGCGTAATCTGGTCGAACATTGCGGTATCGCACTGGATGAAGTGCTGCGTATGGCGACGCTCTACCCGGCACGTGCAATTGGCGTTGAAAAACGTCTCGGCACGCTCGCCGCAGGTAAAGTGGCCAACCTGACCGCATTCACACCTGATTTTAAAATCACCAGGACCATCGTTAATGGTAACGAGGTCGTAACTCAATAAGAGAAAGTATGACACCAGGCGGACAAGCTCAGATAGGTAATGTTGATCTCGTAAAACAGCTTAACAGCGCGGCGGTTTATCGCCTGATTGACCAGTTCGGGCCAATCTCGCGGATTCAGATTGCTGAGCAAAGCCAGCTTGCCCCCGCCAGCGTAACCAAAATTACACGTCAGCTTATCGAACGCGGGCTGATCAAAGAAGTCGATCAGCAGGCCTCCACCGGGGGCCGCCGCGCTATCTCCATCGTTACTGAAACTCGTAATTTCCACGCTATCGGCGTACGACTCGGTCGTCACGATGCCACCATCACTCTGTTTGATCTCAGCAGCAAAGTGCTGGCAGAAGAACATTATCCGCTACCAGAACGTACCCAGCAGACGCTGGAACATGCCCTGCTGAATGCCATTGCTCAGTTTATTGATAGCTACCAGCGCAAACTGCGCGAGCTGATCGCGATTTCGGTGATCCTGCCAGGGCTTGTTGACCCTGACAGCGGTAAAATTCATTACATGCCGCATATTCAGGTGGAAAACTGGGGGCTGGTAGAGGCACTGGAAGAGCGTTTTAAAGTGACCTGTTTTGTCGGTCACGATATCCGCAGTCTGGCGCTGGCAGAGCACTACTTCGGTGCAAGTCAGGATTGCGAAGACTCTATTCTGGTGCGAGTACATCGCGGAACCGGGGCCGGTATTATCTCTAACGGGCGCATTTTTATCGGTCGCAACGGCAACGTCGGTGAAATTGGTCATATTCAGGTCGAACCGCTGGGTGAACGCTGCCACTGCGGCAACTTCGGTTGTCTGGAAACTATCGCTGCCAACGCCGCCATTGAACAGCGGGTGTTGAATCTGTTAAAGCAGGGCTACCAGAGCCGTGTGCCGCTGGATGACTGCACTATCAAAACTATCTGCAAAGCCGCGAACAAAGGCGACGGTCTGGCGTCGGAAGTGATTGAGTATGTCGGTCGTCATCTGGGTAAAACCATCGCCATTGCTATCAACTTATTTAATCCGCAAAAAATTGTTATCGCAGGTGAGATCACCGAAGCCGATAAAGTGCTGCTCCCTGCTATTGAAAGCTGCATTAATACCCAGGCATTGAAGGCATTTCGCACCAATCTGCCGGTGGTACGTTCTGAGCTGGATCACCGCTCAGCAATCGGCGCTTTTGCGCTGGTAAAACGCGCCATGCTCAACGGTATTTTGCTCCAGCATTTGCTGGAAAATTAATGTGCTTTTATAGTGGCGCTTATTGTTGTCAATATTCTGGGTAGTCCATGACCATTAAAAATGTAATTTGCGATATCGACGGCGTGCTGATGCACGATAACGTCGCCGTACCGGGTGCAGCGGAATTTTTGCACGGGATTATGGATAAAGGCCTGCCGCTGGTGTTGCTGACCAACTATCCTTCGCAGACCGGGCAAGATCTGGCGAACCGCTTTGCCACTGCGGGTGTCGATGTGCCGGACAGCGTGTTTTATACCTCCGCGATGGCAACCGCCGATTTCCTGCGCCGTCAGGAAGGTAAAAAAGCGTATGTGGTGGGCGAAGGCGCGCTGATCCATGAGCTGTACAAAGCCGGTTTCACTATTACGGACGTGAATCCTGATTTTGTGATTGTTGGCGAAACGCGTTCATACAACTGGGACATGATGCATAAAGCGGCGTATTTCGTCGCTAATGGTGCACGCTTTATCGCCACTAACCCGGATACCCACGGGCGCGGTTTTTATCCCGCCTGTGGCGCGCTGTGCGCAGGTATTGAGAAAATCTCCGGGCGTAAACCTTTTTATGTCGGTAAGCCAAGTCCGTGGATCATCCGCGCGGCATTAAACAAAATGCAGGCGCATTCGGAAGAAACGGTGATTGTCGGCGATAACCTGCGTACCGATATTCTGGCGGGCTTCCAGGCGGGTCTGGAGACGATTCTGGTGCTCTCTGGCGTTTCATCGCTCGACGATATCGACAGTATGCCGTTCCGCCCCAGCTGGATTTACCCGTCAGTCGCTGAAATCGACGTTATCTGAATATCAACCACGTCTCAGGACGTGGTTTTTTATTTTCACCGCTCGCCAAAACTCATCCATTCAATAAAACACGTCAAAAATTATCGATTCATCAATAAACACGCCACTACACCCTACCCTTTTTCATCAATCAGCAATCACCATTACGTTTTTTATTTTTACACCGCCAAATCGCTTGCGCACAGTGCTGCTTTGCGGCATTTTTTTAAACAAGCAAACACAACAAGCAACAAACACCAGGTTAACGGAGAAGGTTATGTGTTCAATTTTTGGCGTATTCGATATCAAAACAGACGCAGTTGAGCTGCGCAAGAAGGCACTCGAGCTGTCACGCCTGATGCGTCATCGTGGCCCGGACTGGTCCGGTATTTATGCCAGCGATAACGCCATTCTCGCCCACGAACGTCTGTCAATTGTTGACGTTAACGCAGGCGCGCAACCTCTCTACAACCAACAAAAAACCCACGTACTGGCGGTAAACGGTGAAATCTACAACCACCAGGCATTGCGCGCCGAGTATGGCGATCGTTACCAGTTCCAGACTGGATCTGACTGCGAAGTGATCCTCGCGCTGTATCAGGAAAAAGGGGCGGAATTTCTCGACGACTTGCAAGGCATGTTCGCCTTTGCCCTGTACGACAGCGAAAAAGATGCATATCTGATTGGTCGCGACCATCTGGGGATCATCCCACTGTATATGGGCTATGACGAACATGGTCAGCTGTATGTGGCCTCAGAAATGAAAGCCCTGGTGCCGGTATGCCGCACGATTAAAGAGTTCCCGGCAGGGAGCTATTTGTGGAGTCAGGACGGCGAAATCCGTTCTTATTATCATCGCGACTGGTTCGACTACGATGCGGTGAAAGATAACGTGACCGATAAAAATGAATTGCGTCAGGCACTGGAAGATTCCGTAAAAAGCCATCTGATGTCCGATGTGCCTTACGGTGTGCTGCTTTCCGGTGGTCTGGATTCCTCAATTATTTCCGCGATCACCAAGAAATACGCCGCCCGTCGCGTGGAAGATCAGGAACGCTCTGAAGCCTGGTGGCCGCAGTTACACTCGTTTGCTGTAGGTCTGCCAGGTTCACCGGATCTGAAAGCGGCACAGGAAGTGGCAAACCATCTGGGTACTGTGCATCACGAAATTCACTTCACCGTACAGGAAGGTCTGGATGCCATCCGCGACGTGATTTACCACATCGAAACCTATGATGTGACGACTATTCGCGCTTCGACGCCGATGTATTTAATGTCGCGTAAGATCAAGGCGATGGGTATTAAAATGGTGTTGTCAGGCGAAGGTTCTGACGAAGTATTTGGTGGTTATCTCTACTTCCACAAAGCGCCAAATGCCAAAGAGCTGCATGAAGAGACGGTACGTAAACTGCTGGCCCTGCATATGTATGACTGCGCACGCGCCAACAAAGCGATGTCAGCCTGGGGCGTGGAAGCACGCGTTCCGTTCCTCGACAAAAAATTCCTCGATGTGGCGATGCGCATTAACCCGCAGGATAAAATGTGCGGCAACGGCAAAATGGAAAAACACATCCTGCGTGAATGTTTTGAGTCGTATCTGCCCGCAAGCGTGGCCTGGCGGCAGAAAGAGCAGTTCTCTGATGGCGTCGGTTATAGCTGGATCGACACTCTGAAAGAAGTGGCGGCGCAGCAGGTTTCTGATCAGCAACTCGAAACTGCCCGCTTCCGCTTCCCGTACAACACTCCGACCTCAAAAGAAGCGTATCTGTATCGCGAAATCTTTGAAGAATTGTTCCCACTTCCAAGCGCCGCTGAGTGCGTACCGGGCGGCCCTTCCGTCGCCTGTTCTTCCGCCAAAGCGATCGAGTGGGATGAAGCGTTCAAGAAAATGGATGATCCTTCTGGTCGCGCGGTTGGCGTTCACCAGTCAGCGTATAAATAAGAAGTGTATTAACGCCCCGGAGAATTCCGGGGCAATTTCAGTTACTGGGGAGCTTGTTGATTTTGATACGCAGTGAGGAAATGTTCCGGATTTGCTACATCGCTGTTTGACAACTCATCACTGTAAGCCACCGACCAGGTTGCCTGCTCATCCGGGATATGCAGGCTGCCATTTCCCTCTTTCAGGCGTAATAACTCAAAAGATTTGCCCTTAATTACGGCGGTATAGGATTTCTCACCGTCCTGTAATGCTTTCACTTTACAGCGAAAAATCTGACCATCGATGTCATTATCAACATGAGATACCTGAACGAGTGCTTCATTTTCCGCTTTCGGCCCGATTCGCATCATCCAGACCACTGCCCCTTCCTGACCACGATAACCAAAGACATACTTACCGATTTCCGATCGGGCTTCGTCGGCAAATGCGGATTGCATAAGTAATAAAGCACTGACCAGCACCGTGATAAAACGCAGCATATTATTCCCTCAATAAATAGCCTGAAGTGGTAGCAGAGATGCAGGCACCGCAATCCCTGCTCTGTCCAATCGTAACGGTGCAGTATTTCATGGGATAATTCTCGGGCGCTATTGTTGAATTCCGAATTTCATCCTGCATCGCAAAACAACAGAGAAAAACACGAAATAAACAATAATTGACGAATATAGCGCCACGCTGTTCGCAACCTAACCAAACAGTCACTTTCGAGCAATTTTCCTTGAAAAAGAGGTTGACGCTGCAAGGCTCTATACGCATAATGCGCCCCGCAACGCCGATAAGGTAACGCGAAAAAAAAGATGGCTACGTAGCTCAGTTGGTTAGAGCACATCACTCATAATGATGGGGTCACAGGTTCGAATCCCGTCGTAGCCACCATCTTTTTTTTGCGGGAGTGGCGAAATTGGTAGACGCACCAGATTTAGGTTCTGGCGCCGCAAGGTGTGCGAGTTCAAGTCTCGCCTCCCGCACCATTCACCAGAAAGCGTTGTACGGATGGGGTATCGCCAAGCGGTAAGGCACCGGTTTTTGATACCGGCATTCCCTGGTTCGAATCCAGGTACCCCAGCCATCTTCTTCGAGTAAGCGGTTCACCGCCCGGTTATTGGGGTATCGCCAAGCGGTAAGGCACCGGTTTTTGATACCGGCATTCCCTGGTTCGAATCCAGGTACCCCAGCCATCGAAGAAATAATCTGGCTACGTAGCTCAGTTGGTTAGAGCACATCACTCATAATGATGGGGTCACAGGTTCGAATCCCGTCGTAGCCACCAAATTCTGAATGTGTCGAATATGTTCGGCAAATTCGAAAAATTTTGTTGGGGTATCGCCAAGCGGTAAGGCACCGGATTCTGATTCCGGCATTCCGAGGTTCGAATCCTCGTACCCCAGCCAATTTATTCAAGACGCTTACATCGTAAGTGCACCCAGTTGGGGTATCGCCAAGCGGTAAGGCACCGGATTCTGATTCCGGCATTCCGAGGTTCGAATCCTCGTACCCCAGCCACATTAGAAAAGCTCGCTTCGGCGAGCTTTTTGCTTTTCTGCATATATTCAATGTCGAATGCGATGTTGATACAGCTAATTTGAATTTGGCTCACGGTTCAGGGCAAACCAGCCTGGAAGCACACTCAGGCGCGGCTTTCCCCCTCACCCTCACCCTAACCCTCTCCACGAGGGGCGAGGGGATCGTCCGCACGCTTTTGTAGCTTTGGTATCAACCGTTACGCTACAACCCTAACGCATATTTCAGCGCCTGACGTTTCAACACGCCAGCACGCTCCGCCGCCATTAATCCGAGATTACGCATAAAACGCAGCGGCGGCAGATTATTGCTGAATCCGGCATAAAACAGATCCATACCGCTCTGCATAATAAAGTTATCCGCCATGCGCCGCATCTGGTAACGCTTGAGAATGGGATAACTGGCCCATGCTTCACCATGACTGCGCGCGTTTACCAGAACGTCAATCAGGGCATCGACATCACGATAACCAAGATTCACCCCCTGCCCCGCCAGCGGATGGATGGTGTGCGCGGCATCGCCCACCAGCGCCAGCCCCGGCTGAACATACTGCAATGCATGACGGCGCGTCAGCGGAAAAGCGCCTGCGGCAAGCGGCGTCACATAACCCAGACGCGACGGGAAATGTTTCGCTATCTCCGCCTGCAACTGCACCATATTCATATTCTGCAACTGGCGAATGCGCGCCGGAGAGTCATACCACACCAGCGACGCCCAGTTATCAAACAGCGGCAGAAACGCGCGTGGGCCGTCCGGGGTAAACTGCTGCCAGGTGCTGTCGCCGGGATCGTTCTCGCACTGTACGCTAATCAACATACACGACTGCGCATACTGCCAGGCATGAACACCGATTCCCGCCATCTGCCGCACCTGCGAATTTGCGCCATCAGCACCAATGACCAGCTTCGCGCGGATCACGTCGCCGCCCTTCAGTTCCAGCTCCTGAAGATCATTATGGCGATGCAGCGCAATCAGCGAGGCTGGCACACGTAGCGTTACTTTCGGATGCGCTTCCAGCGCCTGCCACAGCGCCTGTTGCAGGACCGTGTTTTCCACCATATAGCCAAGCAACGGTAGCTTAAGTTCAGCGGCGTCAAACACCACATGCGCCGTTTCCCACTCCCACGTTTCCAGTCTGCGGTAAGGATGGCAACGCATGGCCTGTACCGCATCCCAGACGCCTAAACCTTTAAGCAATGATACCGAAGCCGCGCTGATCGCTGAGATCCGAACGTCCGGTTGGCTGTCAGCGACAAACGGTGCAGGTTCTGCGTGCTCGATCACCGTTACCGTAAATCCGTGCTGTGCCAGTCCCAGCGCCAGTGCGCCACCGACCATTCCTCCGCCGACAATGGCAATTTCCGTTGGTTGATTTGTCATGGTCAATCATCCTGTTAGCAATATGCTTTAAGTTTACAGGATTTTTACCCCCAAGGGCTGATAACGCTCATACTGGTCACAACGGCAGCAAAGCATTACACTATGCGCCCTGCATTCCTGGCTACTATTTCGCAAGAGCAAGTCGATGACCAAAAAACTCCATATTAAAACCTGGGGCTGTCAGATGAACGAGTACGATTCATCGAAGATGGCCGATCTGCTGGATGCCACCCACGGCTATCAACTGACCGACGTGGCGGAAGAAGCGGATGTGCTGCTGCTGAACACCTGCTCAATCCGCGAGAAGGCTCAGGAAAAAGTCTTCCATCAGTTGGGTCGCTGGAAACTGTTAAAAGAGAAGAATCCAGACCTGATTATCGGCGTCGGCGGCTGCGTGGCATCGCAAGAAGGCGAGCACATTCGCCAGCGCGCCCACTATGTCGATATTATTTTTGGGCCGCAAACGCTGCACCGCCTGCCGGAGATGATTAACTCCGTGCGCGGCGACCGCAGCCCGGTTGTAGATATCAGCTTCCCGGAAATCGAGAAGTTTGACCGTCTGCCGGAACCGCGTGCCGAAGGGCCGACCGCGTTTGTCTCCATCATGGAAGGCTGCAATAAATATTGCACCTACTGCGTGGTGCCTTACACCCGTGGTGAAGAGGTAAGCCGTCCGTCCGACGATATTCTGTTTGAGATTGCCCAGCTTGCCGCGCAGGGCGTGCGTGAAGTCAACCTGCTCGGTCAGAACGTGAACGCCTGGCGTGGTGAAAACTACGACGGCACCACCGGATCGTTTGCCGATCTGCTGCGTCTGGTTGCTGCGATCGACGGGATCGATCGTATTCGCTTTACCACCAGCCATCCGATCGAATTCACCGACGATATTATCGAAGTGTATCGCGACACGCCGGAGTTGGTGAGTTTCCTGCACCTGCCGGTACAGAGCGGTTCCGATCGCATTCTGAACCTGATGGGGCGTACCCACACGGCGCTGGAGTACAAAGCGATCATCCGTAAACTGCGTGCGGCGCGTCCCGATATTCAGATCAGTTCTGACTTCATCGTTGGCTTCCCTGGCGAAACCACCGAAGACTTCGAGAAAACGATGAAGCTGATTGCCGACGTCAATTTCGACATGAGCTACAGCTTTATCTTCTCCGCACGTCCGGGTACGCCAGCCGCCGATATGGTTGATGATGTTCCGGAAGAAGAGAAGAAGCAGCGTCTGTATATTCTGCAAGAGCGCATTAATCAGCAGGCGATGGCATGGAGCCGCCGGATGCTCGGCACCACCCAGCGTATTCTGGTAGAAGGGACATCGCGTAAGAGCATCATGGAGCTTTCTGGTCGTACTGAAAATAACCGCGTGGTTAACTTCGAAGGCACGCCGGATATGATCGGTAAATTCGTTGATGTAGAAATTACCGACGTCTACCCGAACTCCCTGCGCGGTAAAGTGGTACGTACCGAAGAGGAAATGGGTCTGCGCGTGGCAGAAACCCCGGAATCAGTGATTGCCCGTACCCGCAAAGAAAATGACCTGGGCGTGGGTTATTATCAGCCGTAATTCTCAGGCCCGCCGTTCCGGTGGGCCTTGTTTTCTCTCTCTTTATCCCCATCTTTATCGCAATGCTTGCGCCTTTTTCCTGTGGCGTGAATAATTTCCTTATAGGCCGGTGAATGTTCAGCTTCCGGCGGCATACAGATAAGAGGAACGGTTTGAACATAGACACTCGCGAAATCACCCTGGAGCCAGCAGACAATGCGCGTCTGTTGAGCCTGTGCGGCCCGTTTGATGACAACATCAAGCAACTCGAACGCCGTCTCGGCATCGAGATCAATCGCCGCGATAACCACTTTAAACTGACCGGCCGTCCGATTTGCGTCACCGCTGCGGCAGACATTCTGCGTAGCCTGTATGTCGATACTGCCCCGATGCGCGGTCAGATTCAGGATATCGAACCGGAACAGATCCACCTTGCGATTAAAGAAGCGCGGGTACTGGAGCAAAGCGCGGAGAGCGTGCCGGAGTACGGCAAAGCGGTCAATATCAAAACCAAACGCGGCGTAATTAAGCCGCGCACGCCAAACCAGGCGCAGTACATCGCCAATATTCTCGACCATGACATTACCTTCGGCGTTGGCCCGGCGGGTACGGGTAAAACCTACCTGGCAGTGGCTGCGGCAGTTGATGCCCTGGAGCGTCAGGAAATTCGCCGTATTCTGCTGACTCGTCCGGCAGTAGAAGCCGGTGAGAAGCTGGGCTTCCTGCCTGGCGATTTAAGTCAGAAAGTGGACCCGTATCTGCGTCCGCTGTACGACGCGCTGTTCGAAATGCTTGGCTTTGAGAAAGTCGAGAAGCTGATTGAGCGCAACGTTATTGAAGTCGCACCGCTGGCCTATATGCGTGGTCGTACGCTGAACGACGCATTTATCATTCTCGATGAGAGCCAGAACACTACCATCGAACAGATGAAGATGTTCCTGACCCGTATCGGTTTTAACTCAAAAGCGGTTATCACCGGCGACGTCACACAGATCGACCTGCCGCGTAATACTAAATCAGGTTTGCGTCATGCCATCGAAGTGCTGGCCGATGTCGAAGAGATCAGCTTTAACTTCTTCCACAGCGAAGACGTGGTTCGTCACCCGGTGGTGGCGCGTATCGTTAACGCCTATGAAGCCTGGGAAGAAGCCGAACAAAAACGAAAAGCGGCGCTGGCGGCAGAACGCAAGCGCGAAGAACAGGAACAAAAATGAGTCAGGTGATCCTCGATTTACAACTGGCATGTGAAGATAATTCCGGGTTGCCGGAAGAGAGCCAGTTTCAAACATGGCTGAATGCGGTGATCCCGCAGTTTCAGGAAGAATCGGAAGTGACTATTCGCCTGGTCGATACCGCCGAAAGCCACAGTCTGAATCTGACCTATCGCGGTAAGGATAAGCCGACCAACGTGCTCTCCTTCCCGTTTGAAGTGCCGCCTGGCATGGAGATGTCGCTACTGGGCGATCTGGTTATCTGCCGTCAGGTGGTTGAGAAGGAAGCACAGGAGCAAGGCAAACCACTGGAGGCGCACTGGGCGCATATGGTGGTGCACGGCAGTCTGCATTTGTTAGGTTACGATCACATCGAAGATGACGAAGCAGAAGAGATGGAAGCCCTCGAAACAGAGATTATGCTTGCTCTGGGCTATGAGGATCCGTACATTGCCGAGAAAGAGTAATTTGCCAGGCATTTGACTGGCAAACGTCCCCGCCGTTGGCGATTAACGACGGCGTTTTGATTAACTAACATGAGAACCCATACGACGCCATGAGCGACGACAATTCACACAGTAGTGACACGATAAGCAACAAGAAGGGATTTTTCTCCCTGTTACTCAGCCAACTTTTCCACGGTGAACCGAAAAACCGTGACGAACTGCTGGCGCTGATCCGTGATTCCGGGCAGAACGACCTTATCGACGAAGATACGCGCGATATGCTCGAAGGGGTAATGGACATCGCAGACCAACGCGTTCGCGACATCATGATCCCCCGCTCCCAGATGATTACCCTGAAACGCAACCAGACGCTGGACGAATGCCTTGATGTCATCATCGAGTCCGCCCACTCACGTTTCCCGGTGATTAGCGAAGACAAAGATCACATTGAAGGGATTCTGATGGCGAAAGACTTGCTGCCGTTTATGCGTAGCGATGCTGAAGCCTTCAGCATGGACAAAGTGTTACGTCAGGCGGTTGTCGTTCCTGAAAGTAAGCGCGTAGACCGGATGCTGAAAGAGTTTCGCTCTCAGCGTTACCACATGGCGATCGTCATTGACGAATTCGGTGGTGTTTCCGGTCTGGTGACCATTGAAGACATCCTGGAACTGATTGTTGGTGAGATTGAAGACGAGTATGACGAAGAAGATGATATCGACTTCCGTCAGCTGAGTCGTCATACCTGGACCGTGCGCGCGCTGGCTTCTATTGAAGATTTCAACGAAGCGTTCGGCACCCACTTCAGCGATGAAGAGGTCGACACTATCGGTGGTCTGGTGATGCAGGCGTTTGGACATCTCCCGGCGCGTGGCGAAACCATCGACATCGACGGTTACCAGTTCAAAGTGGCGATGGCCGATAGTCGGCGTATTATTCAGGTTCATGTCAAAATCCCGGATGACTCACCCCAGCCGAAGCTGGATGAATAAAACCGAAACTGGATAGATAACTACATGGCTTTTGCCTCATTAATTGAACGCCAGCGCATTCGCCTGCTGCTGGCGTTATTATTCGGTGCCTGCGGAACGCTGGCCTTCTCTCCTTACGATGTCTGGCCTGCGGCGATTATTTCGCTGATGGGGCTTCAGGCGCTGACTTTTAACCGCCGTCCACTCCAGTCTGCCGCTATTGGCTTTTGCTGGGGATTTGGTCTCTTTGGTAGCGGTATTAACTGGGTCTATGTCAGCATCGCGACCTTTGGTGGAATGCCTGGCCCGGTTAACATCTTCCTGGTGGTGCTGCTGGCGGCGTATTTGTCGCTGTATACCGGACTATTTGCTGGCGTGCTGTCGCGTCTGTGGCCAAAAACAACCTGGCTGCGCGTGGCGATTGCCGCCCCTGCTCTCTGGCAAGTGACCGAGTTTCTGCGCGGTTGGGTGCTGACCGGCTTCCCGTGGTTACAGTTCGGCTATAGCCAGATTGACGGCCCGGTAAAAGGACTGGCACCGATAATGGGCGTGGAAGCCATTAACTTCCTGCTGATGATGGTTAGCGGTCTGCTGGCACTGGCGTTGTTCAAACGCAACTGGCGTCCGCTGGTAGTGGCCGTCGTGCTGTTTGCCCTTCCCTTCCCGCTGCGTTACATCCAGTGGTTTACCCCGCAACCGGAGAAAACCATTCAGGTTTCGATGGTTCAGGGCGATATTCCGCAATCGCTGAAATGGGATGAAAGCCAGCTTCTTAATACGCTGAAAATTTATTACAACGCGACGGCGCCGCTGATGGGCAAATCTTCACTGATTATCTGGCCGGAGTCGGCGATAACCGATCTGGAAATTAATCAGCAACCGTTCCTCAAAGCACTGGACAGTGAGTTGCGCGATAAAGGTAGTTCGCTGGTAACCGGGATTGTCGACGCGCGCCTCAATAAGCAGAACCGCTACGATACCTACAACACCATCATTACGCTGGGTAAAGGTGCGCCGTACAGCTACGAATCAGCCGATCGCTATAACAAAAACCATCTGGTGCCGTTTGGCGAGTTTGTCCCGCTGGAATCGATTCTGCGTCCGTTAGCACCGTTCTTTGATCTGCCGATGTCGTCGTTCAGCCGTGGGCCATATATCCAGCCGCCGCTGTCGGTAAATGGTATTGAGCTTACTGCGGCTATTTGCTACGAGATCATTCTCGGCGAGCAGGTGCGCGATAACTTCCGCCCGGATACCGACTATCTGCTGACCATCTCAAACGATGCGTGGTTTGGTAAGTCTATTGGTCCGTGGCAGCACTTCCAGATGGCGCGAATGCGTGCGCTGGAGCTGGCGCGCCCGCTGCTGCGTAGCACCAACAACGGCATTACGGCGGTAATTGGTCCGCAAGGTGAGATTCAGGCGATGATCCCGCAATTCACCCGCGAGGTGTTGACCACTCACGTGACGCCAACCACCGGACTCACACCGTACGCACGTACCGGCAACTGGCCGCTGTGGGTACTGACAGCACTGTTTGGTTTTGCCGCTGTGCTGATGAGTCTGCGTCAACGACGTAAATAATCCCTTCTTATCGTGCCGGAATACATCCCGTATTTCGGCACATTCACCGGATGCAGCGTCAATGCGTTATCCGGATGACAAAATACGTCCCTCCAACTTTGGCACATCTATTGCTTTGTTATACAAGGCAAACCTTGAACCGGCGTCAGTACAACCCGGTTGCACCACAGCAATCCACGGGCAGCACCAAAAGAGTGCATTTTAAGAATTTTGCTTCGGAATGGTGCGGTACATCTCGCAAAAACAAACAATAAAACAGCAATATCTTTACATTTAGCCAAACTAAATGTTACCTAACAAGCACAACACTGCACAATAAAGTTGCAGATGATAACAACACAAACACTCACAACGGGTATCCATGCGTTTTTAACGCAGGAGATAAAGGAGTTGGATATGCAATTACGTAAACCTGCCACAGCAATCCTGGCCCTGGCGCTTTCTGCAGGACTGGCACAGGCAGAAGACGCTGCCCCGGCAGCGGGCAGTACGCTGGACAAAATCGCCAAAAACGGCGTGATTGTCGTCGGTCACCGTGAATCTTCAGTACCTTTCTCTTATTACGACAATCAGCAAAAAGTGGTGGGTTACTCACAGGATTACTCCAACGCCATCGTTGAAGCAGTGAAAAAGAAACTCAACAAACCGGACTTACAGGTGAAACTAATTCCGATCACCTCACAAAATCGTATTCCGCTGCTGCAAAACGGCACTTTCGATTTTGAATGCGGTTCAACCACCAACAACCTCGAACGCCAGAAACAGGCGGCTTTCTCTGACACCATTTTCGTGGTCGGTACGCGCCTGCTGACCAAAAAAGGCGGCGATGTTAAAGATTTTGCCGATCTGAAAGATAAAGCCGTAGTCGTCACTTCCGGCACCACCTCTGAAGTTTTGCTCAACAAACTGAATGAAGAGCAAAAAATGAATATGCGCATCATCAGCGCCAAAGATCACGGTGACTCTTTCCGCACCCTGGAAAGCGGTCGTGCCGTTGCCTTTATGATGGACGATGCCCTGCTGGCCGGTGAACGTGCGAAAGCGAAGAAACCAGACAACTGGGAAATCGTCGGCAAACCGCAGTCTCAGGAAGCTTACGGCTGCATGTTGCGTAAAGACGATCCGCAGTTCAAAAAGCTGATGGATGACACTATCGCTCAGGTGCAGACCTCCGGTGAAGCGGAAAAATGGTTTGATAAGTGGTTCAAAAATCCAATTCCGCCGAAAAACCTGAACATGAATTTCGAACTGTCAGACGAAATGAAAGCTCTGTTCAAAGAACCGAATGACAAGGCACTGAACTAATTACAAGAACCAGGGGCGGAAATTCCAGCCCTCTCGATTGTTACGTAGCACGGACAGACTATACGCCTGATGGTCGTTCCCCATCGGGCCTGAAAACCGCAATACGCTGGGTAACAATCTTCGAGGGTAGCAGTTAACGCTGCTACCCTCTTTTTTCTGGAGTAGATTTATGTCTATAGACTGGAACTGGGGTATTTTTTTACAACAAGCCCCGTTCGGCAACACCACCTATCTCGGCTGGATCTGGAGCGGCTTTCAGGTGACGATCGCTCTGTCGATCTGCGCCTGGATTATCGCTTTCCTCGTCGGCTCGTTATTCGGCATTTTGCGTACCGTTCCTAACCGTTTTCTCTCCGGTCTGGGTACGTTGTATGTCGAACTGTTCCGCAACGTGCCACTGATTGTGCAGTTCTTTACCTGGTATCTGGTGATCCCGGAGCTACTGCCGGAGAAAATTGGCATGTGGTTTAAGGCGGAGCTGGATCCTAATATTCAGTTTTTCCTCTCCTCCATGCTTTGCCTGGGGCTGTTTACCGCCGCCCGTGTTTGCGAACAGGTACGCGCCGCGATCCAGTCGTTACCGCGTGGGCAAAAAAATGCCGCGCTGGCAATGGGTCTGACGCTACCGCAGGCTTACCGCTACGTACTACTGCCTAACGCTTATCGCGTTATCGTCCCGCCGATGACGTCCGAGATGATGAACCTGGTGAAAAACTCCGCCATCGCCTCGACCATCGGGCTGGTGGATATGGCGGCGCAGGCCGGTAAATTGCTCGATTACTCCGCTCACGCCTGGGAATCGTTCACTGCTATTACGCTGGCGTATGTGTTGATTAACGCGGTTATCATGCTGGTGATGACACTGGTTGAACGTAAAGTTCGCCTGCCCGGCAACATGGGAGGCAAGTAATGTACGAGTTTGACTGGAGTTCAATCGTTCCTTCCCTGCCGTATCTGCTGGATGGGCTGGTGATCACCCTGAAAATCACTGTCACGGCAGTCGTGATTGGTATTTTGTGGGGCACCATGCTGGCAGTGATGCGCCTGTCCAGCTTTGCGCCGATTGCCTGGTTTGCCAAAGCCTACGTTAACGTATTCCGCTCAATTCCTTTAGTCATGGTTTTGCTATGGTTTTACCTGATTGTGCCGGGTTTTCTGCAAAACGTGCTGGGGTTATCGCCCAAAACCGATATCCGCTTAATTTCGGCGATGGTGGCGTTTTCGATGTTTGAAGCGGCCTACTATTCAGAGATTATCCGTGCCGGTATTCAAAGTATTTCCCGTGGTCAGTCGAGCGCCGCGCTGGCGTTGGGGATGACTCACTGGCAGTCGATGAAACTGATTATTCTGCCGCAGGCGTTTCGTGCAATGGTGCCGCTGCTGCTCACTCAGGGCATCGTTCTGTTCCAGGATACCTCGCTGGTGTATGTGTTATCTCTGGCCGATTTCTTCCGTACCGCCTCAACCATTGGTGAGCGTGATGGTACGCAGGTCGAGATGATCCTGTTTGCCGGATTTGTTTATTTCGTTATTAGCCTTAGCGCATCGTTGTTGGTCAGCTACTTGAAAAGAAGGACAGCATAATGATTACCCTGAAAAATGTTTCAAAATGGTATGGTCACTTTCAGGTGCTGACCGACTGCTCAACCGAAGTGAAAAAAGGTGAAGTAGTGGTGGTTTGCGGCCCGTCTGGTTCCGGTAAATCAACGCTGATAAAAACCGTCAACGGCCTCGAACCGGTGCAGCAAGGCGAAATCACCGTTGATGGCATCGTGGTTAACGATAAGAAAACCGATCTGGCAAAGCTGCGTTCCCGCGTCGGAATGGTGTTCCAGCACTTCGAGCTGTTCCCCCATCTGTCGATTATCGAAAACCTGACGCTGGCGCAGGTGAAAGTACTTAAACGCGATAAAGCGCCGGCTCGTGAAAAAGCACTGAAACTGCTGGAGCGAGTCGGGCTTTCTGCTCACGCCAATAAGTTTCCGGCGCAGCTTTCCGGTGGTCAGCAGCAGCGTGTGGCAATCGCTCGCGCGTTATGTATGGACCCCATCGCCATGCTGTTCGACGAACCGACATCGGCGCTCGATCCGGAGATGATCAACGAAGTGCTGGACGTGATGGTGGAACTGGCGAACGAGGGGATGACCATGATGGTGGTGACCCACGAAATGGGCTTTGCCCGCAAAGTGGCGAATCGGGTGATCTTTATGGATGAAGGTAAAATTGTCGAAGATTCGCCGAAAGACGCTTTCTTTGATGATCCGAAATCGGACCGTGCAAAAGACTTCCTCGCGAAAATACTGCATTAATCACTCTGGCGCGCATAGCCAAGTGCGCGCCATCTCACGCTTTATCATTTCGCCTCTCGTATCTGTTACATCCTGGCGTTACCCTTGTCGCAAAGAAGCACACAACAAGGAGCAACAATGGCACTGCCAATTCTGTTAGATTGCGACCCAGGTCATGATGACGCTATCGCAATAGTTCTCGCCCTCGCCTCACCAGAGCTTGATGTCAAAGCGATTACTTCTTCCGCCGGAAACCAGACACCAGAAAAAACATTACGTAATGTTCTGCGTATGCTGACCCTGCTTAATCGCACCGATATTCCGGTGGCAGGCGGCGCGGTGAAACCGTTAATGCGTGAGTTGATTATCGCAGACAACGTGCACGGCGAAAGTGGACTGGACGGCCCGGCATTACCGGAACCCGCATTCGCACCGCAAAACTGCACGGCGGTGGAGCTGATGGCGAAAACGCTGCGTGAAAGTGTGGACCCCGTCACCATTGTTTCTACCGGGCCGCAAACTAACGTCGCCTTGCTGCTCAATAGCCATCCGGAACTGCATAGCAAAATTGCCCGTATCGTGATTATGGGCGGCGCAATGGGGCTTGGTAACTGGACGCCTGCGGCTGAATTTAATATTTACGTTGACCCGGAAGCGGCAGAAATTGTCTTCCAGTCTGGAATTCCTGTGGTAATGGCAGGTCTGGATGTCACTCACAAAGCGCAAATTCACGTTGAGGACACCGAGCGTTTCCGCGCGATTGGCAACCCGATTTCAACCATCGTCGCCGAACTGCTGGATTTCTTCCTCGAATATCATAAAGATGAAAAATGGGGATTTGTTGGCGCACCGCTGCATGACCCATGCACCATCGCCTGGCTGCTGAAACCTGAACTGTTCACCACCGTTGAACGCTGGGTTGGCGTCGAAACGCAAGGGAAATATACCCAGGGCATGACAGTTGTTGATTATTACTATCTGACCGGCAATAAACCGAATGCCACCGTCATGGTCGATGTTGATCGTCAGGGCTTTGTTGATTTACTGGCAGATCGTCTGAAATTTTACGCTTAATACACGTCATTGATTAAGATCACCATGTAAAAATGTGGTGGTCTTACTCTGACGCTCTCTTTTTCCTTCAAGATATAAATGCAATGGATAATGCAGAACTCGCCATTGGTATCGATCTCGGTACTACCAATAGTTTAATTGCCGTCTGGAAAGACGGTGCCGCGCAATTAATTCCAAATAAATTCGGTGAATATTTAACACCATCTATAATTAGCATGGATGAAAATAATCATATTCTGGTCGGAAAACCGGCTGTATCACGGCGTACTTCACATCCTGATAAAACCGCTGCGTTATTTAAACGTGCAATGGGCAGTAATACCAACTGGCGCTTAGGCAATGGCACATTTAACGCGCCGGAATTGTCTTCTTTGGTATTACGTTCATTAAAAGAAGATGCCGAAGAATTTCTGCAACGCACAATTAAAGATGTGGTGATCTCCGTTCCGGCTTATTTCAGTGATGAACAACGCAAACATACCCGTTTAGCAGCAGAGTTGGCAGGGTTAAATGCGGTACGCTTAATTAATGAACCCACGGCAGCCGCGATGGCTTATGGCCTGCATACGCAGCAAAACACCCGCTCGCTGGTTTTTGATCTCGGTGGCGGCACGTTTGACGTCACGGTGCTCGAATACGCCACGCCGGTGATTGAAGTTCACGCCTCCGCTGGCGACAACGTTCTTGGTGGCGAAGATTTTACTCATATGCTGGTGGATAAAGTTTTAAAACGCGCCACAGTGGCTAAAAACATGCTCAACGAAAGTGAACTGGCAGCCCTGTACACCAGCGTGGAAGCGGCAAAATGTGGCAATCAATTACCGCTGCAAATTAGCTGGCAGTATCAGGAAGAAACGCGTGAGTGCGAATTTTACGAGAACGAACTGGAAGATTTGTGGTTGCCGCTGCTCAACCGCTTGCGTGTGCCAATCGAACAAGCATTGCGCGATGCGCGTCTGAAACCGAGCCAAATCGACAGCCTGGTACTTGTTGGCGGCGCGTCGCAAATGCCGCTGGTACAGCGAATCGCCGTGCGTCTGTTTGGCAAATTACCGTATCAAAGTTACGACCCGAGCACCATTGTCGCGCTAGGCGCAGCAATCCAGGCCGCCTGCCGCTTACGTAGCGAAGATATTGAAGAGGTGATCCTCACTGATATTTGCCCTTACTCGTTGGGCGTTGAAGTTAACCGCCAGGGCGTTTCCGGCATTTTCTCGCCGATTATTGAACGAAACACCACTGTGCCTGTGTCGCGTGTAGAAACTTACTCGACCATGCACCCGGAACAGGATTCAATTACGGTTAACGTCTATCAGGGAGAAAACCACAAAGTTAAAAATAACATTCTGGTGGAATCCTTCGATGTGCCGTTGAAAAAAAACGGGGATTACCAGTCTATAGATATTAGATTTAGCTATGATATCAACGGCTTGCTTGAAGTTGACGTACTTCTGGAAGACGGTAGCGTTAAGTCCAGAGTCATTAACCACAGCCCGGTAACATTGAGCGCGCAGCAGATTGAAGAGAGTCGGGCGCGGTTATCCGCATTGAAAATTTATCCGCGCGATATGCTCATCAATCGCACCTTTAAAGCCAAACTGGAAGAGTTGTGGGCGCGGGCGCTGGGTGACGAGCGAGAAGATATTGGTCGGGTGATCACCGATTTTGATGCGGCGTTGCAGTCAAACGATATGGCCCGCGTCGATGAAGTTCGTCAGCGGGCGAGCGATTATCTGGCAATTGAGATCCCCTGAACACGACTGCCGGATGCGGCGTAAACGCCTTATCCCGCCTACTCGTAGGTCGGATAAGATGCGTCAGCATCGCATCCGACATTGAAGGATAAGATGCGCAGCATCGCATCTAACTAAACAACATCGCAATTTTGCCGAGTGCATAACCTATCACCAGCACCGTTAAGCTGATTTTGATAATGCTGGAAATGCTCTGTGGTTTTTCAACCTCATCATTCTTCTCTTCATGTTTTTCAGGTATTGGCTCATCGACATCTTCATCCACCGGCTCGAGTTTCACTTTCGTCAACAACATTCGGGTGATAATGGCCTCTAATGGATGAGCATCTCCGCGTTCCAGCCGCGCGTTCAGACGGGCCAGCATCTCTTGTTTCGGAAACGCTTCCAGCACAACCTGTTCCGCCACCCGATACAGATCCAGTAATGGTGAATCTTGATCTGTCTCGCTACCGACTCTCGATTTCCACCACGCCCATGCTTTGCGCTTGAAGAATAACGACTCAACAAACGATTGACCTAACGGCGATAATTTTCCGCTATGTAAAATTTCCGCCCATAACAGCCGCGTCCGGGCACTCTCACCAGGAACATATTTCAGCGGTTGACCTTGCGCATCTACCATGCTCCGCGCTTCGATAACCATCACTAATAACGCGAAATAATCCGGGCAATGACGCTTGCTCCACTGCAACAACAAATTATCAGCTTGTGTAGATGGGTAACTTTCCCAGTTCGCGCAGAGATCGGCAAGCAGGCTTTCCCCCTCGCCGCAGTACAAACGTTGTGCACACTGGTAATACCGGGCATCTTCGCTTTCTGGTTCTTCCGTTTGCCATTGTTGGGCAACAGGAATGAGTTCCGCCATACCTGTTTGCACCGAGCTGTACCAGCGCAACAGTTTGCGATGTAACTTTGCATCATCAGGAATGAACCACGGACCTTCCATCGCCAAAAACGCAGTGACATAGTCAGGATGGTAACGGCAGCAACGTTCCAGCGCGAAGTAATACTCAACAGTCTGGTTCTGCAACGCAACGGGATATTCCAGAAGGCTAAGGAAATCGAAACAATCACCAGCCTGAATGGCCTCAAGAAAAGCCTCCCGTTCTTCCTCATCCATTCCTTCGCTGTCATTAAACGAATGCCAGTTCAAACGCTCTGCCAGCAAAGAAGCACAATTTAATGAAAGATATCGCGCTTCTATAGCGATTGCACACAGCGGCCAGCGTAATTGATCCACCTCTTCCATGTTCCAGGTATTTAATTGCTGAATAAATTTCTGCCAAGCGGAGGGCTGAAAACGATCACTTTCCGAATCCAGTAATGCCCTTAATGCGCCCAGTGCTTCATGTTCAACAGCGGCGTTACTCTTTCCATCAACTGATTCTTCTACAGGATTTACCGCCAGTCGCAGCGCCTCTTCATAGGCCTGGCGTAATGCTTTAAACCCCTGCGGATCGGTTTCGGGGTGACACAACGGTAAGCGAGCAAGATAAGCCTGACGGATAATCTCTGTTTGCGTCGTGCTTTCAATTTCGAGAATTTGCCAACATGTTTTCATAGGTCGCTCACATCCTTAAGCGTTGCCGGACATTCTGGTTGGACAGTTAACGGCCGCCAGGGAAGCGTGGCATAGAAACGATCGCTTCCTGCCACCAGCTCTTCAAACATCCGGCTCCCGGCGCTATCGTATTTGTACAGGGTTAGCGCCTCGCGTAGCGAAGCGTTGTCTTCACACTGAGAGGATTGCCAGTAGAGACGTCCTAACGAATAGGCGGAAAAATAGTGCATCCAGCTGTGATAGTAATGGTGGGCTCGTACATAAACGCGCGATTGCAGCCATAAACTCTCGTCTTCCGTCAGCCACTTGTTGAGTACACCGACGCGCGATAAAAAGCCCATACGAACATAATCCCAGGCTTTGATTCCTGCTTCCCCACAACACAGGGCTGTTTCGGCAACAAATTGGGTATAAATCAACCCGCGTTCGGAGCCGCCAGAAATTAATGTTTTCCACTCATCAGGGGAAGATCGATGCCATGCCAGATATAAACCAGCTAAATTATTTGCGTGACCATCATCAGTCATCTGGTAAATAGTCTGAATTAAATCATCACGATTATTTATTCCCCAGGATGATGAGAGATCAAATTCTTTTATTCCGGTATACATTTTTGGCGAGTCATGTGCGGGCTTGCATCCCTGATTAAGAATTTCCATTGGCGTAGAAAGCGCAAATAGAAGGTGTTGTTCTTCCTTATCCATTTATTAACAATCCTTTAAGTACATTAACTGACTACTTTTTTATTAATGATGAGTATAAACTTGACGCTTTCAAAATAAAAAGAAAATCGAAGCATTGATAAATGAACAAAAAAATATATTTTATATTCGCAATATTTATAGTTGCGGCAATCACTTGTATTAGCCAACCTAAGAAAACGACCTTGCGCGATAAAGCTATGGCGAATTATGTCTTTGATTATTTAAGCGCACCGGGCAGTCTTCCGTTTACCACGGCAGCAACGGAGCTTTCCGCCATTCATGGTCACTCGACGTCACAATATAGCCTTGGCGGATTTTATCTTCATGGCAGCAATGGTAAGCCTCTGGATTACACGATGGCGAGATACTGGTATGAGCAATCGGCAGAACAGGAAAATCCGCGCGCGCAGAGCAAACTAGGGTGGATCTACCTGAAAGGATTGGGTGTAAAGCCCGATAGTCGAATGGCAATCCAGTGGTATAAACAAGCTGCGGAAAAAGGATATGCCCATGCTCAATACACTTTGGGTTTGATCTACAGAAACGGCACTGGAATTAACATCAACAATTATGAAGCACGCAAATGGCTAAAACTGGCAGCGGATCAACATTATAAAAATGCGGAAAGATTACTGGCTGAACTTCCCGCACATTAAGGTTGAGTTTCAACCCAGTAGATGGAGTATTTTCCCTATCAAACCGGCAAAGATAAAAATGTAGAAGATAATTTTAATAACCCCGAGGCAACCAGGACCACCATCATCAGCGGGCATTGGCTGGGGTTGTGGCGCTGGTTCGACGATTTTCTGCCCGGCAAAATTCGCCGACTGAATTAATAATCGCCGAATAATTAATGCTTCCAGCGGACAACGATCTTCCACATCAAGACGACTCACAATCGGCATTAATGATTCTTCCGTAGTTGGTTCGCCAGCACCAGGCGAAGGGGTAGAGCAGAACTATAAGCAAGCGATGTACTGGTATCTGAAAGCTGCCTTTGAATGGTTTACGAAAGCCGCTGAATTCAATGATGCCACCGCCTGGTATAGCCTGGCCATTATGTACCACTATGGCGAAGGAAGATCCGCCGATCTCCGACAGGCTCTCGACTTATACCGTAAGGTTCAGTCATCCGGTACAAGAGATGTCGATCAAGAAATCCGTGAGGTTGAAGATTTACTGTAGAGATAAAAACAAATAAGGGCCGGACGATTTTCATTCGACCCCAATTATCTTTATTGCTGTGCGAAATCAGACTATTACGGCTCGAACGGGCGTCTCTGGAACTGGTCATGACCACATTTCGGGCATAGCGTTAGGACTTCCGGCGTGTAGATCGGGAGATGGAAGTGACATTTCTCGCAGACCAGATTCCCCAGCCCTACCACTTCTCCGCTGTGATAAACCCCGTGATGGTTGAGATCCTGGAAAACTTCGCGCCATTCAAGCTGCGTTTTATCGGTGATGTCCGCCAGTTCCTGCCAGAGGCTTTCTTTAATCACCCGCATAAAAACACTGTCAGACTCTTCTTTCAGGCTCTCTTCATAGCTCATGGCGAACTCTTCCAGGTCACGCCTGACAGCTCGCGTCAACTCATCGACCTCGGTTCGCGTTAACTCCCCTGTTTTTATTACGCGCTCGCGCGCCTGTTCCACCAGTGCGTCGATATCACGTTCGCCATTGCGCAGGCGTTCGCTCAGTGACGCGACCAGTTCACGGTAATATTGAGCAACCTTGTTCATCGTTTCATCTCCCGGGTCGTTAACTGACTATAATAATAGACGTTCTTTGTTCCTTGCTTTGCTAATACGCCCACAAACTCTGTAAATTAATGTATGAATAATCCGGGCATCATTTCAACGTCGAGTGCGCGAAAGGCTGTTTTGACGCGGACGTTTGGGCTATGCTATGCGGATCTGAAAAACCACCTCAACGCTACATTTGTAGCCGTATTGAAAACAGGACCACTGGCTGCCATGCAAGAGCAATACCGCCCGGAAGAGATAGAATCCAAAGTACAGCTTCACTGGGATGAGAAGCGCACATTTGAAGTAACCGAAGACGAGAGCAAAGAGAAGTATTACTGCCTGTCTATGCTTCCCTATCCTTCTGGTCGACTACACATGGGCCACGTACGTAACTACACCATCGGTGACGTGATCGCCCGCTACCAGCGTATGCTGGGCAAAAACGTCCTGCAGCCGATCGGCTGGGACGCGTTTGGTCTGCCTGCGGAGGGCGCGGCGGTGAAAAACAACACCGCACCGGCACCGTGGACGTACGACAACATCGCGTATATGAAAAACCAGCTCAAAATGCTGGGCTTTGGTTATGACTGGAGCCGCGAGCTGGCGACCTGTACGCCGGAATACTACCGTTGGGAACAGAAATTCTTCACCGAGCTGTATAAAAAAGGTCTGGTATATAAGAAGACTTCTGCGGTCAACTGGTGTCCGAACGACCAGACCGTACTGGCTAACGAACAGGTTATTGACGGCTGCTGCTGGCGCTGCGATACCAAAGTTGAACGTAAAGAGATCCCGCAGTGGTTTATCAAAATCACCGCTTACGCTGACGAACTGCTCAACGATCTGGATAAACTGGATCACTGGCCAGACACCGTTAAAACCATGCAGCGTAACTGGATCGGTCGTTCCGAAGGCGTGGAAATCACCTTCAACGTTAACGACTATGACAACACGCTGACCGTTTACACTACCCGCCCGGACACCTTTATGGGTTGTACTTATCTGGCGGTAGCGGCGGGTCACCCGCTGGCGCAGAAAGCGGCAGGAAATAATCCTGAACTGGCGGCTTTCGTTGACGAATGTCGTAACACCAAAGTTGCTGAAGCTGAAATGGCAACGATGGAGAAAAAAGGTGTCGATACTGGCTTTAAAGCGGTTCACCCATTAACGGGCGAAGAAATTCCGGTTTGGGCAGCAAACTTCGTATTGATGGAGTACGGCACTGGCGCAGTAATGGCGGTTCCGGGTCACGACCAGCGCGACTACGAGTTTGCCTCTAAATACGGCCTGAACATCAAGCCGGTTATCCTGGCGGCTGACGGTTCTGAACCGGATCTCTCCCAGCAGGCGCTGACGGAAAAAGGCGTGCTGTTCAACTCTGGCGAGTTCAACGGTCTTGACCATGAAGCAGCCTTTAACGCCATTGCCGACAAACTGACGGCAATGGGTGTTGGCGAGCGTAAAGTAAACTATCGCCTGCGCGACTGGGGTGTTTCCCGTCAACGTTACTGGGGTGCGCCGATTCCGATGGTGACGCTGGAAGACGGCACGGTGATGCCTACCCCGGACGACCAACTGCCGGTGATCCTGCCGGAAGATGTGGTAATGGACGGTATTACCAGCCCGATCAAAGCAGATCCTGAGTGGGCGAAAACCACCGTTAACGGTATGCCGGCGCTGCGTGAAACCGATACTTTCGACACCTTTATGGAGTCCTCCTGGTACTATGCGCGCTACACTTGCCCAGAGTACAAAGAGGGTATGCTGGATTCCAAAGCGGCTAACTACTGGCTGCCGGTGGATATCTATATTGGTGGTATCGAACACGCCATCATGCACCTGCTCTACTTCCGCTTCTTCCACAAACTGATGCGTGATGCAGGCATGGTGAACTCTGACGAACCAGCGAAACAGCTGCTGTGTCAGGGTATGGTGCTGGCAGACGCCTTCTACTATGTAGGCGAAAACGGCGAACGTAACTGGGTTTCCCCGGTTGATGCTATCGTTGAGCGCGACGAGAAAGGCCGTATCGTGAAAGCGAAAGACGCGGCAGGCCATGAACTGGTGTATACCGGCATGAGCAAAATGTCCAAGTCGAAGAACAACGGTATCGACCCACAGGTGATGGTTGAACGTTACGGCGCGGACACCGTTCGTCTGTTTATGATGTTCGCTTCTCCGGCGGATATGACTCTCGAATGGCAAGAGTCCGGCGTTGAAGGGGCTAACCGCTTCCTGAAACGTGTCTGGAAACTGGTTTACGAGCACACTGCGAAAGGTGATGTTGCGCCGCTGAACGTTGATGCACTGACTGAAGATCAAAAAGCTCTGCGTCGTGATGTTCATAAAACTATCGCTAAAGTGACTGATGATATCGGTCGTCGTCAGACCTTCAACACCGCAATTGCGGCGATTATGGAGCTGATGAATAAACTGGCGAAAGCGCCGACCGATGGCGAGCAGGATCGCGCGCTGATGCAGGAAGCCCTGCTGGCCGTTGTCCGTATGCTTAACCCGTTCACGCCGCACATCTGCTTCACGCTGTGGCAGGAACTGAAAGGCGAAGGCGATATCGACAACGCGCCGTGGCCGGTTGCAGACGAGAAAGCGATGGTGGAAGACTCCACGCTGGTGGTGGTGCAGGTTAACGGTAAAGTCCGTGCCAAAATCACCGTTCCGGTAGATGCAACGGAAGAACAGGTTCGCGAACGTGCTGGCCAGGAACATCTGGTAGCAAAATATCTTGATGGCGTTACCGTGCGTAAAGTGATTTACGTACCGGGTAAACTCCTCAATCTGGTCGTTGGCTAAGCGCGGGAGGAAGCGTGCGATATCTGGCAACATTGTTGTTATCTCTGGCGGTGTTAATCACCGCCGGGTGTGGCTGGCATCTGCGTGATACCACGCAGGTTCCTTCCACTATGAAGGTCATGATCCTGGACTCAGGCGACCCGAACGGGCCGTTAAGCCGTGCGGTGCGTAATCAGTTACGTCTGAACGGTGTCGAGTTGCTTGATAAAGAAACCACGCGTAAGGACGTTCCATCCCTGCGTTTGGGCGCTGTATCAATCTCCCAGGATACCGCTTCAGTTTTCCGTAATGGTCAAACTGCTGAATATCAAATGGTGATGACAGTCAGCGCGTCGGTATTGATCCCTGGCCGTGACATCTACCCGATTAGCGCCAAAGTCTTCCGTTCGTTCTTCGATAACCCGCAAATGGCGTTAGCGAAAGATAATGAGCAAGGCATGATCATTCAAGAGATGTACGACCGTGCTGCCGAACAGCTGATTCGTAAGCTGCCAAGCATTCGCGCTGCGGATATCCGTTCCGACGAAGATACGTCGAAAACAACGGATACTGCAGCAACGCCTGCACGCGTCTCTACCACACTGGGTAACTGATGATTCGGTTGTACCCGGAACAACTCCGCGCGCAGCTCAATGAAGGGCTGCGCGCGGCGTATCTTTTGCTTGGTAACGATCCTCTGTTGTTGCAGGAAAGCCAGGACGCTGTTCGTCAGGTGGCTGCAACACAAGGATTTGCAGAACACCACACTTTTTCCATTGATCCCAACACCGACTGGAATGCGATATTTTCGCTATGCCAGGCCATGAGTCTGTTCGCCAGTCGACAAACGCTATTGCT
The DNA here is from genome assembly GCF_002966005.1 of Escherichia sp. MOD1-EC5433. NCBI lineage: Bacteria > Pseudomonadati > Pseudomonadota > Gammaproteobacteria > Enterobacterales > Enterobacteriaceae > Escherichia > Escherichia sp. MOD1-EC5433. Next base: position 228,834 of record NZ_PTRL01000002.1, on the reverse strand, counting down.
GCTGTTACCAGAAAACGGACCAAATGCGGCGATCAATGAACAACTTCTGACACTGACCGGACTGCTGCATGACGATTTGCTGTTGATCGTGCGCGGCAATAAATTAAGCAAAGCGCAGGAAAATGCTGCCTGGTTTACTGCTCTTGCTAATCGAAGCGTGCAGGTAACCTGTCAGACACCGGAGCAGGCTCAGCTTCCTCGCTGGGTTGCTGCGCGTGCAAAACAGCTCAACTTAGAGCTGGATGACGCTGCAAATCAGATGCTCTGCTATTGTTATGAAGGTAACCTGCTGGCGCTGGCACAGGCACTGGAGCGTTTATCGCTTCTCTGGCCGGACGGCAAACTGACATTACCGCGCGTTGAGCAGGCAGTGAATGATGCCGCGCATTTCACCCCTTTTCATTGGGTTGATGCTTTGTTGATGGGCAAAAGCAAGCGCGCGTTGCACATTCTTCAGCAACTGCGTCTGGAAGGCAGCGAGCCGGTTATTTTGTTGCGCACATTACAACGTGAACTGTTGTTACTGGTTAATTTGAAACGTCAATCTGCCCATATGCCGCTACGCGCGTTATTTGATAAGCATCGCGTTTGGCAGAACCGGCGGGGCATGATGGGCGAGGCATTAAATCGCTTAAGCCAGCCGCAGTTACGTCAGGCCGTGCAACTTCTGACACGAACGGAACTCACCCTCAAACAAGATTACGGCCAGTCGGTGTGGGCAGATCTGGAGGGATTATCCCTTCTGTTGTGCCATAAACCACTGGCAGACGTATTTATCAATGGTTGATATGAAATCTTTACAGGCTCTGTTTGGCGGCACCTTCGATCCGGTGCACTATGGTCATCTTAAACCCGTGGAAACGCTGGCGAATCTGATTGGTCTGACGCGAGTGACTATTATCCCTAACAATGTTCCTCCGCATCGTCCACAGCCGGAAGCAAACAGCGCGCAGCGAAAACATATGCTTGAACTGGCTATTGCCGATAAACCACTGTTTACCCTTGATGAACGTGAGTTAAAACGCAATGCCCCCTCTTACACTGCGCAAACACTCAAAGAGTGGCGACAGGAACAAGGCGCCGATGTGCCACTGGCATTTATTATTGGTCAGGATTCACTGCTGACTTTTCCCACCTGGTACGAATACGAAACGATCCTCGACAATGCGCATTTAATTGTCTGTCGGCGTCCTGGCTACCCGCTTGAAATGGCGCAACCACAATACCAGCAGTGGCTGGAAGATCATTTGACGCATAATCCGGAAGATCTGCACCTTCAGTCTGCCGGTAAAATTTACCTCGCTGAAACGCCGTGGTTTAACATCTCGGCGACCATCATCCGCGAACGCTTGCAAAACGGCGAATCATGTGAAGATTTGTTGCCGGAATCTGTATTGACTTACATTAACCAACAAGGCTTGTATCGCTGATAGCTGTCATCACGGAGGGAATGATGCGACTGTGGTTAATTCGTCACGGCGAAACGCAGGCAAATGTCGATGGATTGTACAGCGGTCATGCGCCGACGCCACTGACTGCACGCGGTATCGAGCAAGCTCAAAGCCTGCATACCCTGTTGCGTGATGTTCCCTTCGATATGGTTTTATGTAGTGAACTGGAACGCGCGCAGCATACCGCGCGGCTGGTTCTCAGTGACCGCCAGCTCCCTGTACAAACCGTCCCTGAGCTTAATGAAATGTTTTTTGGTGACTGGGAGATGCGGCATCATCGCGATTTGATGCAAGAAGATGCCGAAAACTATAACGCATGGTGCAATGACTGGCAGCATACCGTCCCAACTAACGGTGAAGGTTTTCAGGCGTTTTCGCAGCGGGTAGAAAGGTTTATTGCCAGATTTGTTGAATATCAGCACGACAAAAATATATTAGTCGTCAGCCATCAGGGCGTGTTGAGTCTGTTAATTGCCCGCTTACTTGGTATGCCAGCCGGGGCGATGTGGCATTTTCGTGTAGACCAGGGCTGCTGGAGCGCCATTGAAATCAATGACGCATTCGCAACTCTACGTGTCCTCAATAGCCGCGCTATATGGCACAGGGATGCATGACTTTTCTGTTTTTTTGCATGTAAGGTGCAGCGCCCATTGACAGCCCCGGACAGGCTGATATTCTCCGCAGCCAGACTTTTTCCGCTAAACACGACTTTGTAGAAATTGTTTTACAAAAATGGCGATGCAATCTGCGGCGCGGGGTGGGATGATAGCCCACTTTCGAAAGCCGATTCGGCGACAATTGTCCCGAAATCGCCTCTGGTTCAGGTATACTGACAAACCGTTTTTATCTTTTTAATTCACCCAGGGGGAAAACTTGCAGGGTAAAGCACTCCAGGATTTTGTTATCGACAAAATTGATGACCTCAAAGGTCAGGACATCATCGCCTTAGACGTTCAGGGCAAATCCAGCATCACCGACTGCATGATCATCTGTACGGGTACGTCCAGCCGTCATGTTATGTCCATTGCTGACCACGTTGTTCAGGAGTCTCGTGCTGCTGGTCTATTGCCGCTCGGCGTAGAAGGTGAAAACAGCGCCGACTGGATTGTCGTTGATTTGGGCGAAGTTATTGTCCATGTCATGCAGGAAGAGAGCCGTCGCCTGTATGAACTGGAAAAACTCTGGAGTTAATGTGTGAAGCTGCAACTTGTGGCCGTGGGAACGAAAATGCCGGACTGGGTACAAACCGGTTTTACTGAGTACCTGCGTCGTTTTCCGAAAGATATGCCTTTTGAGCTGATTGAAATTCCGGCTGGAAAACGCGGCAAGAACGCGGACATCAAGCGCATACTCGACAAAGAGGGTGAGCAGATGCTGGCAGCCGCAGGCAAAAACCGCATTGTCACCCTCGACATTCCAGGCAAGCCCTGGGACACACCGCAGTTAGCCGCTGAACTGGAACGATGGAAGCTTGATGGCCGCGACGTCAGCCTGCTTATTGGCGGGCCTGAAGGGTTATCACCTGCCTGTAAAGCAGCGGCAGAACAAAGCTGGTCGCTTTCCGCGCTGACCCTCCCCCATCCGCTGGTTCGCGTACTGGTCGCAGAGAGTCTGTACCGGGCGTGGAGCATTACCACCAACCATCCTTATCATCGTGAGTGATAAGAAAGCTTTGAGTAGAAAACGCAGCGGATGAAACTACAGAACTCTTTTCGCGACTATACGGCAGAGTCCGCACTGTTTGTGCGCCGGGCGCTGGTCGCCTTTTTGGGAATTTTGCTGCTGACCGGCGTGCTTATCGCCAACCTGTATAATCTGCAAATTGTTCGTTTTACCGATTATCAGACCCGTTCTAATGAAAACCGCATCAAGCTGGTGCCTATCGCCCCCAGTCGCGGCATTATCTACGACCGTAACGGCATCCCTCTGGCACTCAACCGCACTATCTATCAGATAGAGATGATGCCGGAGAAAGTCGATAACGTGCAGCAAACGCTGGATGCCCTGCGCAGCGTCGTCGATCTGACCGATGATGATATCGCTGCATTCAGAAAAGAGCGCGCACGTTCACACCGTTTCACCTCGATTCCAGTGAAAACTAACCTGACCGAAGTACAGGTGGCGCGCTTTGCCGTCAATCAGTACCGTTTTCCCGGGGTGGAAGTTAAAGGCTATAAACGCCGTTACTATCCCTACGGTTCAGCGTTGACTCACGTCATCGGCTATGTGTCGAAAATCAACGATAAAGACGTCGAACGCCTGAATAATGACGGCAAACTAGCCAACTATGCGGCAACGCATGATATCGGTAAGCTGGGAATTGAGCGTTACTATGAAGATGTGCTGCACGGTCAAACCGGTTATGAAGAGGTTGAAGTTAACAACCGTGGTCGCGTCATCCGCCAGTTAAAAGAAGTACCGCCGCAAGCCGGACACGATATTTACCTGACGATAGATCTCAAACTCCAGCAGTATATTGAAACACTGCTGGCAGGCAGCCGCGCGGCTGTAGTAGTCACCGATCCGCGCACGGGCGGTGTGCTGGCGCTGGTTTCCACGCCAAGCTATGACCCAAACTTGTTTGTTGACGGTATCTCCAGCAAAGATTATTCCGCATTGCTGAACGACCCGAACACACCGCTGGTGAACCGAGCCACGCAAGGGGTTTATCCACCGGCGTCTACGGTTAAACCTTATGTGGCGGTTTCAGCATTAAGTGCGGGGGTGATCACTCGCAATACTACGCTGTTTGACCCAGGCTGGTGGCAGCTGCCTGGTTCGGAAAAACGTTACCGTGACTGGAAAAAATGGGGCCATGGTCGCCTGAATGTCACAAGATCGCTGGAAGAATCTGCAGACACCTTCTTCTACCAGGTGGCCTACGATATGGGGATCGATCGCCTTTCCGAATGGATGGGTAAATTCGGTTATGGCCATTACACCGGTATCGATCTTGCAGAAGAACGTTCCGGCAACATGCCTACCCGCGAATGGAAACAAAAACGCTTTAAAAAACCGTGGTATCAGGGTGACACCATTCCGGTCGGTATCGGTCAGGGTTACTGGACAGCAACCCCAATCCAGATGAGTAAGGCACTGATGATCCTGATTAATGACGGTGTCGTGAAGGTTCCGCATTTGCTGATGAGTACCGCCGAAGACGGCAAACAGGTGCCATGGGTACAACCGCATGAACCGCCAGTCGGCGATATTCACTCCGGTTACTGGGAGCTGGCGAAAGACGGTATGTACGGGGTTGCTAACCGCCCTAACGGTACGGCACATAAATATTTTGCCAGCGCACCGTACAAAATTGCGGCGAAATCGGGTACAGCTCAGGTCTTCGGTCTGAAAGCGAACGAAACCTATAATGCGCACAAAATTGCTGAGCGTCTGCGTGACCACAAATTGATGACTGCCTTTGCGCCGTATAACAATCCGCAAGTGGCTGTCGCCATGATTCTGGAGAACGGCGGCGCGGGCCCGGCGGTCGGTACGCTGATGCGCCAGATCCTCGACCACATTATGCTGGGCGATAACAACACCGATCTGCCTGCGGAAAACCCAGCGGTTACCGCAGCGGAGGACCATTAATCATGACGGATAATCCGAATAAAAAAACATTCTGGGATAAAGTCCATCTTGATCCGACGATGCTGCTGATTTTACTGGCATTGCTGGTCTACAGTGCTCTGGTAATCTGGAGTGCCAGCGGCCAGGATATCGGCATGATGGAGCGTAAAATCGGTCAGATCGCAATGGGTCTGGTCATTATGGTCGTAATGGCGCAAATCCCTCCGCGCGTTTATGAAGGCTGGGCGCCCTATCTCTATATCATCTGTATTATTTTGCTGGTGGCGGTAGATGCCTTTGGTGCCATCTCTAAAGGTGCTCAACGCTGGCTGGATCTCGGTATCGTCCGTTTTCAGCCTTCGGAAATTGCCAAAATAGCCGTACCGCTGATGGTGGCGCGCTTTATCAACCGCGATGTTTGTCCGCCGTCGTTAAAAAATACCGCCATCGCGCTGGTGCTGATATTTATGCCCACGCTGCTGGTCGCAGCGCAGCCTGACCTGGGGACATCAATTCTCGTTGCGCTTTCCGGTCTGTTCGTACTGTTCCTCTCTGGCCTTAGCTGGCGCCTGATCGGCGTTGCAGTGGTGCTGGTAGCCGCGTTCATTCCGATTCTGTGGTTCTTCCTGATGCATGATTACCAACGCCAGCGCGTAATGATGCTCCTCGACCCAGAATCAGACCCTCTTGGCGCGGGTTATCACATTATTCAGTCTAAAATAGCTATTGGCTCCGGCGGATTACGCGGCAAAGGCTGGCTGCACGGTACTCAGTCACAGCTTGAATTTCTGCCCGAACGCCATACCGACTTTATCTTCGCGGTACTGGCAGAAGAGCTGGGATTAGTGGGTATTTTGATTCTGCTCGCTCTCTATATTCTGCTGATCATGCGCGGACTGTGGATAGCCGCCAGAGCACAAACCACCTTTGGTCGCGTCATGGCTGGCGGTTTAATGCTGATATTATTCGTTTATGTCTTCGTAAATATTGGTATGGTAAGCGGTATTCTGCCGGTTGTAGGGGTTCCGCTCCCACTGGTCAGTTATGGAGGATCGGCGCTTATAGTGCTGATGGCTGGGTTCGGGATTGTGATGTCAATCCACACCCACAGGAAAATGTTGTCGAAAAGCGTGTAAGAGGTGCGCAATGCGTAAGCAGTGGCTCGGGATCTGCATCGCGGCAGGAATGCTCGCGGCATGTACAAGCGATGATGGTCAGCAACAGACGGTAAGTGTACCGCAGCCTGCGGTATGTAACGGCCCAATAGTTGAGATTGGCGGGGCAGAACCGCGTTTCGAACCACTGAACGCGACAGCGAATCAGGATTACCAGCGCGATGGCAAAAGCTACAAAATCGTGCAGGATCCATCACGCTTTAGTCAGGCTGGCCTGGCTGCTATTTATGATGCCGAACCGGGCAGCAATCTGACGGCCTCAGGTGAAGCATTCGATCCGATGCAGCTAACAGCGGCACACCCGACGCTGCCGATCCCCAGCTACGCGCGAATCACTAACCTGGCTAACGGTCGGATGATTGTGGTGCGCATTAACGATCGTGGTCCCTACGGCAACGACCGCGTAATTTCACTTTCGCGCGCGGCAGCCGACCGTCTTAACACCTCGAACAACACCAAAGTTCGCATCGACCCGATTATCGTCGCCCAGGATGGTTCACTTTCTGGCCCAGGTATGGCTTGTACTACTGTCGCCAAACAGACTTATGCCCTGCCCGCACCACCCGACTTAAGCGGCGGCGCGGGAACAAGCTCAGGGTCTGGCCCGCAGGGTGACATTCTTCCGGTCAGTAATGCGACGCTAAAAAGCGAAGATCCGACCGGCGCGCCGGTAACCAGCAGCGGTTTTCTCGGCGCACCAACCACCTTAGCACCTGGTGTACTGGAGGGCAGCGAACCGACGCCGGCACCGCAGCCAGTGGTCACAGCTCCGGCTTCAACGCCTGCAACAACACCAGCAATGGTGACACCGCAAGCAGCTTCGCAAAATGTCAGCGGTAACTTTATGGTGCAAGTCGGTGCTGTTAGCGATCAGGCGCGCGCTCAACAGTATCAACAGCAGTTAGGACAGAAGTTCGGCGTTCCCGGTCGTGTGACCCAAAACGGCGCAGTCTGGCGGATCCAGCTTGGCCCATTTGCCAGCAAAGCCGAAGCCAGTACCTTGCAGCAACGTTTACAAACCGAAGCCCAATTACAGTCATTTATTACCACCGCGCAGTAGCGTAAAGCAGGCAACTGAAGTGTCAATTTCTGTAAATGACGTTAACAAAGTCACGCGGAAAGTCAGATGCCTGCCGGTAGTGCATTTGCTATAGTAGGGCACTTTTTTTAATTCCATCACGGATGTCGTAGTTCAGACCATGAATACCATTTCTTCCGCTCGTATCATGAAGCGCCTGGCGCTCACCACGGCTCTTTGCACAGCCTTTATCTCTGCTGCACATGCCGATGACCTGAATATCAAAACTATGATCCCGGGTGTACCGCAGATCGACGCGGAGTCCTACATCCTGATCGACTATAACTCCGGCAAAGTTCTCGCCGAGCAAAATGCAGATGTCCGCCGCGATCCTGCCAGTCTGACCAAAATGATGACCAGCTACGTTATCGGCCAGGCAATGAAAGCGGGTAAATTTAAAGAAACTGATTTAGTGACCATCGGTAATGACGCCTGGGCTACCGGTAACCCGGTGTTTAAAGGTTCTTCGCTGATGTTCCTCAAACCTGGTATGCAAGTACCGGTTTCACAGCTTATCCGTGGTATTAACCTGCAATCCGGTAACGATGCTTGTGTTGCTATGGCAGACTTTGCCGCCGGTAGTCAGGATGCTTTTGTTGGCCTGATGAACAGCTACGTTAACGCGCTGGGTCTGAAAAATACCCACTTCCAGACCGTGCACGGTCTCGACGCTGACGGCCAGTACAGCTCTGCACGTGATATGGCGCTGATCGGCCAGGCGCTGATTCGTGACGTGCCAAATGAATACTCTATCTATAAAGAGAAAGAGTTCACCTTTAACGGCATTCGTCAGCTCAACCGTAACGGCCTGCTGTGGGATAACAGCCTGAATGTCGACGGTATCAAAACCGGCCATACTGACAAGGCAGGTTACAACCTTGTTGCTTCCGCGACAGAGGGTCAGATGCGTCTGATCTCCGCAGTCATGGGCGGACGTACTTTCAAAGGCCGTGAAGCTGAAAGTAAAAAACTGCTGACCTGGGGCTTCCGTTTCTTCGAAACCGTTAACCCGCTGAAAGTAGGCAAAGAGTTCGCCTCTGAACCAGTATGGTTTGGTGATTCTGACCGTGCTTCGTTAGGTGTTGATAAAGACGTTTACCTGACCATTCCACGTGGCCGCATGAAAGACCTGAAAGCCAGCTACGTGCTGAACAACAGTGAGCTTCATGCGCCGCTGCAAAAGAATCAGGTCGTTGGTACTATTAACTTCCAGCTTGACGGCAAAACCATTGAGCAACGTCCGCTGGTGGTGTTGCAGGAAATCCCGGAAGGTAACTTCTTCGGAAAAATCATTGATTACATTAAATTAATGTTTCATCACTGGTTTGGTTGAAAATTGAACACTTGAAAGTGTAATTTCCGCCCCCATATACTAAGCATCAGTAAAAACTCCCGCCCTCTGGCGGGAGTTGCTATTTAATTACGTTACGCCGGAGCTGACATGAAAACCAAACTTAACGAACTGCTTGAATTCCCTACTCCTTTTACCTACAAAGTAATGGGGCAGGCGTTACCTGAGCTGGTTGATCAGGTGGTTGAAGTGGTACAGCGCCATGCGCCAGGTGACTACACCCCAACGGTAAAACCAAGCAGCAAAGGCAACTACCACTCGGTATCTATCACTATCAACGCCACTCATATCGAGCAGGTTGAAACACTGTATGAAGAACTGGGCAAAATCGATATTGTCCGCATGGTTCTGTAACTCGCTTTACCATTACCCGGCCTCCTGGTCGGGTAACTCCCCTCCCTCCTCTGTGATATACTTTTTCTCCACTTTTACTCATTCTCCACGGAGATGCCGTTTTGTATCAGGATAAAATTCTTGTCCGCCAGCTCGGTCTTCAGCCTTACGAGCCAATTTCCCAGGCTATGCATGAATTCACCGATACCCGCGATGAAAATACCCTTGATGAGATCTGGCTGGTCGAGCACTATCCGGTATTCACTCAGGGACAAGCAGGAAAAGCGGAGCATATCTTAATGCCGGGCGATATTCCGGTGATCCAGAGCGACCGTGGCGGTCAGGTGACTTATCACGGCCCAGGTCAGCAGGTAATGTACGTTCTGTTTAATCTTAAACGCCGCAAACTGGGTGTGCGTGAGCTGGTGACCTTACTCGAACAAACGGTAGTGAATACCCTGGCTGAACTGGATATTGATGCACATCCTCGTGCCGATGCTCCGGGTGTCTATGTCGGGGAAAAGAAAATTTGCTCGCTCGGCTTACGTATTCGTCGTGGTTGTTCATTCCACGGCCTGGCATTAAACGTCAATATGGATCTTTCGCCATTTTTACGCATTAACCCTTGTGGTTATGCGGGAATGGAAATGGATAAAATATCGCAATGGAGACCTGATGCGACAACCGATAATGTTGCACCACGGTTGCTGAGAAATATTTTAGCACTGCTTAATAATCCTGCCGTAGAATATATACCTGCTTAACGACGCTCATAAATGACCCAACTTGCACTGGGTCATTACTCATGCCCACATTTATGTCCTCTTTAACCGTTGCTGGCCTCTGGAGAGATAGCTCTTTTCAGCATTAAATGAGGAGCAAATGGATTTTGCTGCCTATTACAACAAATTCATCCGGCGTGCCCCAGACTTCATGAATGATTGGTGTTACCGATAACGCCATTTGAAAAAATTATTGTTACAGCCAGATCACAGAGATAAACGACAAAATGGCACAAACCAACAACAATTTTACATTTTCACGACCGCTTTGGCTGCTTTCTGGACCGTTTCAATGATATACTGCCAGTCGTTAATTCAAAAATAGTTGATAATTACAACAATCTATTGAGTTGAACGCTTTCCTTCGTAATTCGCAACTGGAACACGCACGCTATGAGTAAACCCATTGTGATGGAACGCGGTGTTAAATACCGCGATGCCGATAAGATGGCCCTTATCCCGGTTAAAAACGTGGCAACAGAGCGCGAAGCCCTGCTGCGCAAGCCGGAATGGATGAAAATCAAGCTTCCAGCAGACTCTACACGTATCCAGGGCATCAAAGCCGCAATGCGCAAAAATGGCCTGCATTCTGTCTGCGAGGAAGCCTCCTGCCCTAACCTGGCAGAATGCTTCAACCACGGTACAGCAACGTTTATGATCCTCGGCGCTATTTGTACCCGCCGTTGTCCGTTCTGTGACGTTGCCCACGGTCGCCCGGTAGCTCCGGATGCCAATGAGCCGGTGAAACTGGCACAGACCATTGCTGATATGGCGCTGCGTTATGTGGTTATCACCTCCGTTGACCGTGATGACCTGCGCGATGGCGGTGCCCAGCACTTTGCGGATTGCATTACAGCCATTCGGGAAAAAAGCCCGGAAATCAAAATTGAAACTCTGGTGCCGGATTTCCGTGGTCGTATGGATCGCGCGCTGGATATTCTGACCGCCACGCCGCCAGACGTGTTCAACCACAACCTGGAAAACGTGCCACGTATTTACCGTCAGGTACGTCCGGGCGCGGATTACAACTGGTCGCTGAAACTATTAGAACGCTTTAAAGAAGCTCATCCGGAAATCCCGACCAAATCTGGTTTAATGGTGGGTCTGGGCGAAACCAATGAAGAAATTATTGAAGTGATGCGCGATCTGCGTCGTCATGGTGTGACCATGTTAACGCTGGGGCAATATTTGCAGCCAAGCCGTCATCACCTGCCGGTTCAACGTTACGTTAGCCCGGATGAGTTCGACGAAATGAAAGCCGAGGCACTGGCGATGGGCTTTACCCATGCTGCATGTGGCCCGTTTGTCCGTTCTTCCTACCACGCCGATTTGCAGGCGAAAGGGATGGAAGTTAAGTAATCCTGTAATAATTACTTACATCTGTCTGATAAAAACCCGCTATCTGAAGCGGGTTTTTTTTATCGAACAAGATATTGAGGGAGCGTCCTGCTCGCCACGTCACTCTTTATGAGAGAGCTTTTCAGCCTGAAGATCAACGTCTGCGCCTTTCTTCGCCGCAGCATCGTCATCATTCATCGCTTTCTTGAATCCTTTGATAGCCGCTCCAAGGTCTCCGCCCAGCGTACGTAACTTCTTAGTCCCAAACAGCAGAACGACCAGTGCCGCAACTACCAGCAGTTTGGTAATACTAATCTCACCCATAGATACCTTCTTGACATAAAACCGGCAACAGAACGCGCCTTAAAAACCAGAGAATATTAACGGTCATTCGACGCGCGCACACAATAGCAATCTGTAACAAGGTGAATCAAGCGCCGAATAAAAAAACATCATAATAATTGCGGTGGCGCAAACCGTCGGTTGTTTAAGACGGGGAGTTGTGCACGTACCTGACGCACGCGTTCAGGTGTCACTTCCGCCATGATTAAGGCCGGCATTTCTGCCGCCGCCGCAATAGTGACGCCAAAGGGATCTATAATCCGGCTTTGCCCGATATTTTTGTTCCCGCACTCCCCTGCCGCCACCATATAACAGGTGGTATCCAGAGCACGAGCGGCAAGCAACGTTGACCAGTGATGCTCTTTGAGCGGTCCGCGAACCCAGGCTGCCGGAAGGACCAGGATTTCTGCTCCCTGTATGGCCTGTGCCAACGCCAGCTCCGGAAAGCGTAAGTCATAGCAGGTCATCAGCCCAACTTTCATGCCTTCGACCTCCAGTAACGGGGCTATTTCATTACCCGCATCAACATGACGCGACTCCTGAATGGAGAACGCATCATAAAGATGCAGTTTGGCATAACGAGCGACAATTTTTCCCGCCTGAAGAGCCACCAGCATATTCCATGCGCGCCCCGGCGCAGAGGGAACATGAATCGTCAGAATTGTCGTCATCATGTTACGTTTACTTTCCCGCAATAAACGCCCGATAAATTGGCCTTCCAGCAGCTGCGCTGATTTAACAGATAGATCCGGATCATGATCGTCTCGCGCCAGCAAGGCTTCCGGCAGAACAAACAACGAGACGTCGTTTTCCGCCGCCTGCGCCATCAACGAGGCGCAAATTTCAGCGTTCTTTTCCCACACGGATGTAACAGCAAACTGTCCTGCGGCAACCAGCATTACCACCTCCTGTTAGAGTCGTAAAATTCGCCAACGACGATTATTCGGCGTTACACTTATCACTCATACAAATCAAATAGCAGGATTTTGCAGTGTTACAACTCCTTTTAGCAGTTTTTATTGGCGGTGGTACGGGAAGCGTGGCGAGATGGCTGTTAAGTATGCGATTTAACCCGCTGCATCAGGCGATTCCTTTGGGAACACTGGCAGCAAACCTGATCGGCGCATTCATCATAGGTATGGGATTTGCCTGGTTCAGTCGGATGACGAACATTGATCCAGTGTGGAAAGTGTTAATCACCACCGGATTTTGTGGCGGGTTGACAACCTTCTCAACATTTTCAGCAGAAGTGGTGTTTTTATTGCAGGAAGGGCGTTTTGGCTGGGCATTACTGAACGTCTTCGTAAACCTGTTAGGTTCTTTTGCCATGACAGCACTGGCTTTCTGGTTGTTTTCAGCATCAACTGCACACTAAAGACCAAAAAAAACCCGCTGATTAAGCGGGTTTTGAATTCTTGCTGACGTATCTTACAGAGCGATTACGTTTGCAGCAGAAGGGCCTTTGGCACCGTTAGTGATTTCGAACTCTACGCGCTGACCTTCAGCAAGAGTTTTAAAACCATTAGTCTGGATTGCAGAGAAGTGTACGAACACATCTTTGCTGCCGTCTTCCGGAGTAATGAAACCGAATCCTTTGGACTCATTAAACCACTTAACGTTACCTTTAATCTTAGACATCAAAATTACCTTTACATGAAAAATAGACACAAATGCTGTGTCGGTTACCAGTACACCAATTGTGGTACGCTTTGTCCAGTGCAACTTTGCTAAAAAGTGATAAAAGTCGCGTTATTTTTGGTGATACTTGCCTTACACTATGATTTTTAAGGGTTTTGCAAAAACATAACTTGTCTAAAACTGAAACCGCATCCAGGCAAAGTAAACATTGCCATTGTCGCAGGTGCCAGGAATACAGGTCATCTGAAAAGTAGCCAGCCCATAGCCTACAGAAACCAATGGCAGTAACACCGGGACAGGTATGTCATTCCCATTAGCACGCGCCGTTACGTACAAACCGTACCCGTTACCTTTCTCATCTCAACGCAACTGAGCCAAACCGCTACCCCACGATTTTTCGTTATAGCGATCGTTTTTTCTTTGTCGTAAGCGAAAAGTGAATGCCGGGTGATGGCGGGAATATACAATTCATAATGTTCTGGCTGCTGCCAGGTTTTACCGAGACTCTATATAAATATGGTAATCCATAGCTCCGTGCCAGCAGAAACTTCGTCAACACGGATTAGCGCAATAAAAACAAGAGGAATTACGGCAATACATTTACTTGCGCCCATTAGTGACCATAAAATATTTATCAGAAATCCACTATCAGCATTGCTAAACTAAAATAAGCAAACCTTAATTACTCCAACCTAAAGAACAAACTTAATATTTAATAGCGTTATAAAAGAAAATATCATCAAGTTATTCCGGAGACTTAATCGGTATTTTTCTTTCATATAGCCGCTTAATCAAAAAATTTCGTCCCGACACGTTTCGAAACTGACAACAAAAAATCTTATTTTTTAACCACATGCAATAATAACCCAGCAAGCCAATATCCATTACACTACCAGCACGCGTATAAAGAAAATCATTTTCTACGTAAAAAACAATCCTCCACCAAAACAATTAACAAAACCGCATCAATTACTTATCAATTAGCACACATAATCATATTAATAAATACCGGTCATAAAAATGCATTTTGTTATTCAGGTATAAAAAACAAAAACACCAATGTCTTAATGGTAGCTTTTCTTGATTTTAATCAGCATTCGACACCCATTTATTCGGCATATTTTCTCTTTAGCCTTAGGAATTTGTTATTATTTATCTTGGAGTCTGGAACAGGAAAAATTATGCTGACATTCATTGAGCTCCTTATTGGAGTTATGGTTATTGTGGGTGTAGCTCGCTACATCATTAAAGGGTATTCCGCCACCGGGGTATTATTTGCAGGTGGTCTGTTATTGCTGATTATCAGTGCCATTATGGGGCACAAAGTTTTACCTGCCAGCCAGACTTCAACGGGCTACAGTGCCACGGATATCGTTGAATACATTAAAATATTGCTGATGAGTCGCGGTGGCGATCTTGGCATGATGATTATGATGCTGTGTGGTTTTGCCGCTTATATGACCCATATCGGCGCAAATGATATGGTCGTCAAGCTGGCGTCAAAACCGCTGCAGTACATAAATTCCCCTTACCTGCTGATGATTGCCGCCTATTTTGTTGCCTGCCTGATGTCACTGGCAGTTTCCTCCGCAACGGGCCTGGGCGTTTTACTGATGGCAACGTTGTTCCCGGTCATGGTGAACGTGGGTATTAGTCGCGGCGCGGCAGCTGCCATTTGCGCCTCACCGGCGGCGATTATTCTCGCACCAACTTCCGGTGATGTGGTGCTGGCGGCGCAGGCTTCCGAAATGCCGTTAATTGACTTCGCCTTCAAAACGACGCTGCCTATCTCAATTGCCGCAATTATCGGCATGGCGATTGCCCATTTTTTCTGGCAGCGTTATCTGGATAAAAAAGAGCACATCTCTCATGAAATGTTAGATGTCAGCGAAATCACTACCACCGCTCCCGCGTTTTACGCCATTCTGCCGTTCACACCGATCATTGGCGTGCTATTTTTTGACGGCAAATGGGGTCCGCAATTACACATCATCACCATTCTGGTGATATGTATGCTGATTGCCTCCGTTCTGGAATTTATTCGCAGCTTTAATACTCAAAAAGTCTTTTCTGGCCTCGAAGTGGCTTATCGCGGCATGGCTGATGCCTTCGCTAACGTGGTAATGCTATTAGTTGCGGCAGGGGTTTTTGCTCAGGGTCTTAGCACCATTGGCTTTATCCAAAGCCTGATCTCAATCGCTACCTCGTTTGGTTCAGCGAGCATTATCCTCATGCTGGTGCTGGTTATCCTGACGATGCTGGCGGCGGTGACTACGGGTTCCGGCAATGCGCCATTCTATGCATTCGTTGAGATGATCCCGAAACTGGCGCACTCTTCTGGTATTAACCCGGCATACCTGACTATTCCAATGCTACAGGCGTCAAACCTGGGTCGTACGATTTCGCCTGTCTCTGGCGTGGTGGTTGCGGTTGCCGGGATGGCAAAAATTTCACCTTTTGAAGTGGTTAAACGCACCTCGGTGCCGGTGCTTGTTGGGCTGGTGATTGTCATCGTGGCTACAGAGTTGATTGTACCCGGTACAGCCGCCGCAGTTACAGGTAAGTAATTCTCCTTGCCGGAGGCGTGCTTCCTCCGGCACTCTCTTCAGCCACTGTGGTAAATGCGCTGCGGCCTGCCAACTTTGCCGTGAACAATTTCAGCAATAATAAGATGGCGGCTGGCGCAATATTCAAGATAACGTCTGGCGGTAGTGCGACTGATGGTCAATGCCTGCGCTACCGTCTCCGCCGTATGTTGCACACCTGGCTCTTTGAAAAGTTTCCGCACTGCGTTAAGTGTCAACGCATCAATACCAGTCGGAAGATCGTCCTTCGGTTCGCCACGCGCATAAGCGTTAAACATCTCATCAATTTGCTTCTGACTGGCACTATCAATGCTTTCCAGCATATGTTTACGCTGGCGAAAACGGGTCAACGTCTGTCCCAGACGCTCATAAGCAATTGGTTTTATCAGATAATCAAACACACCACAGCGTACTGCTTCAGACACCGTTTCCATATCGCTGGCAGCAGTAGTAAACACCACGTCACCAGGATAATGCGCCTGCACCAGTTCATGCAGTAAATTAATTCCCCTACCGTCAGGGAGATAGTTATCCAGCAAGATAAGCCCCGGCTTAAAACGCTCGATCATCATTCGGGCCTGCGCCAGGTTTCCCGCCAGCAATATCTGACTGAATCCGGGAATGTGACGAATATATTCCGCATGCATCTCTGCCAGCGGCGTTTCGTCCTCAACGATCAATAGAGTTAATGGAGCTGTCATTAGGTTTCACTTTCGGAATATAGATTGAAAATAAAGTACCGCAGGGGTCATTCTCTTCAAGAGTGATAACTCCACCGCAGCGCGTTACATAGCTGGCAATAAGATACAACCCAATGCCATGCTCACCGGGTTCATCAGCACGCGTACTGACGCCCTGCTCAAATATTTTGTCGCGCAGAGCCTCTGGGACGCCGCAACCCTGATCGGCGACTTCAATCACCACATCAGCGCCTTCATCACTCAAATATAATTCGACGATCTTATTCCCTTCATCGCTGCGCAAACTGGCTTCGAAGGCGTTATCGAGTAAGTTGCCCACAATCGCCGCAAACTCAGTGCTGTCCAGCCCTGGCGGCAGTTGAGAAAGCTGGCTACCGGGGACGATTGTCATTTTTAGCCCCAGTTCGCGGGCGCGCTGTACTTTACCAAACAACAGCCCCGCCACCTGGCGATCGGCAAAGGCTTCGCGCAGGCTGTCAATAAGCTGTTGCTGAGCCTGAGACTCCCCCTGAACCATCGCCAGCACGCGATCATACTCTTTCATCTGCAACAGACCATTGAGCGTAGACATCCAATTGAGATGTTCATGACGCAATGTGCGCAGGCTTTCAACGTATTGTTTAATTTGCGTCAGTTGTGCGTTAAGGGTGGAAATTTCGTCTTTACTACGAAAGCTGATAATTGCCCCCAGCAAATCATCACCAGAACGAATAGCCTCCCGATTAGCAATGACGCTCAGGCCGTTAAAATTTGTCACCACATCCTGGCGTTTTTCATCAATCTGCTCGGTGAAGAAATCGGCGGGTCTGACCACTTCTGCAATGGGTCTGCCCAGCCACTGCCGCCCCGGGGAACTCAGTCCCAGCATTTTTCTTGCGTTACGGTTGATGGCGGTTATGTCACCGTGCGGGTCTACTGCAATCAGCCCTTCATAAACCGAACTAAACAGCGCCTCCTGCTGACGAACAACGCGCGCAATTTGCTTCGGTTCCATCCCCATCATCTGGCGGCGGATATGTGCGGCTAAGAACCACGACAACAGCATCAGAATACCCAGCAGCACGACAAATACGCCGGCCATTGGTAATAAAAATTCGGCGCGCCAGCTATCGATTTTACTGACAAGGTAACCCACCGACACCACGCCGATGACTTTGCCATCATCATCAAAGATTGGTGTTTTGGCACGCATCGCCATACCAATTGACCCTTTCCCGGTGATGAAGTAGCTCTCCCCTTTCTCCAGCGCGCCGGGTTTGGTGAACTGCATGGGATAACCAATTTTCTCGGGATTAGGATGGTAAAGACGGATCGAGTTGCGGTCACCTATCACCACGTAGTCGAAATCAGTATCTCTTTGCAATTTATTGGCGATGGTCGCCAGCCGTTTGTAATTACGCGTTTTAACTGCCGTGATGATGCTGTCATTGGAGGCAATAATTTTCGCCTGATTCATTGCCATATCGCGCACATGAAGCGTTAAATAGTCCTCAAAACTGGCCGTGAAATATTGTGCCAGTGCTGCGATGACAAATATTGAGAACACCAGAATCAGCAGGAAGATACGCAACGGAAATGCCAGTCGTTCGAAAAAAGCAAACTGTTTATTCTCATTAAACTGCAACATTGTTTTCCTTGCGGGGTAAACCCTGTCTTTTGGTGAATGTAATTAAAATGTTGAATCTCGATATATAAAAATCAAATATAATCGTGGCAAAATTCATTCATTAAATCAATTAAATAACTTAAAACCACGCACTAATTCGCAATTACATTAATTAAAAAACTTAAAACCATTAAATAAATAAAAAACCACTAACTCTATGTGAAATAAATCAAAATTTCACGCCGCAATACTCCTTAGGATGTATGGCAAAAGGAGAAACAGATATACCTCGCTCGCTGCCCTTTCTCCCAACTGAAAATAAAAGGTTATCAGTTTGCAACACTGAATAACATTCATTGCAAATTGATAACAACACATACCTTCAGGATATGACTTATTATGTTCGGCAATGATATTTTCACCCGGGTAAAACGTTCAGAAAATAAAAAAATGGCAGAAATTGCCCAATTTCTGCATGACAATGATTTGAGCGTTGACACAACAGTCGAAGTATTTATTACCGTAACTCGCAATGAAAAGCTTATCGCTTGCGGTGGAATCGCCGGAAATATTATTAAGTGCGTCGCTATCAGCGAATCTGTTCGCGGTGAAGGACTGGCGCTGACATTAGCCACTGAACTGATAAACCTCGCCTATGAACGACACAGCACGCATCTGTTTATTTATACCAAAACCGAATACGAGGCGCTGTTCCGCCAGTGCGGTTTTTACACGCTGACCAGCGTACCTGGCGTGATGGTGTTGATGGAAAACAGTGCCACACGTCTGAAACGCTATGCCGAGTCACTAAAAAAATTTCGTCATGAAGGGAACAAAATTGGCTGCATTGTGATGAACGCCAATCCCTTTACTAACGGTCACCGTTATCTGATTCAACAGGCAGCGGCACAGTGTGACTGCCTGCATCTGTTTTTAGTCAAAGAAGATTCTTCGCGCTTTCCCTATGAAGACCGGCTGGATCTGGTATTGAAAGGCACCGCCGATATTCCGCGCCTGACCGTGCATCGCGGCTCCGAATACATCATCTCCCGCGCCACGTTCCCCTGCTACTTCATTAAAGAACAGAGCGTCATTAACCATTGTTACACCGAAATTGATCTGAAGATTTTCCGTCAGTACCTCGCTCCCGCACTGGGCGTTACCCATCGCTTTGTTGGTACTGAACCTTATTGCCGCGTGACCGCCCAGTACAACCAGGATATGCGCTACTGGCTGGAAACACCGACTATCTCCGCACCGCCCATTGAACTGGTTGAAATTGAGCGGCTGCGTTACCAGGAGATGCCGATATCCGCTTCCCGGGTACGCCAACTGCTGGTGAAAAACGATCTCACGGCTATCGCGCCGCTGGTTCCGGCAGCCACGCTGCATTACTTGCAGAATCTGCTTGAACACTCCCGCCAGGACGCGGCAGCTCGTCAAAAGACCCCCGCATGAGAAACAGGTGAAAAATGAAAATAAACCAGCCCGCCGTTGCAGGCACCCTTGAGTCTGGGGATGTGATGATACGCATCGCCCCGCTCGATACGCAGGATATCGACCTGCAAATCAACAGCAGCGTTGAGAAACAGTTTGGCGATGCGATTCGCACCACCATTCTGGACGTTCTCGCCCGCTATAACGTGCGCGGCGTACAGCTGAATGTCGATGACAAAGGCGCACTGGACTGCATTTTACGTGCACGACTGGAAGCCCTGCTGGCGCGCGCCAGCGGTATCCCGGCTCTGCCATGGGAGGATTGCCAATGATTTCCGCTTCGCTGCAACAACGTAAAACCCGCACCCGCCGCAGCATGTTGTTTGTGCCTGGCGCTAATGCCGCGATGGTCAGCAACTCTTTCATCTACCCGGCAGATGCCCTGATGTTTGACCTCGAAGACTCCGTGGCGCTGCGTGAAAAAGACACCGCTCGCCGCATGGTTTACCACGCACTGCAACATCCTCTGTATCGCGACATTGAAACCATTGTGCGTGTAAACGCACTGGATTCCGAATGGGGCGTTAACGACCTGGAAGCCGTCGTTCGTGGTGGCGCAGACGTTGTGCGTCTGCCGAAAACTGACACCGCTCAGGATGTGCTGGATATCGAAAAAGAGATCCTGCGTATTGAAAAAGCCTGTGGACGTGAACCGGGCAGCACCGGTTTGCTGGCGGCAATTGAATCTCCGCTGGGTATTACCCGTGCGGTAGAAATCGCTCACGCATCTGAACGTTTAATCGGTATCGCACTGGGTGCGGAAGACTACGTGCGCAACCTGCGTACAGAACGCTCACCGGAAGGTACGGAACTGCTGTTCGCTCGCTGCTCCATTTTGCAGGCCGCGCGCTCTGCCGGTATCCAGGCATTCGATACGGTCTATTCCGACGCTAACAATGAAGCCGGATTCCTGCAAGAAGCTGCACATATCAAACAGCTGGGCTTTGATGGCAAATCGCTGATCAACCCGCGTCAGATTGATCTTCTGCACAACCTCTACGCACCAACCCAGAAAGAAGTGGATCACGCACGCCGCGTCGTAGAAGCCGCTGAAGCCGCCGCTCGCGAAGGCCTCGGCGTGGTTTCCCTGAACGGCAAGATGGTTGACGGTCCGGTTATCGATCGTGCCCGTCTGGTGCTCTCCCGCGCAGAACTTTCCGGCATCCGCGAAGAATAAGGCAATCAAAATGACGCAGAAAATTGAACAATCTCAACGACAAGAACGGGTAGCGACCTGGAATCGTCGCGCTGAATGCGATCTTGCCGCTTTCCAGAACTCGCCAAAGCAAACCTACCAGGCTGAAAAAGCGCGCGATCGCAAACTGTGCGCCAACCTGGAAGACGCTATTCGTCGTTCTGGTTTAAAGGACGGCATGACCGTCTCCTTCCACCACGCTTTCCGTGGCGGTGACCTGACCGTCAATATGGTGATGGACGTCATCGCGAAGATGGGCTTTAAAAACCTGACACTGGCGTCCAGCTCTTTGAGCGACTGCCATGCGCCGCTGGTAGAACATATTCGTCAGGGCGTAGTAACCCGCATTTATACCTCTGGTCTGCGCGGCCCACTGGCGGAAGAAATTTCCCGTGGTCTGCTGGCTGAACCGGTACAAATCCACTCTCACGGTGGTCGTGTGCATCTGGTACAGAGCGGTGAACTGAATATCGACGTGGCTTTCCTCGGCGTCCCGTCCTGCGACGAATTTGGTAATGCCAACGGCTACACCGGTAAAGCCTGCTGCGGTTCTCTCGGCTATGCGATGGTCGATGCCGACAACGCAAAACAAGTCGTGATGCTCACCGAAGAACTGCTGCCTTATCCGCATAACCCGGCCAGTATTGAACAGGATCAGGTCGATCTGATCGTCAAAGTCGATCGCGTTGGTGATGCCGCAAAAATCGGCGCAGGCGCGACCCGTATGACCACTAACCCGCGCGAACTGCTGATTGCCCGCAGCGCAGCGGATGTGATTGTCAACTCCGGCTACTTCAAAGAAGGTTTTTCCATGCAGACCGGCACCGGCGGCGCTTCGCTGGCAGTCACCCGTTTCCTGGAAGACAAAATGCGTAGCCGCGATATTCGCGCCGACTTCGCCCTCGGCGGTATTACTGCAACGATGGTTGATCTGCATGAAAAAGGGCTGATCCGCAAACTGCTGGATGTGCAGAGCTTTGACAGCCACGCTGCGCAATCGCTGGCTCGTAACCCGAATCACATCGAAATCAGCGCCAACCAGTACGCCAACTGGGGTTCGAAAGGCGCATCGGTTGATCGTCTCGACGTGGTGGTACTGAGCGCGTTGGAAATTGATACCCAGTTCAACGTCAACGTGCTGACTGGCTCTGACGGCGTACTGCGTGGCGCTTCCGGCGGTCACTGCGATACTGCGATTGCATCCGCCCTTTCCATCATCGTCGCACCGCTGGTGCGCGGTCGTATTCCGACCCTGGTGGATAACGTGCTGACCTGCATCACCCCTGGCTCCAGCGTCGATATCCTGGTTACCGACCACGGTATCGCAGTTAACCCGGCACGTCCTGAACTGGCAGAGCGTCTGCAGGAGGCGGGCATTAAAGTGGTTTCCATTGAGTGGCTGCGCGAACGCGCGCGTCTGCTGACCGGTGAACCACAGCCGATTGAATTCACCGACCGCGTCGTTGCCGTCGTGCGTTACCGCGATGGCTCGGTGATTGATGTTGTACATCAGGTGAAGGAATAAGCCATGCACCTGCTCCCTGAACTCGCCAGCCACCATGCGGTTTCGATTCCCGAGTTGCTTATAAGCCGGGATGAAAGGCAAGCACGGCAACACGCCTGGCTCAAGCGCCATCCTGTTCCACTGGTCTCCTTTACCGTGGTTGCGCCTGGGCCGGTTAAAGACAGCGAGGTCACACGCCGGATTTTTAATCATGGCGTGACTGCCCTGCGTGCTTTAGCCGCAAAACAGGGCTGGCAAATTCAGGAGCAGGCTGCACTGGTTTCCGCCAGCGGGCCGGAGGGCATGTTGAGCATTGCCGCACCGGCTCGCGACCTCAAGCTCGCAACCATTGAGCTTGAGCATAGTCATGCTCTCGGGCGTTTGTGGGATATCGATGTCCTGACGCCCGAAGGCGAAATTCTCTCCCGCCGCGATTATTCGCTGCCGCCTCGCCGCTGCCTGTTATGCGAGCAAAGTGCGGCTGTTTGTGCGCGTGGAAAAACGCATCAACTGACCGATTTACTCAACCGTATGGAGGCGCTGCTGAACGATGTCGATGCCTGCAACGTCAACTAAAACCACAAAGCTTGCGACGTCATTAATCAATGACTATGCCCTTCTGGGCTGGCGCGCCATGCTGACTGAAGTCAATCTGTCACCGAAACCCGGTCTCGTGGATCGCATTAACTGCGGTGCGCACAAAGATATGTCGCTGGAGGATTTCCACCGTAGCGCGCTGGCGATTCAGGGCTGGTTACCACGTTTCATTGAATTTGGTGCCTGTAGTGCAGAAATGGCACCAGAATCGGTACTCAGCGGATTACGCCCAATTGGTATGGCCTGCGAAGGCGATATGTTCCGCGCTACCGCAGGTGTAAACACCCATAAAGGCAGTATTTTTTCTTTAGGGCTGATGTGTGCGGCAATTGGTCGTTTGCTTCAGCTCAACCAGCCGGTAACGCCCAAAACCGTTTGTGCGACGGCAGCCAGTTTTTGCCGTGGTCTGACCGATCGCGAACTGCGCACCAATAATCCACAACTGACGGCAGGCCAACGGTTATATCAGCAACTTGGCCTTACCGGTGCGCGCGGTGAAGCCGAAGCGGGCTACCCGCTGGTTATCAACCGCGCCCTCCCGCATTACCTCACTCTGCTGGATCAGGGGCTGGATCCTGAACTGGCATTGCTCGATACCTTGCTCCTACTGATGGCGATTAACGGCGATACCAACGTCGCATCGCGCGGTGGCGAAGGGGGCCTGCGCTGGCTACAGCGCGAGGCGCAAACATTATTGCAAAAAGGGGGCATCCGAACCCCCGCCGATCTCGATTATCTCCGGCAGTTCGACAGGGAGTGTATCGAACGAAATCTCAGTCCAGGCGGCAGCGCCGACCTGCTGATTCTTACCTGGTTTTTAGCACAGATTTAAAAATTTAAGCACTTGATAAATTTGGAAATATTAATTTTCGGAGAACCCGTATGTCTTTAGCAAAAGATAAGATATGGAAATTATTGGCCCCACTGGTGGTGATGGGCGTCATGTTTCTTATCCCTGTACCCGACGGTATGCCGCCGCAGGCATGGCATTACTTCGCCGTGTTTGTGGCAATGATTGTCGGCATGATCCTCGAGCCAATTCCGGCAACAGCGATCAGTTTTATTGCAGTGACTATTTGCGTTATTGGCAGTAATTACCTGCTCTTTGACGCCAAAGAATTAGCTGACCCCGCTTTTAATGCCCAAAAACAGGCGCTGAAATGGGGACTGGCTGGTTTTTCCAGTACCACTGTCTGGCTGGTATTTGGCGCATTTATCTTTGCATTAGGGTATGAAGTTTCCGGATTAGGCCGTCGTATTGCCCTTTTCCTGGTAAAATTCATGGGTAAACGCACGCTGACGTTGGGTTATGCAATTGTCATTATCGACATTCTGCTGGCTCCGTTTACACCGTCTAACACCGCACGTACCGGGGGTACGGTTTTCCCGGTCATTAAAAACCTGCCGCCGCTGTTTAAATCATTCCCGAACGATCCGTCTGCACGTCGCATTGGCGGTTATTTAATGTGGATGATGGTCATCAGTACCAGTCTGAGTTCCTCCATGTTTGTCACCGGTGCAGCACCAAACGTGCTGGGTCTGGAGTTCGTCAGCAAAATTGCCGGTATCCAGATTAGCTGGTTGCAGTGGTTCCTCTGCTTCCTGCCAGTTGGGGTTATCTTACTTATCATTGCGCCGTGGCTTTCCTACGTGCTGTACAAACCGGAAATCACACACAGTGAAGAAGTGGCAACCTGGGCGGGTGATGAACTAAAAACCATGGGTGCGCTGACACGCAGAGAGTGGACGCTGATTGGTCTTGTTCTGCTCAGCTTAGGTTTGTGGGTATTTGGTAGTGAAGTCATTAACGCCACTGCAGTTGGCCTGCTGGCGGTTTCGCTGATGCTGGCGCTGCACGTTGTGCCGTGGAAAGACATTACCCGCTATAACAGCGCATGGAACACGCTGGTCAACCTGGCAACACTGGTTGTTATGGCTAATGGCCTGACCCGTTCTGGCTTTATCGACTGGTTCGCCAGCACCATGAGTACTCACCTGGAAGGCTTCTCACCAAACGCCACAGTGATTGTACTGGTTCTGGTCTTCTACTTTGCACACTACCTGTTTGCCAGCCTCTCTGCGCATACCGCAACCATGCTGCCGGTCATTCTGGCCGTCGGTAAAGGTATTCCGGGCGTACCGATGGAACAACTGTGTATCCTGCTGGTTCTGTCTATCGGTATCATGGGCTGCCTGACGCCATATGCAACCGGTCCAGGGGTTATTATTTACGGCTGCGGCTATGTGAAATCGAAAGATTACTGGCGTCTTGGCGCTATCTTCGGGGTGATTTATATTGCCATGCTGCTTCTGGTAGGCTGGCCGATTCTCGCCATGTGGAACTAATACGTTCGTCAAACGCTGAATAAATCATCACGCCCGCCAGGTAACCCCACCTGGCGGGCTTTTTTATGATTTAATAGATAGTATTCAGTGTATGTATGAGTCCCACACCCATTATGAAAGCATTCTGGCGTAACGCCGCTTTACTGGCGGCTTCTCTGCTCCCCTTATCTTCTGTCAACGCCGCTGCGTTGCAGGCAAAACAGTATGGCGATTTTGACCGCTATGTCCTGGCTCTCTCCTGGCAAACAGGATTTTGCCAGAGCCAGCACGATCGAAATCGTAACGAACGGGATGAATGTCGCCTGCAAACCGAAACGACCAACAAAGCCGATTTTCTGACCGTTCATGGTCTGTGGCCGGGGTTGCCAAAATCAGTTGCAGCGCGTGGCGTTGATGAACGCCGCTGGATGCGCTTCGGCTGCGCCACTCGTCCAATCCCGAACTTGCCGGAAGCTCGCGCCAGCCGGATGTGTTCCTCACCGGAAACCGGGTTATCGCTGGAAACCGCAGCTAAACTGAGTGAAGTTATGCCGGGGGCTGGCGGACGCTCTTGTCTGGAACGTTACGAATACGCGAAACATGGTGCCTGTTTTGGTTTTGACCCGGATGCTTATTTCGGCACGATGGTGCGTCTGAATCAAGAAATTAAAGAGAGCGCAGCCGGAAAATTCCTCGCGGATAACTACGGAAAAACCGTGAGCCGCAGTGACTTTGACGCCGCCTTTGCCAAAAGTTGGGGGAAAGAGAACGTCAAAGCGGTCAAGTTAACGTGCCAGGGTAACCCGGCGTATTTGACTGAAATCCAGATTTCGATAAAAGCTGACGCCATCAACGCACCGCTCTCAGCAAACTCATTCTTACCACAACCACACCCTGGCAACTGTGGCAAAGCCTTTGTGATTGATAAAGCGGGTTATTAATAATCAAATCTGTAAAACGTCGTAGCGCGTTTTACGTAAAACATGATGATTAATATATATACATAATGCGCTGCATTGAGGAATTACCTGAATGTGACGTATATCACTTCAAAGAGTGAGCAACAGTCAGTATCATCATATGAGTTAAACCCTCGCCGCCTGACGGTGAGGGTTTTCTTTTGGGTATGTTTATCTGCGACACTCGCAGTACCGACGACATGGAGTAAAAATGTCCAGACCAACTATCATCATTAACGACCTGGATGCCGAACGCATCGATATTCTGCTGGAGCAACCCGCCTATGCCGGTTTGCCAATCGCCGACGCGTTAAACGCAGAGTTGGATCGCGCCCAAATGTGTTCGCCTGAAGAGATACCACACGACGTGGTGACGATGAACAGCCGGGTTAAATTCCGCAATCTTAGCGATGGCGAAGTGCGTGTGCGCACGCTGGTGTATCCGGCCAAAATGACCGACAGCAATACTCAGCTTTCCGTGATGGCTCCGGTGGGTGCCGCACTGCTGGGACTTCGCGTTGGCGATACCATTCACTGGGAACTTCCGGGCGGCACCGCAACCCACCTTGAAGTGCTGGAACTCGAATACCAGCCTGAAGCCGCTGGCGACTACCTGCTTTAATCCCATCTGCACAAGCGTTTACTCGCTTTGCCCAGAGGATGCATCCGCATCCTCTTTCTGTTCAAATATCAACCAGACTTATCATTTTGCTCTTCCCCGCTACGTTCTAATCTGAACAAGTTATCAACCTGCGGACTCCATTATGAGTGAAGCTCTTGGTATTACAGTGCTTTATATTTTCATCGCGGCAATACTCGTTGTCGCGGTGCTATACCTTGAGCAACACTGGTAGTGTTTATGTGAATATATTTTACCAATCAATATTTAATAGATATAAAATCAACGTCGCAAATCACAGAACTGCAATCAATAATGTGATGTTATGTATTCATGCAACAGCAAGGAGAGAATGCTTATGTACAAAACAATCATTATGCCGGTAGACGTATTTGAAATGGAATTAAGCGACAAAGCCGTTCGTCATGCTGAATTTCTCGCCCAGGATGATGGTGTAATTCATTTACTCCATGTATTACCTGGCGCCGCAAGCCTTAGTCTGCACCGTTTTGCTGCCGATGTGCGTCGTTTCGAAGAGCATTTGCAACATGAGGCGGAAGAACGCCTACAGACAATGGTTGGTCATTTCAATATTGATCCCTCCCGTATCAAACCACATGTCCGCTTTGGTAGCGTGCGGGATGAGGTGAACGAGTTAGCCAAAGAACTGAATGCAGATGTAGTGGTTATCGGTTCGCGTAATCCATCAATTTCAACCCATCTGTTAGGTTCTAACGCTTCCAGCGTGATCCGCCATGCTAATCTGCCTGTATTAGTCGTTCGTTAACAGATTAACGTATTTATGATGCCCTGCCCGGAGCAATCCCGGCAGGTTTTTTTATAACGAAAAAAAGCCGCCAGGTTTGACCCCGGCGGCTAACAATTGCAGGTGAATCTTACTTCTTCTTATGCAGTTTTGGTGCGAATCAGGTAGTCAAAGGCACTCAGAGAGGCTTTAGCACCTTCGCCAGTGGCAATGATGATCTGCTTGTACGGAA
This sequence comes from Escherichia sp. MOD1-EC5433, assembly GCF_002966005.1. Lineage (NCBI taxonomy): Bacteria > Pseudomonadati > Pseudomonadota > Gammaproteobacteria > Enterobacterales > Enterobacteriaceae > Escherichia > Escherichia sp. MOD1-EC5433. The sequence goes on along the minus strand of NZ_PTRL01000002.1, from coordinate 201,187 downwards.
CAGTCGTACAGTCACCGGCAGCAAACACACCTTTAATGTTGGTTTCGCATTTCGCATCGATGATTACCTCACCCATGCGGTTACGTTCAACTGTGCCTTCCAGCCAGTTAGTGTTCGGCAGCAGACCGATCTGGACGAAAATACCGGCCAGTTCGATGTTGTGAATATCGCCGCTCACACGGTCACGGTATTCCAGACCAACAACTTTGCTGCCGTCACCTTTTACTTCAGTGGTTTGCGCGTTCAGAATAATATCGACGTTTTTCAGGCTGCGCAGTTTGTCCTGCAATACCTGGTCTGCCTTCATTTCTGGAGCAAACTCAAGCAGGGTTACGTGTTCAACAATACCTGCCAGATCGATTGCCGCTTCGACACCGGAGTTACCGCCGCCGATGACCGCTACGCGTTTGCCTTTAAACAGCGGGCCGTCGCAGTGTGGACAATAAGTCACGCCTTTGGTGCGATACTGATCTTCGCCCGGAACGTTCATGTTGCGCCATTTTGCACCGGTCGCCACGATAATGCTGCGTGCCTTCAGTACCGCGCCGGAAGCTGTTTCAATCTGATGCAGGCCGCCTTCAACTGCTGCCGGGATTAGTTTGCTCGCGCTCTGGCTGTCGATTACATCAACGTCGTATTCATCAACGTGAACTTTCAGTGCACCTGCCAGCTTCTGCCCTTCGGTCTTCGGTACAGAAATGTAGTTTTCGATATCAACAGTATCGAGGATCTGACCGCCAAAGCGTTCGCCCATCAGACCGGTACGAATGCCTTTACGTGCGGAATAAATGGCCGCCGCTGCACCCGCCGGGCCGGAACCGACGATTAATACGTCATAAGCATCACGCTTGTTCAGCTCTTCTGCCGCACGTTTTTCCGCACCAGTATCGATTTTGGCGACGATTTCGGAAATAGTCATGCGGCCCTGACCAAACTCTTTACCATTCACGAACACCGCCGGAACGCCCATCACATTGCGATCGGTGATTTCGTTCTGGAACGTACCGCCATCAATCGCCGTGTGCTTAATGCGCGGGTTCAGTACGCTCATCAGGTTCAGCGCCTGCACCACGTCCGGGCAGTTATGGCAGGAGAGCGAATAATAAGTTTCAAATTCAAAATCACCGTCGATATGGCGAATCTGCTCCAGCAGAGACTGTGCTTCTTTCGACGGATGACCACCGGTCCACAGCAGCGCCAGTACCAGTGAGGTGAACTCGTGGCCCAGCGGGGAACCTGCAAAACGCGGCCCCTGGTTGGAACCTGGATTGGTGATCAGGAATGACGGTTTACGCACCGGCAAGCTGTTATCTTCTTTAAAGGTGACTTTGTCTGACAGTTCTGCGATCTCAGCCAACAGTTCCTTGATTTCTGCCGATTTTGCGCTGTCATCCAGCGTGGCAATTAACTCAACAGGCTTTGTCAATTTCTCAAGGTAAGCCTTGAGTTGAGTTTTCATATTTGTGTCGAGCATGTTTATCTCCTGGGCTTTAAACATCATCATGCAAGCGGCCTCATCGGCTACCTGGATGCAGCTTGCATCATGGTGCGGGGAAGAAAATCGGGTGCCGCAGCACCCGATTAATTACGCGATTGCGGAACTTAGATTTTACCAACCAGGTCCAGGGACGGAGCCAGAGTTGCTTCACCTTCTTTCCATTTAGCCGGGCAAACTTCACCTGGGTGAGAAGCCACGTACTGTGCTGCTTTGATTTTACGCAGCAGGTCAGACGCGTCACGGCCAATGCCTTCAGCGGTAACTTCGATAGCCTGGATGATACCCTGCGGGTCAACAACGAAGGTAGCACGGTCAGCCAGACCTTCATCTTCACGCATGTTGTCGAAGTTACGGGTCAGGGCGCCAGTCGGGTCGCCGATCATCGCATATTTGATTTTAGCGATGGTTTCAGAGCTGCTGTGCCATGCTTTGTGGGTGAAGTGAGTATCGGTAGATACTGCGTATACGTCTACGCCCAGTTTCTGCAGTTCTTCGTAGTGGTCAGCAACGTCGCCCAGTTCGGTAGGGCATACGAAAGTAAAGTCAGCCGGGTAGAAGAAGAAGACGCTCCAGCGGCCTTCGGTATCTTTTTCGGTGATTTCAACGAATTCGCCGTTTTTGAATGCCTGGTTTTTAAAAGGTTTAATTTTGGTGTTAATCAAGGACATCTATACTTCCTCCGTGTTTTCGATGTGATGTAAGGTAACCAATTTTTGCCGATTCGGCTAATGCGTTTCCATTATCAAATCGATAAGTTTTACCTTACAACCTTCGTAAGACAACTTTGTGAACTTTGCACCGCCAGCGGCGATAAAAAGTAAAAAGGGTCCCCTTTCCAGGTGACCGCATAACCTGAACTACCCTTTGGTATCTTCAGCGCCTGTTCAACAGGCTGCGGTGTTGCAATGATGATCGCAACGACGAGAGGGATTACAACACCCTCATAAACAAAGGGCAATCATCTGACATAAGGTCTTAACTATGACAGTGATAGGTTAAGCCTTTTATTGTGTATTTGCACTGAACGAAAAGGACAAAGCAATGTTAAAAAAGATAATTTTGTTTACCCTACTCCCTGGATTTGCTTACGCCGAAGAGCTTCCTGCGCCCGTTAAAGCGATTGAAAAACAGGGGATTACGATTATCAAATCGTTCGATGCACCTGGCGGCATGAAAGGTTATCTGGGGAAATATCAGGACATGGGAGTCACTATCTACCTTACGCCTGACGGCAAACATGCCATATCTGGCTATATGTACAACGAAAAGGGAGAGAACCTCAGTAACGCCCTTATTGAAAAAGAGATTTACGCACCTGCCGGACGCGAAATGTGGCAACGCATGGAACAATCAAGCTGGTTACTTGACGGTAAAAAAGATGCACCAGTCGTGGTTTATGTTTTTGCCGATCCTTTCTGCCCGTATTGCAAACAATTCTGGCAACAAGCGCGCCCATGGGTTGATGCCGGTAAAGTACAAATCCGTACCCTACTGGTTGGCGTGATAAAACCCGAAAGCCCAGCAACTGCGGCGGCAATCCTTGCGTCTAAGGATCCGGCAAAAACGTGGCAAGAGTATGAAGCATCAGGCGGCAAGTTAAAGCTGAACCTCTCCGGGAGCGTGGGCCCGGAACAGATGAAGATTCTAAGTGCCAATGAGGCGTTGATGGACGAACTGGGTGCAAATGTCACACCTGCGATTTATTACATGAGTCCAGAGAACACATTGCAGCAGGCTGTCGGATTACCGGATCAAAAGACCTTAAATATTATTATGGGAAATAAATAACATTCATTGTATGGATAGCTGAAATAGTTCACTCCTTTTCAGTTATCCATAAAATCGCAAGTATTGTTCACCCCGCTCATATCAACTATGGTATTTTAGAAAAACTTAATCGTAAATTAAGTAAAACAACATAATATATATAAATACATAAAGCCATATCATTGACTTGATGAATATTATGAGAACAAGCATATGAATGGAGCGCATCATGGCTAATCTTTACGACTTAAAAAAATTCGATTTGAACTTGCTTGTCATTTTTGAATGCATATACCAACATCTTAGCATTAGCAAGGCCGCAGAATCGTTATATATAACCCCTTCTGCGGTGAGTCAGTCTTTACAACGTCTACGTGCACAATTTAATGACCCCTTATTTATTCGCTCCGGGAAAGGTATTGCACCAACAACGACAGGGTTAAATTTGCATCATCACCTTGAGAAAAATCTCAAGAACCTTGAGCAAACAATCAACATTGTCAATAAAGCAGAACTGAAGAAAAAATTTATTATTTATGGCCCGCAACTCATCTCTTCAACCAACAGTAGCCTCTTGATCGGATGTCTGCGACAAGATACAGCCGTAGAAATTGAACATCATGACATCATGATGTCAGCAGAAAGCGCCGAAGATTTATTGACTTATCGCAAAGCAGATCTGGTCATCACATTAATGCCGGTCATCAGTCGCTCGGTAAGCTGTATGCCTTTTCAGTCGATACGAAACACGCTTATCTGTAGCGCATCCCATCCGAGAATAACGGAACACAGTAGCCGCGAAGAAATTCTTGATGAAGAGTTCACTTCTCTGACATCGAAAGCACCTGGCCTTGAAGATTTTCAGATGGAAATAGAAGCGATTCTTACAAACCGAAAAATAGCATTCCGTAGCTCTTCACTGTTTACTATTGTCAATACTATTGCGGTTACCGATTTACTGGGCATTGTGCCCTTCGAATTATATCGTAGCTATCAAAAAAACCTTCAATTAAAACAAATAAAGATAGAACAGAATCTACCGTCTAATACACTTTATATTTCCTATAATAAATCATCATTAAACAACCTGAGTTTCTCTCGTTTTATTGATCGTTTGAATGACAACTTATGTTAAACATCTGCCGGCATGGATAATATTCGTCTTAAAAATTCAGCATGTGAATATAAAATAAGATACCTCATTTTAATTTATTAATACTATAATCAGGAAACTATCGCACTTTTCTCACGGTCACGTTAAGAGAGCGTCTTCAGATGTCCATTTATAAAATCCCGCTACCTCTCAATATCCTGGAAGCAGCACAAGACCGTATCACCTGGACACTTAATACTCTGCCTCGCGTATGCGTCTCTTTTTCTGGTGGTAAAGATTCTGGCTTAATGCTCCATTTGACCGCAGATCTGGCCAGAAAAATGGGAAAAAAAATACACGTCCTGTTTATCGACTGGGAAGCTCAGTTTTCTTGTACGATTGACTATGTTCAATCGCTACGTGAGCAGTATGCCGATGTTATCGAAGAGTTTTATTGGGTAGCACTACCGCTAACAACGCAAAATTCATTATCCCAATATCAACCCGAATGGCAGTGCTGGCAGCCTGATATTGAATGGGTTCGTCAACCGCCAGAAGATGCGATAACCGATCCGGCATTTTTCTCGTTTTATCAATCAGGCATGACCTTTGAACATTTTGTGCGTGAATTTGCCGAATGGTTTTCACAACATCGTCCAGCCGCAATGTTAGTCGGTATCCGTGCCGACGAGTCTTATAATCGTTTCGTCGCCATTGCCAGCTTAAATAAACAACGTTTTGCTGACGATAAACCGTGGACCACCGCCGCACCAGGTGGTCATTGTTGGTATATTTATCCCATTTACGACTGGAAGGTGGCCGATATCTGGACCTGGTATGCTAAACACCAGACTCTATCTAACCCTTTGTATAATCTGATGTACCAGGCTGGCGTCCCTCTGCGTCATATGCGAATCTGCGAACCTTTTGGTCCAGAGCAACGGCAAGGTTTATGGCTATATCATGTTCTTGAACCTGACCGATGGGCCGCAATGTGCGCCAGGGTCAGTGGCGTAAAAAGCGGTGGAATTTACGCTGGTCATGACAATCAATTTTATGGTCATAGGAAGATCCTTAAGCCCGACCATTTAGACTGGCAAGAATATGCCTTATTACTGCTTAATAGTATGCCGGAAAAAACGGCTGAACATTATCGCAATAAGATTGCTGTTTATTTGCACTGGTATCAAAAAAAAGGCATCGAGATCCCTCAGACACAGCATGGAGATATTGGCTCAAAAGATGTTCCTTCCTGGCGACGAATCTGCAAAGTATTGCTCAACAATGATTATTGGTGTCGGGCATTATCATTCAGCCCCACAAAAGCCAAAAATTATCAACGTTATAACGAACGGATTAAAGGAAAACGTCAGGAATGGGGAATACTATGCAGCAGCGATTAACGCAGGATTTAACTCAATTTCTCGCCAGTCTGGCGGAAGAAGATCGCATTAAGGCGATCAATGAGATCAGAACGGCGATCCATCAAGTAAGTCCATTTCGCGACGAACCGGTAGATTGTGTTTTGTGGGTTAAGAACACCCAACTCACTCCCAATGATTACAATCCGAATAACGTCGCGCCGCCAGAGAAACGATTACTGCAAAAATCAATTGAGGTCGATGGTTTTACCCAGCCAATTGTGGTGACCAACACACGAGCCAGCACACTTGAAATTGTTGATGGTTTTCACCGTCATGAAATTGGTAAAGGCTCTAACACGTTAAAATTGCGATTAAAAGGGTATTTACCGGTCACCTGCCTGGAAGGAACACGTAACGAACGTATCGCTGCAACTATTCGCCACAACCGGGCGCGCGGTCGCCACCAGGTCACGGCAATGTCAGAAATTGTTCGTGAACTCAGCCAGTTAGGTTGGGATGACAATAAAATCGGCAAAGAGTTGGGAATGGACAGCGACGAAGTGTTGCGCCTGAAGCAAATTAACGGCCTGCAAGAACTGTTTGCCGACCGCCAATATTCCCGCGCCTGGACTGTCAAATAACTAAAGCTGGCGCAGGCGTTCAGCCGCCGCCATCAGCGTCGATTCCTTCTTGGCAAAACAGAGACGAATCAGTTTATGCGGGAAGGGATCGGCGCAAAACACCGACAGCGGGATCGCCGCCACGCCATGCTCCCGCGTCAGCCACTGGCAAAACTCAACATCATCCAGCGTAGACACGGCGCTGTAATCCACCAGCAAAAAGTATGTGCCTTCACACGGTAAAATCTCCAGCCGACTTTCATTTAAGGCATTCACCAGAATATCGCGCTTCTGGCGATAAAAGTCCGGTAATGCAAGATAATGCTCAGGTTCTGCACGTAGCATATCCGCAAGTGCCAGCTGTGCCGGGGTATTCACCGAAAAGGTCAGATACTGATGTACCTTGCGAATTTCGGCACTGATGGGCGCTGGCGCAACGCAATACCCCACTTTCCAGCCGGTCATGTGATAGGTCTTGCCAAACGATGACACCGCCACCGCCCGCTCACGCAACTGCGGATGCGCCAGCACGCTGGCATGGCCCGGCTGTGAAAAGTTGATGTGCTCGTAAACTTCATCACTAATGACAAAAATCTCACGATCGGCAATTGCCTGCCACAAAGCGGCAAAATCAGCCTGTTGCCAGACGGTGGCGCTGGGATTATGCGGCGTGTTGAGGATCACCAGCCGGGTGCGCTCGCCCAATAGCGCAGCAAATTCTTGCCAGTCAACGCGAAAATGCGGCGGCTGTAGCGCAATGCGTTTCACGATCCCACCTGATAGCGTAATGGCTGGCGCATAACTGTCATAACTGGGGTCGAAACAGATAACTTCATCGCCACTACGTACCAGCGCGGTAATCGCCGCGTATAACGCCTCCGTCGCCCCTGCTGTTACGGTGATATCGCTGTCGGCATCCGGGTGATAGCCATACAAACGTTCCGTTTTCTGAGCAATCGCCTCGCGCAATGCCTGTACGCCGGTCATTGGCGCGTATTGATTTGCGCCCTGGGCAACGTGATACGCCAGTCGCTCCTGTAAATAGCGCGGACCATCAAAATCAGGAAAGCCTTGCGACAGGTTAATCGCCTGGTGTTGCTGCGCCAGCGCACTCATCTGGGTGAAAATGGTAGTGCCAAGTTGTGGAAGTTTGCTTTGTGGAATCAGAGGGTTATTTGTCATTTTTATTGTGCCTGACGAAGTTGCGTGTTGAAGGCACTATAACACGATGCTAGTATTTGGCAATCAAGACGTTTAGATGTCTAAATAAAACAATAAGGACAACACAACATGCCTCACAATCCTATCCGCGTCGTCGTCGGCCCGGCTAACTACTTTTCTCATCCCGGCAGTCTCAATCACCTGCATGATTTTTTCACGACTGAACAGCTTTCTCGCGCTGTGTGGATTTATGGTGAACGCGCCATTGCTGCGGCGCAAACCAAACTTCCACTAGCGTTTGAACTGCCAGGAGCAAAGCATATTTTGTTTCGCGGTCATTGCAGCGAAAGCGATGTGCAACAACTGGCGACACAGTCTGGTGACGATCGCAGCGTAGTAATTGGCGTCGGTGGCGGCGCACTGCTCGACACCGCGAAAGCCCTCGCCCGCCGTCTCGGTCTGCCGTTTGTTGCCGTTCCAACGATCGCCGCTACCTGCGCCGCCTGGACACCGCTCTCCGTCTGGTATAACGATGCCGGACAGGCGCTACATTATGAAATTTTCGACGACGCCAATTTTATGGTTTTGGTGGAACCGGAGATTATCCTCAATGCGCCGCAAGAATATCTGCTGGCGGGGATCGGCGACACGCTGGCGAAATGGTATGAAGCGGTGGTACTGGCTCCGCAGCCAGAAACCTTGCCGCTAACCGTGCGTCTGGGGATTAATAACGCGCAAGCCATTCGCGACGTCTTGTTAAACAGTAGCGAACAGGCGCTTGCCGATCAGCAAAATCAGCAGTTAACGCAATCATTTTGCGATGTGGTGGATGCCATTATCGCTGGTGGCGGAATGGTCGGCGGTCTGGGCGATCGTTTTACGCGTGTGGCGGCGGCTCATGCCGTGCATAACGGTCTGACTGTTCTGCCGCAAACCGAGAAGTTTCTCCACGGCACCAAAGTCGCCTACGGAATTCTGGTGCAAAGCGCCTTGCTGGGTCAGGATGATGTGCTGGCGCAATTAACAGGGGCGTATCAGCGTTTTCATCTGCCGACTACGCTGGCGGAGCTGGAAGTGGATATCAATAATCAGGCGGAGATCGACAAAGTGATTGCCCACACCTTACGTCCGGTGGAGTCCATTCATTACCTGCCAGTCACGCTGACACCAGATACGTTGCGTGCAGCGTTGGAAAAAGTGGAATCGTTTAAAGCCTGACGAACAAATTTAGCAGCAGCGCGCGCCGCCTTTTCCACCGTAGCGCGCGTCCTGCCGCTCACGGAAAAACTCTTCGTAGGTCATCGGCGTTTGATCGGGATGGTTAACCCGCATATGTTCGACATAGTTGTCGTAATCAGGCATACCAATCATCAGCTTCGCCGCCTGACCTAAATATTTTCCGGCTTTTGCCAGTGAATCAAACATCAATACCTCCGGTAAACAGGTTGCTGAGAGAGTGCATTAATAGCTATCAACGCGCTCGGTCAGTCCCCTCGCCCCACCGGGGAGAGGGTTAGGGTGAAGGGGAAGCATCGGCACTATACCAACATTCCCCCTCACTCTGACTTTAGTGCGCGCCTTTTGCCTGCGCCACGATCTCCTCGACATTTTCTGGCATCGGCTCATACGGCGTTTCTTTCGCCGTTGGCTTCGGCTCTTTCAATGCCGCCAGCGCCGTTTTAATCGAGAACATCGCCAGAACCACCACGACCACCATAAAGAAGATGGTTAACCCGGCATCCAGACGGTTGTTGAACACCAGTTGCGCCAGTTGTGACTCGGTATACTGCGACGGAATGTTGCCGCTGTCGATCATGGCCTGGAACTTGTTAGCAATGGCCAGGAAGCCGACTTTCGCATCCGGGCTAAACGCTTTCTGCCAGCCTGCGGTCAGGGTACAAATCAGCAACCAGGCCGTTGGCACCAGTGCCACCCAGGCGTAACGTTGGCGTTTCATTTTGAACAACACCACGGCACAGAGCATCAGCGCCATCCCTGCCAGCATCTGGTTGGCAATACCAAACAGCGGCCACAGGGTGTTAATACCGCCCAGCGGATCGACCACGCCCTGATGCAGGAAGTAGCCCCACGCCAGCACACACAGCGCCGTTGCCAGCAGGTTCGCAGGCAGAGAATCGGTCCGTTTCAGACCCGGAGACACCACGCCCAGCAAATCCTGCAACATAAAGCGCGCAGCACGCGTACCTGCATCCACCGCTGTCAGAATAAACAGTGCTTCAAACAAAATGGCGAAGTGATACCAGAACGCCACATCCATCATGCCGCCCAGCGCGCCGTGCAGAATGTAGGCCATCCCCACCGCCAACGTCGGCGCACCGCCCGCACGGGAAATGATCGACTGTTCACCGACTTCGCTGGCAATCTGGTTTAACGTATCCGGGGTTATCGCAAAGCCCCAACTACTCACCACCTGCGCGGCAGAAGCCACCACATCCGTCGTACCCGCCGGAGCCAGCACCGCCATCGGGCTGTTCATGGCAAAATACACGCCCGGATCGATGATACAGGCAGAAACTAGCGCCATAATCGCCACGAAGGATTCCATCAACATCCCGCCGTAGCCGATAAAACACGCCTGACCTTCGTTCGCCAGCATCTTCGGCGTGGTGCCGGAAGAGATCAGCGCATGGAAGCCAGACACCGCACCACAGGCGATGGTGATAAACAGGAACGGGAACAGGTTACCGGTCCATACCGGGCCTGTGCCATCGACAAATTTGGTCAGCGCAGGCATAGTCAGCGTCGGGCGCATGATCAAAATGCCTACCGCCAGACCGACGATAGTCCCGATTTTCAGGAAGGTAGAAAGGTAGTCACGCGGAGCCAGCAGCAGCCATACGGGCAGCACCGCCGCCACAAAACCGTAACCCACCAGCATCCAGGTCAACTGCACACCGGTAAAGTCAAAGTACGGCGCCCAGGTCGGGCTTTCTGCCACCCAGCCGCCAGAGATAATGGCGAAAATCAGGAACACCAGGCCAATCACCGACACTTCCCCAATGCGACCAGGACGCAGGTAGCGCAGGTAGATCCCCATGAACAGCGCCAGCGGAATGGTGAACGCAACGGTATACGTTCCCCACGGGCTATGAGTCAGGGCTTTCACCACAATCATCGCCAGCACTGCAAGGATGATCACCATGATCATAAAGCAGGCCACCAGCGCAATCACCCCGGCGGTTGGCCCCATCTCTTCTTTGACCAGTTCGCCCAGCGAGCGACCGTCACGGCGCGTAGAAACAAACAGCACCATGAAATCCTGCACCGCACCGGCGAGGACCACCCCGGCGAGCAGCCAGATCATCCCCGGCAGGTAGCCCATTTGCGCTGCCAGCACCGGCCCCACCAGCGGGCCTGCGCCGGCAATGGCCGCAAAATGGTGACCGAACAGCACTTTCTTGTCCGTCGGCACATAGTCCAGCCCGTCGTTATGGCGCACCGCTGGCGTCATACGCGTCGGGTCAACCGCCAGCACATTTTTGGCGATATACAGACCATAAAAACGATAAGCGATCAGATAGATACAGACCGACGCCACCACAATCCACAGTGCGTTGATCTGTTCCCCACGATTTAAAGCAATGTATCCCAGAGCAAATGCTCCCATTACAGAGAGCACTGTCCAGACGAGGTATTTCCCTGATTTGTTCATAATTGTTATCCGTGTGCGTGTCCATAGAGATGTTACATTTTGTTTCTATAACATCTTTGCGGAATTTAACAACGCGATAACCAAACAAATAAGAGTTAAAACCAATAATTAACTTAACAATGTTAACTCGATCACTCCGTTAACCGAGTTTTCCTGCAATCTCATTTAATTCTGTCGGGTTCATCCCAAAACCGCCGTACCCAGCCGACAAGTGCAGCAACGCCGCCCCTGTTCATCGAAAACGACGATTTCCCAGCTCTGATTTTGCCGCCCAAGATGCAGCGGCTGGCAGACGCCGCGCACCTTTCCCTCAGACACCGGACGATGATGCGTGGCGTTCAGTTCCGTGCCTACCACGCACTGACCGTCGCGAGTCATCATAAATCCGGCCATCGATCCCAGCGTTTCCGCCAGCGCCGCCGACGCACCGCCATGCAGCAGGCCAAACGGCTGATGAGTACGGGTATCAACCGGCATTTCGGCTTCCAGCACATCATCGCCCAGGCGGGTATAAACAATTCCCAGATGCGCCACCATTGTGTTGTCGCTGGTGGCGTTGAGTTCGTCGAGCGTTAAATGGCGTTTCCAGATCATGCTTATGCTCCCAGCGTTGAGCCGCCATCCACCACGATATCCTGTAGCGTGATATGGCTGGCGAGGTCAGAGGCGAGGAACAAAATCGTGTTGGCGATCTCCTGCGGACGGGCAATTTTCCCCAGCGGAATGCCGAGCTTAAACTGCTCGCCAAAGCCGCGAATACGCAGCTCTTCGGCGTCATCGCTCACCCACAGCGTGCGTTGCATATCGGTGTCGGTGGAGCCGGGCGAAACCACGTTACAGCGCACGCCGCTACCCGCCAGTTCCAGCCCGACGCTCAACGCCAGGCTTTTCAGCGCCGCTTTCGACGCACCGTAAGCACTCATACCAATACGCGGCGTATGTGCAGCGTCGGACGCTACCGTAACAATCGCCCCGCCCCGCTGACGGCGAAACTGGTTCATGGTTTGCTGAAACAGGTTAAATGCGCCGCCAACGTTGACCGCAAAGGTCTGCTGCCAGTCTTCTTTGCTGAGCTGATCGGTCGCGCCCATGCGTAAAATTCCCGCCGCATTGACCAGCACGTCCAGTCGCTCCGTTTCAGCTAACAGTCGCTGACATACCTGCGCCACCTGCCCGGCGTCGGCTACATCCATCACTTCGGTCGCAAAGGGATATTGCTCCTGAGTGAACGCTTGATCAAAACCTGTAACTTTCGCACCCACGTCAACAAACGCCAGCGCCGTGGCGTAACCGATACCTTTACCCGCTCCGGTAACCCAGACATTTTTGCCGCTGAAATCCATTATTTCACCTCGCGGGAGAGCAGTTTCCACCAGGCATCAATGGTTGGGTTTTTCGCCAGCATGACAAAATCGATATCGCCATGCACTTTGCGCCAGCGCGCCGCCAGCGCCATCATGCGCACTGAATCCAGACCGTAGTCGATCAGGTTGTCGTCATCGAACGGCTCATCGGATTCGTCCAGCAGCGGCAGGATCACCTCTCGCAGCGCCGCTTTGCTGGCGGGAATTGGCGTCGGCAGCAGTTCCTCGGTCATCACCACCCGACCAGAACGCCCGGCAACATATTTCAGCGACATCAAATGCTCGTCACGGCTGAAATCGGCCAGCGCATCCGCCACCATAAATGGTTTGATATCACGCATAAACGCGTCGGTCGCGGTGGTCATACAGCCAATATGCGCGTACACCCCGGTGATAATCAGTTGGTTACGTCCGCTCTCTTTCAGCATTTGCTCCAGCGGAGAACGATGAAACGCGCTGTAGCGCCACTTCACCAGCACCGTATCGTCGGCATCCGGCGTCAGGCGATCCACCACCTTTTGCTGTTCCGGCGAACGGGTCAGGCCCGGCCCCCACATATCATTCAACAGCGCCCGATCTTCATCGCTCTGCTCTTTCGGCTGGGCGGTGTAATAAACCGGAATATTGTGCTGTTTGCAGTAGTCGCGCAGCGCAGCAATATTCGCGATCACCTGTTCCATCATCGGGCAGTTCTCGCCCCAGAAGCTGACGAAATAATCCTGCATATCATGGATTAACAGCGCGGCGCGTTGCGGTTCAAATGCCCAGTCGACTTTATTTTGCGGAATATCGTGAGACTCCGGCAGTGCGTAAGCCTGTAATTTTGGAATAGCCATCGTGTTCTCTCCTTCAGGCTGATGCGCGTGACGCCAGCCACTGACGTAATTGTTTTTTATCGACTTTCCCGACCGCCGTCAGCGGAAGTGAATCCACACACTCCACGCGATCCGGTAATTTAAATTCGGCAATACCCTGCTCACGCAGGAAACGACGCACCTGCACTGCACGCAGCGGCTCTTTCACCACCAGATAAGCGCAGCTTTTTTCGCCCATCAGCTCATCTTCCATGCTCACCAGTGCGGCGTAGATCACCGCCGGATGGCGCAGCAGCAGGTTTTCGATCTCTTCGGCAGCGATCTTCTCGCCGCCACGGTTGATCTGATCTTTCTCGCGCCCCTGCACGGTGATGTAACCGTCTGGATCAATGGAGATCAGATCGCCAGAACAGTAAAAACCGTTGGCATCAAAGGCGCTGGCATTGTGCTGCGGGCTTTTGTAATAGCCACGGAAGGTGTACGGTCCGCGCGTCATCAGGCGTCCAACTTCCCCTTGCGGCAGTGGATTTCCGTCAGCATCGGCGACCCACACTTCATCATCCGGACACATTGGGTAACCCTGGGTATGGATAATTTTCTCCGCGCTATCATCAAGACGGGTGTAGTTCACCAGCCCTTCCGCCATGCCGAACACCTGCTGCAACTGGCAGCCAATCTCTGCGGGAATACGCGCCGCAAGCGTGGCAGAAAGACGCGCGCCACCGACCTGTAACAGTTTTAGCGAGGCAAGCTGCGCCCTGCTTTCACCTTCAGCCAGCGCCTGTAACCACAGGCTTACCGCCGGCGGCACCAGCGCGGTGACGTTGACCTGATGTTTTGCAATCAATGGGAAGCAGAGCGTGGCGCTGGGATCGGCCGCCAGAACCACTGTGCCGCCAGCGAGAAATACCCCCAGCGATCCTGGTGAACTCATGGCGTAGTTGTGCGCCGCCGGAATCGCACACAGATAGCGAGTCTGTTGCGTGAACTGACAAATCTCGACGCTACGGCGCACGCTGTAGTAATAGTCATTATGGGTACGCGGGATCAGTTTCGGTGTGCCGGTGGTGCCGCCGGAAAGCTGGAAATAGGCCACTTCATCGGCAGGTGACGGCGTGGCAGTAAAATCTTCTGCCGGATGGTTAATCACATCCTGCAAATTGTGCTCGCCGCTGTCGTTGTGCAGTTGCACCACACGAATGGAGGAATGGTCTGTGACGAAAGTATTGAGGAAATCATCCCCGCTAAATAGCGCATGTTGGCGATCGGCAATCAGTAACGCCGGTTCAATCTGGCTGGCATAGGCGTTCAGTTCACTACGCTGATGGCTGAACAGCGCCAGCACCGGCGCGACGCCCAGTTTCAGCAGCGCAAAAAAGGTAATGTACAGTTCAGCGACGTTACCCAACTGTACCAGCGCGGTTTCGCCCGATTTAATTCCCTGACGGCGCAGGTTACAGGCGAGATTATCCGCCGCCTGATTCAGTTCCCGATAACTCAACTGCCGCTCGCCGTCGATAACCGCGATGCTGTCACTCGCGGCGTGGCGGGTCAAAATGTCGGTCAGCGGCAAATCCTGCCAGTAGCCTTTTTCCCGATAGCGACGGGCAAACTCTTCCGGCCAGCGGGTGAATGGGATGCTCATCCTCGCTCCTTAATGCAATCCAAAAACGTTCAACATGGTAGAAAGTTTGACGCCGGTTTCGCGCCATTCGCTAAGTGGTGATGACGCAGGCACAATCCCCGCTCCGGCAAACAGGCGCACCTGATTTTTCCGCAGCTTCGCGCAGCGGATGGTCACCACCCACTCGCCGTTACCTTCGCTGTCACACCAGCCGACAATGCCGCCAAACAGTTCGCGGTCGAACGGCTCCAGTTCAGCAATAACCTGGGTCGCGGCCTGATGCGGGAAACCACTCAGCGCGGGGGTCGGATGCAGCAGACAGGCCAGTGTCAGTGCGTTTTCTTGCGAATTCGCTTTACCTTCAAAGGGTGTTGCGAGATGCCACAGCGTCGGCGTGGTGATCAGTTGTGGAGAGGAAGGAACGTGTAACTCACTGCTGCGCTCGCGCAGCACCTCTTTCATCGCCTGAGTCACCAGTTCATGTTCATGGCGATCTTTTTCTGACGCCAGCAGACGATTACCCGCTTCCCTGTCCAGCACTTCATCCGGCTGACGACGCGCGGAACCGGCTAACGGAATGGAGCTAAAACGCTCGCCGTCTTTACGTAGCAGCAGTTCCGGGCTGGCCCCCAACAGGACGCCACCATCAGCCAGCGGGACATGGAAGTTGTAACTAACCGGGTTTTGCGCAATCAACCGTTCCAGCAATACGCCACTATCAATGGCGGCGTCAGTGGTGATATCAATCAACCGTGACAACACCACTTTGTCGACCTGCGGCGTGGCGGTAAGTGCAGCAGCGCGAGCAACCATCTGTTCAAACGTGGCTTGTTCTGGAATTGCCTGGCGTTCCACCACGTTCAGCGCCTGGCTGCGGGTGAAACGGCGCGCGGAAGCTTGTTTTTCTTTGCGGGAGAATGGCTGCCAGGATTCGGGAATATACAGCGACGAAGGCTGGCGTGGATCGAAGGGAATCGCCCCGACCATCACCGGATTTTTGATGCCCTGCGCTTTGGCATCGGCAAACAGCGCGGCGAGTTTTTGCTGGAAGGGACTGTCGGGCGAATCCCCGTTCACAGCCGGTTCATCGAAGCGGGCGAAACATCCTGACGTCGTAAAACTGCGGTACGGCGACATAAAGAAAAAGCGATTGGGCGCAAGTGTTGCCATGGTCTGCTGTACTTCCTCAGCCAGTGACGTATCCATATCATCCTCCACAAAATGATAAAGGCTTTAATAATGATTATCATTTATATTTTCGGTCGCTAACCTAAAAGCAAACGCGCACTATGTCAACTCTTGAGGTAACGCAATCTGCAACTCGGGGTTGCATCTGCTTGTCGTTACAATGAAAATGAGAAGCATTAACTTCATTAATAACAGGAAGCTGATTCGTGAGACTCGCCCCGCTCTACCGCAACGCCCTTCTATTAACAGGACTTTTGCTTTCAGGAATAGCCGCAGTTCAGGCTGCCGACTGGCCGCGTCAGATTACTGACAGTCGTGGCACTCATACCCTGGAAAGCCAACCGCAGCGTATTGTTTCCACCAGCGTCACCCTGACCGGCTCACTGCTGGCGATTGATGCTCCAGTGATCGCCAGTGGCGCGACCACGCCGAATAACCGCGTAGCGGATGACCAGGGCTTTTTACGCCAGTGGAGCAAGGTGGCGAAAGAACGCAAACTGCAGCGGCTCTATATCGGCGAACCAAGTGCCGAAGCCGTTGCCGCGCAAATGCCAGATCTGATTTTAATTAGCGCCACCGGCGGCGATTCGGCGCTGGCGCTGTACGATCAGCTTTCCACCATCGCCCCGACGTTAATCATCAATTACGACGACAAAAGCTGGCAGTCGCTGTTAACGCAGCTTGGCGAAATTACCGGACATGAGAAACAAGCGGCAGAGCGGATTGCACAGTTTGATAAGCAACTGACGGCGGCGAAAGAGCAAATCAAATTACCGCCGCAGCCAGTCACTGCCATTGTTTATACTGCTGCCGCGCACAGTGCTAATCTCTGGACGCCGGAATCAGCACAAGGGCAGATGCTGGAACAACTCGGCTTTACGCTGGCGAAGTTGCCCGCAGGGTTAAACGCCAGCCAAAGCCAGGGCAAACGCCATGACATCATTCAGCTTGGTGGGGAAAATCTGGCGGCAGGGTTAAATGGCGAGTCACTATTCCTGTTCGCCGGTGATCAGAAAGACGCCGATGCTATTTATGCCAATCCGCTGCTCGCGCACCTGCCCGCAGTACAAAACAAGCAGGTTTATGCGCTGGGAACCGAGACGTTCCGTCTGGATTACTACAGCGCCATGCAAGTGCTGGATGGGCTTAATTCACTGTTTAAAAAAGATTGATAAAACATACAATTAGAGCACTAACAGTCCCCTCTCCCCTCCGGGGAGAGGGTTAGGGTGAGGGGAAAATGCACCTTTAACTAATTCTCAGACGCTGCCGCTTGTGGCGGCGTCTGGCGAAAACGTCGCAACTCCACCAGCACCAGCAACAACAACACGCCGATAATCAACAAACCAAAACCGCTCACGCTTGCGGAGGCCACCGGTGTCATCATCGCCCCCAGACCGCCCAGCAGCGCCGCGCCTATGGCATCGCCCGTCACGTTCTGCGCCGTCCACAAACCGTTAATCCGCCCTAACATTGCTTCCGGGGTTTGCGTTTGCAGCATTGTATATTGCAGCAACGAACTAACCGCGCTCAGCCAGCCGAACAGCGCCAGACAAACCACGCCTAAAATCCACATCGGCATCAGGCCAAACAGACCAATGGCGAGGAACGATCCCAGCGTGGAGAGCAGCATCAATAACCCTGGTCGCGCGCTATGTGCCAGCTTCCCGCTGGTTAACGCGCCAATAGCCGCACCGAGCGGGATCGCCGCATAGAGAAAACCAATCTGTGCCGCCGACATCTGCCAGTTGTCAGCCAGCGCCGGATACAGTACCCGCACCGCACTCGCCATCGTCAATAAACCACCCAGCAGCGCAATCCCTCCTACCAGCGGGCTGGCGAGCAGAAAACGAAACGCTGCCAGAAGCGATTTCAGCGGATGCTCACGCGGCTGCGGCGGCGGTGGCAACGCCGGAAGGCTTAACAACGGTAGCAAGGTAATAAACGTGCCCGCCGCCGCCAGCCCGTAGTTCCAGGCTACGCCTCCGGTCGCCAGCAATAAACCGCCAATCATGGGCGAAATCACCGACCCCAGACGCACGGTCAACATGGTGATCGCCCCGGCCTGCATTAAGTTTTCACGTCCTACCAGTGCTGGTGTCGCCGCCAGTAGCGCCGTAACGCCAAGCGATGCGAAAAAACCATCCCATAAACCAAGTAAATAGATTGCCAGCAATGACGGCTCCGGCAGCAGCACGTTCAGGCACAGTCCAATGAAGCCAATGCCACAGGTGCCGCGCGCCAGCAAAATCACTTTTTTGCGCTCATAGCGATCCGCCAGCACACCGCCGACCATCAGGCCAACAAACATCGCGCCGCCGGTCAGCGTCACCGAAAGCCCCACCTGCCAGGTAGAATGCGTCATCATCTGGATCTGCACCGGTACCGCGACGCCGAGCAAACCCAGAGACACAATTGAGATAAAACGAGCGAGGAATACTGCACGAAACGCCGGGTGCGTTTTCAACAGGCTGAGGTTAAGCAGCCAGGATTGTTTATTCATTACAATGCCTTGCCATCAAATATTTTAAATACCTATTCTTAGGCTGCACATGCTAACATATCCAAATAAGATCGATAACGATAATTAATTTCATTATCATGGAAGTTCGTATGTCTGGTTCTGTTGCCGTGACACGCGCCATTGCCGTGCCCGGATTGCTGTTATTACTGATTATCGCGACGGCATTAAGCCTGCTCATTGGGGCAAAATCACTCCCCGCTTCCGTAGTGCTGGAGGCCCTCTCCGGCACCTGTCAGAGCGCCGACTGCACCATCGTGCTCGACGCGCGACTGCCGCGCACCCTTGCCGGTTTACTTGCAGGCGGCGCGCTTGGCCTTGCCGGGGCGTTGATGCAAACCCTCACCCGAAATCCACTTGCCGACCCCGGATTGCTTGGCGTGAACGCCGGAGCCAGCTTTGCCATTGTGCTGGGTGCGGCGCTGTTTGGTTACTCTTCCGCACAGGAACAACTGGCGATGGCCTTCGCCGGGGCGCTGGTGGCCTCGTTGATTGTTGCCTTTACCGGCAGTCAGGGCGGCGGGCAGTTAAGTCCGGTGCGTTTAACTCTGGCGGGTGTGGCGCTGGCAGCGGTGCTGGAAGGGCTGACCAGCGGCATCGCCCTGCTTAATCCTGACGTCTACGATCAACTGCGTTTCTGGCAAGCCGGTTCGCTGGATATTCGCAATCTACACACCTTAAAAGTGGTGCTGATCCCGGTGCTGATCGCCGGAGCAACCGCGCTATTACTGAGCCGCGCACTGAACAGTTTAAGCCTCGGCAGCGACACCGCGACGGCGCTGGGCAGTCGCGTGGCGCGCACACAGTTAATTGGTCTGCTGGCGATTACCGTGCTTTGTGGTAGTGCGACAGCGGTAGTTGGCCCGATTGCCTTTATCGGCCTGATGATGCCGCATATGGCGCGTTGGCTGGTGGGTGCCGATCATCGCTGGTCGCTGCCCGTCACGCTGCTCGCCACCCCTGCCCTGCTGCTGTTTGCCGATATCATCGGGCGTGTGATTGTTCCCGGCGAGCTGCGCGTTTCGGTGGTCAGTGCGTTTATTGGTGCGCCGGTGTTGATCTTCCTCGTGCGACGTAAAACGCGAGGTGGCGCATGATTTACGTCTCTCGCCGATTAATCATCACCTGTTTGCTGTTGATAACTGCCTGTGCGGTGGCAAGTGTTTGGGGATTACGCAGTGGCACCGTGCCACTGGAAACCTCGCAGGTATTCGCCGCGCTGATGGGTGACGCACCACGCAGTATGACGATGGTGGTCACCGAATGGCGTTTACCACGCGTGCTGATGGCGCTGTTGATTGGCGCGGCGCTGGGCGTCAGCGGCGCGATTTTTCAGTCGTTGATGCGTAACCCGCTCGGCAGCCCTGACGTAATGGGCTTTAACACCGGAGCGTGGAGCGGCGTACTGGTGGCGATGGTGCTGTTTGGTCAGGATCTGACAGCTATCGCGCTGGCAGCAATGGCAGGCGGCATTGTCACTTCTCTACTGGTCTGGCTACTTGCCTGGCGTAACGGTATCGACACCTTTCGGTTGATTATTATCGGCATCGGCGTTCGCGCCATGCTGGTGGCCTTTAATACCTGGCTGTTGCTGAAAGCGTCCTTAGAAACGGCACTAACCGCAGGATTATGGAATGCCGGATCGCTCAACGGCCTGACGTGGACAAAAACCTGGCCTTCCGCGCCCATCATTATATTGATGTTAATTGCCGCCGCCTTGTTGGTACGGAGAATGCGCTTGCTGGAGATGGGCGATGATACCGCCTGCGCGCTGGGCGTCAGCGTCGAACGCTCGCGTCTGTTAATGATGCTGGTTGCCGTAGTACTTACCGCTGCTGCCACTGCCCTGGCGGGGCCGATTTCCTTTATTGCTTTAGTCGCACCGCACATTGCCCGGCGCATCAGCGGCACTGCCCGCTGGGGACTAACCCAGGCTGCGCTGTGTGGTGCGCTGTTACTGCTGGCAGCCGATCTCTGCGCCCAACAACTGTTTATGCCGTATCAACTTCCGGTTGGCGTCGTTACCGTCAGCCTCGGCGGTATTTACCTTATCGTCTTGTTAATTCAGGAGTCTCGCAAAAAATGACCGAATCAGTAGCCCGTTTGCGCGGCGAACAGTTAACCCTCGGATATGGCAAATATACCGTTGCGGAAAATCTGACTGTAGAAATTCCTGACGGTCACTTCACGGCAATTATCGGGCCAAATGGCTGCGGTAAATCCACTTTACTGCGTACTTTAAGCCGCCTGATGACGCCTGCTCACGGGCATGTCTGGCTGGATGGCGAGCACATTCAACATTACGCCAGTAAAGAGGTTGCACGCCGGATTGGTCTGTTGGCGCAAAATGCTACCACGCCGGGCGATATCACCGTGCAGGAGCTGGTGGCGCGTGGACGTTACCCGCATCAACCGCTGTTTACCCGCTGGCGCAAAGAAGATGAAGAAGCGGTAACGAAAGCGATGCAGGCCACGGGAATAACTCATCTGGCAAATCAAAGCGTGGATACCCTTTCTGGTGGACAACGCCAGCGAGCGTGGATCGCGATGGTGCTGGCACAGGAAACGGCGATTATGCTGCTCGACGAGCCGACCACCTGGCTGGATATCAGTCATCAAATTGATCTACTGGAATTATTGAGCGAACTGAACCGCGAGAAAGGCTATACCCTGGCGGCGGTGCTGCACGATCTTAATCAGGCCTGTCGCTACGCCAGCCATTTAATTGCGCTGCGGGAAGGAAAAATTGTCGCTCAGGGAGCGCCGAAAGAGATCGTCACAGCTGAATTGATCGAGCGTATTTACGGTCTGCGCTGCATGATTATTGACGATCCAGTAGCCGGAACGCCATTAGTGGTGCCGCTCGGACGAACGGCACCATCAACCGCCGTGATTTAAACTAACCGATCTTCCATCATGGCATCCTGTTTTCTGGATGCCATTGCATGATGTAAGAGCACACTGCCACAAGCAACCATACCGCCGATCAAGGCGGAAAGGATCACAATAATCGCTTTTCCTGGACCGTCTTTTTTCACCGGCAAGGATGGGCGCAACTGATATTTAAATGGCGGAAAAGTAACATCGTTGACATTTGCTTTTGTTAATTGATCGACAAGATATTGACGATTACGTAATTCAACGTTCAGTTCCGCAACATCGGTGACTGATTTTTCAATTTCAAGTTTACGTTCAATACCGTCTGCGCCGAGAGAAATAGAAAAATCAGGGTCATCTTTAACAGCCTGACCATTACTATAAACAGGCTTTTTAATTCCTGCCGCATTGGCAATATCCAGTGAATAATTGAGCCGCTGAATATTTGCATCAAGCTGGTTTTTCGTTTTAATGCGATCCTGAGCCAGTTTTTCTTTTTCAAACTGGGTTCTGATTTCCAGTTTATTACGTATGTTTTCTATCGACTCTTTCACCACCAACGTTGAGATATAATCGATATAACCAGCCAATACTGTCTGCGCTTCTTCACTGGTTGGCGCAGTGAAACTTAATGTCCAGGAGGTATACAACGCGGGCTCATCTTTTTTCTTACTGGCGTTGTCATCAACCGCTTTCATTTTTTCGCTCAATGTGACAATAGCGCGATGCAGCTCCTGTTCATCAATCTTCGCCTCTTTTAATTGATCCATGACATAAGGGGACGAACGCAGATAGTCTTCCAATAAACTCACAGACTGAAATTTCTTGATAAACAGGTTAAACACACCGTTGCGATCGATATTGGCATCCAGATCCAGCACGCGGAGTTTGGTGAAGACCTTCTCCAGATCTTGCCACTGGACAGCCTCTGCGGGCGTGATAACTGCCGAGCTGGTCCATTTTTGCGGCAAAATGAAAGACACCAGTAACCCGATACAGGCAAAGGCTAAAGCCACCGCTATTACCCGCGTTTTTGCGTACCACAAAACTTCGATAAGTTTAAGTAAATCAATTTCATTATTACTGGGCGACGCCAGATGATAATCGGGAAAATGAGAATCGCTTCCCTGCTTAATATTCAGTGATGACATGCGATATGACCTGAAATGAGTCCAATAAGATTAAATCTCCACGGCGCTCACTTTATCAGTTAGCAAGAATTATCCGAAGCTGAACTTTGTAAATTCCCCTCACCGAACACAACATTAAGCGTGTTTTCAGAGAAGCAACTGAGGATTCATCATAATAATAAATAATAAAATCCACAATCATTTACAGTAATTATGGATTTTATTTAAGATAAAGTTATTTATTTAGCGTCGCCAAAATAATTGGCCCGATTTTTTCAAACGCCATTGGCGAGATAATATCCACATGCGCACAATCTAAACGATAAATATCCAGCTCAGCTACCCATGGCGACCAGGCGCGTTCAGGACTCATACCTTCCTGAAGTGTACGTTCAGCAACAAACAGCGTCGCTTTACCATCAAATGGTACGCTATGAGCCGTGCTTAACAGACGCACTGCATCAGCGTAATTACCTTCAATGGTGGTAAACAGCTCCGTCGACGCAGTTCCCTGCTGTGCCGCCAGGAAGGCTTCGCGCTCGCGGTTAATCTCCGCCAGCACTTCCGGGTCCAGACCGTTAGCTTCTTTTTCCTGCCAGTTTTGCGTTTCTGGCGGCCAGGTATCCAGCAAGCCAAGAAATGCCACCTGTTCGCCACGGGCACGCAACCGCGCCGCAATCCCCTGCGCCAGCGTACCGCCCAGCGAATAACCCAGCAGGTAATAAGGGCCGTGAGGTTGTTGTTCAAGTAACGTTGCCAGATGCGCTTCGCAGACTTCATCCAGGTTCGTCGCCGTCTGCATAGGTCCATGAGGGCGCGGCGACTGAATGCCAATAATCGACCATTGTGGATCGAGATAACGCGAGAGCACGCTAAACTGCCAGGCAAAACCGGACGCCGGATGGAAACAGAACAGCGTCGGGCCATTACCTTCACGCAACGGCAGAATGGTTTCGAATCCCATGCGCCGGGTGCTATCTTCTTCACCATCAATAATCGTTGCCAGTTTGGCGACGGTTGACGCAACCATCACCTGCCCCGGCGTCACCTGGCGGGCAAACTGCCGACTTAACTGCGCCGCCAGTTTCATCGCCAGCAGCGAATGACCGCCAAGAGCGAAGAAATCAACGTCGGCATCCTGCACATCACATCCCAGCAATGACGAAAACGCCCTGGCGATAATCATTTCGCTGCCCGCTTTCGGCGCTCGTCCCGGCGTTTGTGCTTTCAATTCCGGCAACGGTAAAGCTTTACGATCCAGCTTGCCATTGGCGCTAAGCGGCAACTGCGGAAGTTGCAGCAGAACGACGGGCACCATATGCGGTGGCAACGTTTCGCGCAACTGCGCCTGTAATGCGCTGGTATCCAGCGGCAGGCCTGATTGCGACACCAGATACCCTACCAACTGGCGCGCGTCGCCGCCGGTTGCTGCCGCCTGGTTAATCACACAAGCATGGGTAACGGCCTGTTCGACATCCGGCAGCGCCTGCATCACGCGGTCGATTTCGCCCAGTTCAATACGCTGACCACGAATTTTTAGCTGATCGTCACTGCGCCCGAGGTATTCTACCGCGCCATTTTCCAGCCAACGAGCAACGTCTCCGGTACGGTACATGCGTTCACCTGGAGCGAAAGGGTCGGCAATAAAGCGGCTGGCGGTCAGATCGGGGCGTCCAAGATACCCTTGCGCCAGTTGAATGCCAGTGAGGTAGAGATCGCCCGCCACACCCGGCGGCACCGGATGCATCATCGCATCAAGAATACGCAGCCCCGTGTTCCACACCGGATAACCAATTGGCACGCTGCTGCCGCGTACTTGTGCCAGTTCCTCGCCAAAAGCCGGATACCAGCTAACATCCACCGCTGCTTCCGTTGGGCCATAAAGATTATGTAACGGCGCGCCGGTTAACTGTTGCCATTCACGGCATAAATCGGCCGGTAACGCTTCACCGCTACAGAAAACCTGTTTCAACGTCGCACAACTTTTCCGGGCAGTTTCCGGTGTCAGTGAAGCAACAAACGCCGCCAGCATCGAGGGAACAAAGTGCGTGGTCGTCACGCCATATTCGACAAAGAATTGTTGCATAGCGAGCGGATCGCGGTGCGCCTCTGGCTCTGCCATCACCAGTTTCGCCCCCGCAATAAACGGCCAGAAAAACTCCCACACCGAGACATCAAAACTGCACGGCGTTTTTTGGGCAACGACATCTTCGCCTGTAAGCGGATAATGATTTTGCATCCACAACAGGCGGTTGACGATAGCCTTCTGCCCAACCATCACCCCTTTCGGCCTGCCGGTTGAACCAGAGGTAAAGATGATATAAGCCGTGTGGTGCGGTTGTGAAAGTTGCAGCGGCGCACTGCCCTGTGGAGTAAGCGGGGCGTTATAGCAAAGGCTGGTTAAATTGGGAACATCGCTAAAGCGCGGCAGTTGATCGTCGGTGGTGATTAACAGCGACGGGCGCGCATCTTCCAGCATCATTTTCAGGCGATCGTCCGGATAACCCGTATCCAGCGGTAGCCAGGCCGCACCTGCTTCAACTATCGCATGTAGCGCCAGGGTCAAAAAGACCGAGCGCGGTAATGCCACCGCCACGCTGTCGCCAGGTTTAACGCCGCGCTCACGCAGCAGATTCGCCAGCGCCACCACCTGCTCGCGCATTTCCCGATAGCTGAACTGATAATGAGCGTCAGCCAGTGCCGGAGCATCCGGCGTTTTGGCTGCCTGTTCTGCCACCAGCGCGCTCAGCGTGGTTTCAGGGATTTCTACCTGTGTGGCGTTGATCTGCGCCAACTGTGCATACTCACCTGGCAGCATAATATCGACATCGCCGCACAACAGCGCCGGATTCGCGGCGAACTGCGCAATCAGCATTTTCAGGCGTTCGGCGTGCTGGATTAACGTTGGCTCATCGTAACGCTGTTTATTGGCGAGGATCTCAATGCTCAAACCACCGTGTTCATCCGGGAACAGCGCCAGTTCAAGGTCATTAACCGGCCCCGTTGCCAGGGTGTGGGTTTGCGCCTGAACACCCGGAATATCCAGTTGGTAATCAAATACCTTGATATTGAGTACCGGACCGAACAGCGGTTCCTCTCCCGCCGCGCGCCCACTGTCACGGACAATTTGTTCGGCGTCGTAGCGTTGATGGCGGCGCATTTTTTTCAGTTGTGCCGCCAGTCGGGTTGCCAGTTGCGACAGCGTTTCTTGCGCTTCAATGTGAATACCCAACGGTAAAACGTTGAGCACGGGGCCGGTAGCCGTCAGCGCCGCCGAGCCCATTCGACGCATAAAGATGAATCCGGCGGCGTAGTCCATGCGGTTGCACAATCGCCCCAGCCATAAGGCCGCCAGCGCAAGTGCTAAATCGGTACGTTGCACACCGGGAAGTTGTGTAGCAAGCTGGCGGAATTCACCATCGGTAAATTCCAGTTTCAGGCGCAGAATATCTGCCGAGGCGCCGCGCCCCGCTAAAGGTGCAGACGAAAGTGACGCAGGTGGCGGCAGTTGGCGACGCTGTTCCGCCCAGAATGCCGCATCACGCTGCCAGGCCTCGCTTTCGCGGTACTGCTGGTACTCATCCACCACTTCAGCGAAAGGCGTAAACGGCGAAGCAGGCGTTGGTTCGCCACGCAGCCATGCACAGTAAATATTGGCGATCTGGCGGGTAATTGCCGGGAAACTGAAGCCATCGACCAGCAAATGGTGGTAACGCTGATACCAGTACCAGCGGTTATCCGCCACCTGAATTAACTGATGAAAGACCAGCGGTTTACCGCTATCGACGCGCAGGTTTTGTTGCAAATCGGCTTGCATTAAGGCCTGCGCAGTACCGTGTGGATCAATATTGGTACGCAGGTCGATAATTTCTGGCTGTTCAAACGTCAGCGCATCATCGACCCATTGCCAGACTTCGCCGTTATCTTCCGTAAAACGCATCCGCAGCGTATCCGCTTGCGCTAATCCGGCAACCACCGCGCGGGCCAGCAGCGGTGCATCAACATCTCCGGTTAACTCAACGTAATGCGCCACGCTCCAGGCAGAGGGTAAATCTGACAGTTTTTCTGCCATCCAGATGCCGGGCTGTGCGGCGACCAAAGGTAAATGCTGGCTCATTGTGCCTCCTGCAACTGGGTGAAATTCGCCGGTGTCAGAGTACGCCAGTGGGCTTCAAGCCACTGCTGACAGGACTCTTGTGACTGCGGCTGACACACAATGTCCCAGCCTGCCGGTAAGGCGCATTGTTGCGGCCACAGACTGAATTGCCCCTGCGCATTGCGCAAAATGTAAAACGCTCCCTGTGGATCATCGAAGGGATTACTGAATGCCATATTCAACTCCTGTCATGGAAAAGTGGTTGCCAGAGGTCGATTAGCCCCTGCATCAAGCCACCGCGCCAACAAAGCGCATCATGTCCGCCGTCAACCTGACGCCAGAAAATGGATTCTTTTATGGGGTGTAATTGCGCATACAGCGCCTGATTGGCCCGCATAATCATCGGCTCGCGAATACCCGCTTCCAGCACAATGCGCAGACCTTCGGCGCTAACTTCACCAGCTTTAAGCTTTTCAAGTAACACGCCCTCTTGCTGCCCGCCCCGATGCGGCCACCAGTACGATCCTGACTGGCTTAATACACAGCCAAAGCGTTCAGGCCAGTGCAGTCCGGCATACAGCGCGGAAAGTCCACCAAAACTCTGCCCGGCGACAACAGTGCGATCGGCACTATCGCTAAAAGGAGCGATTGTTTTCACCAGCGGCAGTAACTCTTGCTGTACTGCCAGCCAGAAATCCGCATTACACGGCAGTTCGCGGGCACGGTGCGTGGTGTCAATAGCATCGATCAACACATACACGGCGGGAGGAAGTTGCTGACGATGGGTCAGCGAAGTCAGCACAGGCCAGACGGGCATACTTTGCGCCCAAAATTCGCCATCGAGCAAAACTGCCAGCGGGCGTTCTTCTGCTGTTACATCGCCGGTGGTAAAAATCCATACACGACGTGAATTTTTCAACCATTCACTTTTCCAGATAATTTCTTTGGCAGGTATTTCTGGCGCTTGCGGACAATCCCATCCCGGTTGCAGAGGCGCTTGCGGCATTTCGAGTGCAGAAACAGCGTGCCCTCGCCCTCCTTTCCAGCTTTGCGGATTCAGCGGATCGGCTATCGCCTGGGGTAATAGTTTTCGCCAGCCCTCACGTAATTCGAGGCGATCGGGTGATGGTGCAGAAAAAATGTCATCGCGTTCAGTGGGAATAAAACAGTAGCTGCCGCGCCAGTTAGCACTGAGTTGTGTCGTCCACTGCCAAACGTCAGTGCCTGCAATGCGCTGCATCGACTGGGGCTGGCTGTTCTGATGGTGATCGGTAACGCCAGTGATATAAACCCATACGCGCTTTATCGTCGAGCGGTCTTCAGAACCTTGAGGGTCACGCCACCAGAAAGTGACCTGATATATTTCGTCATTCAGACGCTGCCATTCCGGGCCATGTTTCGACAGCCACCAGCTCTCACTTCCCACGTTTAACGCCGTCACACCATAACCCCATGTTTACTGTGCAATTTTTTATTGATTGCAGAAATATATTGATAATATTATTGATAACTATTTGCATTTGCAATAGCGTATTGGCGCGCCATGTCAAGCGCGCACATTAATTAACCAACTGCACTGCGTGTCTTTCAGGATCAAAGGTTTTCGCGGTAGCGGGAGGCGTCATGCTGATGACGACCATGCCCGACAGTTGCAATTCGTGGCAAAAATGCAGGAATAAAACAATGAACAAGAAGATTCATTCCCTGGCCTTGTTGGTCAACCTGGGGA
Source organism: Escherichia sp. MOD1-EC5433 (assembly GCF_002966005.1). Classification (NCBI taxonomy): domain Bacteria; kingdom Pseudomonadati; phylum Pseudomonadota; class Gammaproteobacteria; order Enterobacterales; family Enterobacteriaceae; genus Escherichia; species Escherichia sp. MOD1-EC5433. The sequence continues at coordinate 172,667 of NZ_PTRL01000002.1, read as the reverse complement.
TTTATGGGGTAGCGCAGGCACAAGAGCCAACCGATACTCCTGTTTCACATGACGATACTATTGTCGTTACCGCCGCCGAGCAGAACTTGCAGGCGCCTGGCGTTTCGACCATCACCGCAGATGAAATCCGCAAAAACCCGGTTGCCCGCGATGTGTCGGAGATTATCCGTACTATGCCCGGCGTTAACCTGACCGGTAACTCCACCAGCGGTCAGCGTGGTAATAACCGCCAGATTGATATTCGCGGCATGGGTCCAGAAAACACGCTGATTTTGATTGACGGTAAACCGGTCAGCAGCCGCAATTCGGTGCGTCAGGGCTGGCGCGGCGAGCGCGATACCCGTGGTGATACCTCCTGGGTGCCGCCGGAGATGATTGAACGTATTGAAGTTCTGCGTGGCCCGGCGGCTGCACGTTATGGCAACGGCGCGGCGGGTGGCGTAGTTAACATCATCACCAAAAAAGGCAGCGGCGAGTGGCACGGTTCCTGGGATGCTTATTTCAACGCCCCAGAACATAAAGAGGAAGGCGCCACCAAACGCACCAACTTCAGCCTGACCGGTCCGCTGGGCGATGAATTCAGTTTCCGCTTGTATGGCAACCTCGACAAAACCCAGGCCGACGCGTGGGATATTAACCAGGGTCATCAGTCCGCGCGTGCCGGAACCTATGCAACTACCCTACCGGCCGGGCGCGAAGGGGTGATCAACAAAGATATTAACGGCGTAGTTCGTTGGGACTTCGCGCCTCTGCAATCACTCGAACTGGAAGCGGGTTACAGCCGCCAGGGCAACCTGTATGCGGGCGATACTCAGAACACCAACTCCGACGCCTACACTCGCTCTAAATACGGCGATGAAACCAACCGCCTGTATCGCCAGAACTACTCACTGACCTGGAACGGTGGCTGGGATAACGGTGTGACCACCAGTAACTGGGTGCAGTACGAACACACCCGTAACTCGCGTATTCCGGAAGGTCTGGCGGGCGGCACCGAAGGGAAATTTAACGAAAAAGCGACACAAGACTTCGTCGATATCGATCTTGATGACGTGATGCTGCACAGCGAAGTTAACCTGCCGATTGATTTCCTCGTTAACCAGACGCTGACGCTGGGTACGGAGTGGAATCAGCAGCGGATGAAGGACTTGAGTTCCAACACCCAGGCGCTGACCGGGACGAATACCGGCGGTGCTATTGATGGTGTGAGTGCCACCGACCGTAGCCCGTATTCAAAAGCAGAAATTTTCTCGCTGTTTGCCGAAAACAACATGGAGCTGACTGACAGCACCATCGTAACGCCGGGGCTGCGTTTCGATCATCACAGTATTGTTGGCAATAACTGGAGCCCGGCGCTGAACATATCGCAAGGTTTAGGCGATGACTTCACGCTGAAAATGGGCATTGCCCGTGCTTATAAAGCGCCGAGCCTGTACCAGACTAACCCGAACTACATTCTCTACAGTAAAGGTCAGGGCTGCTATGCCAGCGCGGGCGGCTGCTATCTGCAAGGTAATGATGACCTGAAAGCGGAAACCAGCATCAACAAAGAGATTGGTCTGGAGTTCAAACGCGACGGCTGGCTGGCGGGCGTCACCTGGTTCCGTAACGATTATCGCAATAAGATTGAAGCGGGCTATGTGGCTGTAGGGCAAAACGCAGTCGGCACCGATCTCTATCAGTGGGATAACGTGCCGAAAGCGGTGGTGGAAGGTCTGGAAGGATCGTTAAACGTACCGGTTAGCGAAACGGTGATGTGGACCAACAACATCACTTACATGCTGAAGAGTGAAAACAAAACCACGGGCGACCGTTTGTCGATCATCCCGGAGTATACGTTGAACTCAACGCTGAGCTGGCAGGCACGGGAAGATTTGTCGATGCAAACGACCTTCACCTGGTACGGCAAGCAGCAGCCGAAGAAGTACAACTATAAAGGTCAGCCAGCGGTTGGACCGGAAACCAAAGAAATTAGCCCTTACAGCATTGTTGGCCTGAGCGCGACCTGGGATGTGACGAAGAATGTCAGTCTGACCGGCGGCGTAGACAACCTGTTCGACAAGCGTTTATGGCGTGCGGGTAATGCCCAGACCACAGGCGATCTGGCAGGAGCCAACTATATTGCCGGTGCTGGTGCGTATACCTATAACGAGCCGGGACGTACGTGGTATATGAGCATTAATACTCACTTCTGATGCTAACGTCAGATTGTTGACAAAGTGCGCGTCGTTCATGCCGGATGCGGCGTGAACGCCTTATCCGGCCTACAAAATCTTGTCAATTCAATATATTGCAGGATAGTGTAGGCCTGATAAGCGTAGCGCATCAGACAGTTTTGCGTTTGTCATCAGTCTCTAATATGGTCGACATGAAAACTACGCATACCTCCCTCCCCTTTGCCGGACATACGCTGCATTTTGTTGAGTTTGAGCCGGCAAGTTTTTGTGAGCAGGATTTGCTCTGGCTGCCGCATTACGCGCAACTGCAACATGCCGGACGTAAACGCAAAGCCGAACATTTAGCCGGACGGATTGCTGCTGTTCATGCGTTGCGAGAGTATGGCTATAAATGTGTGCCCGCAATCGGCGAGCTACGCCAACCTGTGTGGCCTGCGGGGTTATACGGCAGTATTAGCCACTGCGGGGCTACGGCATTAGCTGTGGTATCCCATCAACCAACAGGTATTGATATCGAAGAGACCTTCTCTGCACAAGCAGCGGAAGAGCTGAAAGACAGCATTATGACACCAGCAGAATACAAGCTGCTTGGGGTCAGCGATTTACCCTTTTCTGTGGCGCTTACACTGGCATTTTCAGCGAAAGAGAGTGCGTTTAAGGCAAGCAAGTTACAGACAGTTCAAGGTTTTCTGGATTATCAAATAATTAACTGGAATAAACAGCAGATCATCATTCGTCGAGAGGATGAGAAGTTTGCTGTGCACTGGCAGATAAAAGAAAAGAGAGTCATAACGCTGTGCCAACACAATTAATTGACAATACCCGGTGCGATTCGCCCGCAGCCATTGCTGACTGCGGGCGAAAGTGTAAAGCAGGTGCCTTACCATCCAGACCTGACAACCGGATATGCGGGGATTGCTCCCCGCACAACGGCTACTTCTTCGGTTCGTAAGCGAGAACAGCCCTGAACTCAATATTACGTTCCTTCACCGTAAACTCACACAGCGAGTCTCCGACCAGAAGCGTAAATCCCAGCACCGTTAAACACAGCACTATGACTGCCACAAGGGCATATTTCGTCAGCATGTTTATATTGCCTCCATGCGAAGAAGGGACTACCATCCAAATTGTCTGGTTTGGAGTGGCAGCCCCAGGGTTGATAGAAATATCGTCCTGGGGCTTCATCTTTCCAGATCTCAGAGTTAACCTGAAACCGGAAAGCTTCAGGCACCCGCCGTTATCTTACCCTTTCTTAGCAAAATAGCTGTTTATTTATACAGTACAATCCTGTTCCGGACTTCGGCCGGCAAAACTCATCATTGCCTTAAAACGAGATCGCCCGCAGCCATCACTGACTGCGGGCGAAAGTGTAAAGCAGGTGCCTTACCATTCCTGACCTGACAACCGGATATGCGGGGATTGCTCCCCGCACAGCGGCTACTTCTTCGGTTCGTAAGCGAGAACAGCCCTGAACTCAATATTACGTTCCTTCACCGTAAACTCACACAGCGAGTCTCCGACCAGAAGCGTAAATCCCAGCACCGTTAAACACAGCACTATGACTGCCACAAGGGCATATTTCGTCAGCATGTTTATATTGCCTCCATGCGAAGAAGGGACTACCATCCAAATTGTTCGGGTTTGGAGTGGCAGCCCCAGGGTTGATAGAAATATCTCCTGGGGCTTCATCTTTCCAGACCTCAGAGTTAACCTGAAACTGGAAAGCTTCAGGCACCCGCAGCTATCTTACCCTTCCTTAGCAAAATGGCTGTTTATTTATACAGTTAATCCTGTTTCGGACTTCTCACTACTCATTTGATCAACCGAAGCTGAGCCAGTTTTTTTCTGCTCGCCCCAATCGTCAAAATTCTTCGCCGCCAGCCAGCTCTGCCACTACTGGTCACCTTGCAAAAGTAGCCAAATTGCTTCAGTAGCAATCAGTTCACCACCACCAAAAAAAGAAACATTCCAGAACTTCCGCATCTCGCCCTGCCGCTGCCACTTCTATACTGGAATGAAAATGCCAACATAAGAGAAACCTATGCCATTACCTGAGTTTCATATTTCTGAACCTTTTACCCTCGGTATTGAACTGGAAATGCAGGTGGTTAATCCTCCGGGATATGACCTTAGCCAGGACTCTTCAACGCTGATTGACGCCGTTAAAAATCAGATCACTGCCGGGGAAGTGAAGCACGATATCACCGAAAGTATGCTGGAGCTGGCGACGGATGTTTGCCGTGATATCAACCAGGCTGCCGGGCAATTTTCAGCGATGCAGAAAGTCGTATTGCAGGCAGCCGCAGACCATCATCTGGAAATTTGCGGCGGTGGCACGCACCCGTTTCAGAAATGGCAGCGTCAGGAGGTGTGCGATAACGAACGTTATCAACGGACGCTGGAAAACTTCGGCTATCTCATTCAACAAGCGACTGTTTTTGGTCAGCATGTTCACGTTGGCTGCGCCAGTGGTGATGACGCTATTTATTTGCTGCACGGCTTGTCACGGTTTGTGCCGCACTTTATCGCCCTTTCCGCCGCGTCGCCATATATGCAGGGAACGGATACGCGTTTTGCCTCCTCACGACCGAATATTTTTTCCGCCTTTCCTGATAATGGCCCGATGCCGTGGGTCAGTAACTGGCAACAATTTGAAGCCCTGTTTCGCTGTCTGAGTTACACCACGATGATCGACAGCATTAAAGATCTGCACTGGGATATTCGCCCCAGTCCTCATTTTGGCACGGTGGAGGTTCGGGTGATGGATACCCCGTTAACCCTTAGCCATGCGGTAAATATGGCGGGATTGATTCAGGCCACCGCCCACTGGTTGCTGACGGAACGCCCGTTCAAACATCAGGAGAAAGATTATCTGCTGTATAAATTCAACCGTTTCCAGGCCTGCCGTTATGGTCTGGAAGGCGTCGTTACCGATCCGCACACCGGCGATCGTCGACCACTAACGGAAGACACCTTGCGATTGCTGGAAAAAATCGCCCCTTCTGCACATAAAATTGGTGCATCGAGTGCAATTGAAGCACTGCACCGCCAGGTTATCAGCGGTCTGAATGAAGCGCAGCTGATGAGAGATTTCGTCGCCGATGGCGGCTCGCTGATTGGGCTGGTGAAAAAGCATTGTGAGATCTGGGCCGGTGACTAAGTCGGGAATTGCCTTACAGAAGAATATCCCTGACAATGGTGTTTTAACTTACATTTAACAATGTTATGAAACACCCTTTAGAAACCTTGACCACCGCAGCAGGCATTTTGCTGATGGCTTTCCTCTCTTGCCTGCTGCTGCCCGCCCCCGCACTGGGGCTGACGCTGGCACAAAAACTGGTGACCATGTTTCATCTGATGGATCTTAGCCAGCTTTACACTTTATTGTTTTGCCTGTGGTTTTTAGTGCTGGCCGCTATTGAGTATTTTGTTCTGCGCTTTATCTGGCGACGCTGGTTCTCGCTGGCGGATTAAACGTCGATTATCGCCGTACTTCGCGGCATACTTTGCTTATTCTCCTTCGCCTTAAGGAACGTTTATGGATAAGCAATCACTGCACGAAACGGCGAAACGCCTTGCCCTTGAGTTACCCTTCGTCGAGCTTTGCTGGCCGTTTGGCCCAGAGTTCGATGTCTTTAAAATTGGCGGCAAAATTTTTATGCTGTCGTCGGAGCTGCGCGGCGTCCCCTTTATCAATCTGAAGTCCGATCCACAAAAATCCCTGTTAAATCAGCAGATATACCCGAGCATTAAGCCAGGGTATCACATGAATAAAAAGCACTGGATTTCGGTGTATCCCGGCGAGGAAATCTCCGAAGCGTTACTTCGCGATCTGATCAACGATTCGTGGAATCTGGTGGTTGATGGTCTGCCTAAACGCGATCAAAAAAGAGTGCGTCCAGGCTAAAGCGGAAATCTATAGCGCATTTTTCTCGCTTACCATTTCTCGTTGAACCTTGTAATCTGCTGGCACGCAAAATTACTTACACATGGAGTCTTTATGGATATCATTTCTGTCGCCTTAAAGCGTCATTCCACTAAGGCATTTGATGCCAGCAAAAAACTTACCCCGGAACAAGCCGAGCAGATCAAAACCCTGTTGCAGTACAGCCCATCCAGCACCAACTCCCAGCCATGGCATTTTATTGTGGCCAGCACGGAAGAAGGTAAAGCGCGTGTCGCTAAATCCGCCGCCGACAATTACGTGTTCAACGAACGTAAAATGCTTGATGCCTCGCACGTCGTGGTGTTCTGCGCGAAAACCGCAATGGACGATGCCTGGCTGAAGCTGGTTGTTGACCAGGAAGATGCCGATGGTCGCTTTGCCACGCCGGAAGCGAAAGCCGCGAACGATAAAGGTCGCAAGTTCTTCGCCGATATGCACCGTAAAGATCTGCATGATGATGCAGAGTGGATGGCAAAACAGGTTTATCTCAACGTCGGTAACTTCCTGCTGGGCGTGGCGGCGCTGGGTCTGGACGCGGTACCCATCGAAGGTTTTGACGCCGCCATCCTCGATGCAGAGTTTGGTCTGAAAGAGAAAGGCTACACCAGTCTGGTGGTTGTTCCGGTGGGTCATCACAGCGTTGAAGATTTTAACGCTACGCTGCCGAAATCTCGTCTGCCGCAAAACATCACCTTAACCGAAGTGTAATTCTCTCTTGCCGGGCATCTGCCCGGCTATTTCCCCTCAGATTCTCCTGATTTGCATAACCCTGTTTCAGCCGTCATCATAGGCTACTGTTGTATAAAGGAGACGTTATGCAGGATTTAATATCCCAGGTTGAAGATTTAGCGGGTATTGAGATCGATCACACCACCTCGATGGTGATGATTTTCGGTATTATTTTTCTGACCGCCGTCGTGGTGCATATTATTTTGCATTGGGTGGTACTGCGGACCTTCGAAAAACGTGCCATCGCCAGTTCACGGCTTTGGTTGCAAATCATTACCCAGAATAAACTCTTCCACCGTTTAGCTTTTACCCTGCAGGGGATTATCGTCAATATTCAGGCGGTATTCTGGCTGCAAAAAGGCACCGAAGCGGCAGATATTCTGACTACCTGCGCGCAGTTGTGGATCATGATGTATGCGCTGCTTTCAGTCTTCTCGTTGCTGGATGTTATTTTGAATCTGGCGCAGAAATTCCCGGCGGCATCTCAGTTACCGCTGAAAGGAATATTTCAGGGGATTAAACTGATCGGCGCGATTCTGGTCGGCATTTTGATGATCTCGCTGCTGATTGGTCAGTCGCCAGCGATTCTGATCAGCGGTCTTGGTGCAATGGCTGCCGTTCTGATGTTGGTATTTAAAGATCCGATTCTTGGACTGGTGGCAGGTATTCAGCTTTCCGCGAACGATATGCTGAAACTGGGCGACTGGCTGGAGATGCCGAAATACGGCGCGGATGGCGCGGTGATCGATATTGGGTTAACCACCGTCAAAGTGCGTAACTGGGACAATACCATTACCACTATTCCCACCTGGTCTCTGGTTTCTGACTCCTTTAAAAACTGGAGCGGGATGTCAGCATCTGGCGGGCGACGTATTAAGCGCAGTATCAGTATTGATGTCACCAGTATTCGTTTTCTTGATGAAGACGAAATGCAACGTCTGAATAAAGCGCATTTGTTAAAGCCTTATTTAACCAGCCGCCATCAGGAAATTAATGAGTGGAACCGCCAGCAAGGGTCTACGGAGTCAGTATTAAATCTGCGCCGAATGACCAATATTGGAACCTTTCGTGCCTATCTGAACGAATATCTACGTAACCATCCACGTATTCGTAAAGATATGACCTTAATGGTACGTCAGCTTGCACCGGGCGATAATGGTTTACCGCTTGAGATATATGCGTTTACCAATACCGTAGTGTGGCTGGAATATGAAAGCATTCAGGCTGATATTTTCGACCATATATTTGCCATCGTCGAAGAGTTTGGTCTGCGACTTCATCAGTCGCCAACCGGCAATGATATTCGCTCTCTGGCGGGTGCATTTAAGCAGTAATTAAAAAAACCGCTCTCATCGAATGGATGAGAGCGGACATCGTTTTGTCGGATGTAGCGTGAATGCCTTATTTCCGACGCAACGTTTTAAACGCCACAAACAGGAATACAATCCACACCGGCAGCAGGATCGCTGACAAGCGCATATCATCCATCGTGCACATCAGCAGCAAAATCATGGCGAGGAAGGCGATGCAAAGATAGTTGCCGAACGGATAGAGCAGTGCCTTAAACTGTGTTTCTCGCCCCTGACGTCGCATCGCCGCACGAAAACGCAGATGCGCCAGGCAGATCATAATCCAGTTCAGCAGCAGCGTTGCTACCACCAGCGCCATCAGCAAACCAAACGCTTTTTGCGGCAGCAGATAGTTAATCAACACCACCAGTGAGGTGATCGCTCCGGAAAGCATCAACGAGTTGATCGGCACGCCGCGACGGCTGACGCGAGTCAAAAACTTCGGCGCATTACCCTGCACAGAAAGGCCAAACAGCATGCGGCTGTTAGAGTAAACCCCGCTGTTATACACTGACAGCGATGCTACCAGAATGACGAAGTTCAGCGCAGAAGCTACCACGTTGCTGTCGAGATTATGGAAAATCATCACAAACGGGCTACTGTTGGATTTCACTTCCACCCACGGATAGAGTGCCAGTAAAACCACCAGTGAACCGATATAAAACAGCAGGATGCGATACACCACCTGATTCACTGCTTTCGGGATGCTTTTTTCCGGATCGCGCGCTTCAGCGGCAGTAATCCCAATCAGCTCCAGACCGCCGAAGGAGAACATAATTACCGCCAGCGACAAAATCAGCCCATTCCAGCCGGTGGCGAAGAAACCACCGTAGCGCCAGAGGTTGTCGATACTGGCTTTCTCGCCGCCGTGACCAGAAAACAGCAGCCACAGGCCAAAGCCGATCATACCGATGATCGCCAGCACTTTAATCAGCGCAAACCAGAACTCGGTTTCGCCATATAAGCGCACGTTCACCAGGTTAACGGCGTTGATGATAATAAAGAAGGCGGCAGCCCAAATCCACGTTGGAACATCCGGGAACCAGTACTGCATATAGATGCCCGCAGCGGTCAGCTCTGCCATTCCCACCAGCACGAACATTACCCAGTAGTTCCAGCCAGAGAGGAAGCCCGCAAACGGTCCCCAGTATTTATAGGCAAAGTGGGCAAATGAACCGGATACCGGCTCCTCAACCACCATTTCGCCAAGCTGGCGCATAATCAGGAAAGCGATGATCCCGGCGACGCCGTAGCCCAGCAATACAGCCGGACCCGCCATCTGAATCGCCGGGCCAATGCCAAGAAACAGACCAGTACCAATTGCGCCACCCAGCGCAATCAGTTGAATATGACGGTTATGTAATCCGCGATGAAGCGTCGGCTCTTGATTCGACGCAGTATCTTCCGATACGGTTGACGCGTTTTTCACGCCTTTCCCCTGTGTGTCTTTTTTGTTGAGGGGCACCTTTTAACATTTAGTGCCCATCGTCGCAAGACACAATCCACACGGTTAAACAGGGTATCCTGCTTTTATTTCCGTACCCGATGTCGGTGCAGCCACATCAGCTTATACGCCGCCGGGATAATAAACAGCGACAGCAAAGGCGCGGTGATCATGCCGCCAATCATCGGCGCGGCAATCCGGCTCATCACCTCTGAACCTGCTCCCGTACCCCACAGAATCGGCAGCAGACCGGCGATAATCACTGCCACCGTCATCGCTTTCGGGCGCACGCGCAGTACCGCGCCGTGATACAACGCCTCATCCAGCTTCTGCTCACTGAATGTTTGCGGATTATTCAACGACGGCTCGGCCTCTATGGCGTGACGTAAATACATCAGCATCACCACGCCAAATTCGGCGGCGACTCCTGCGAGGGCGATAAAGCCAGTGCCCGTCGCCACGGAAAGATGAAAGCCCATCCACCACAGCAACCAGATGCCGCCCACCAGCGCAAACGGTACGCTGCTGATAATCAGCAACGCTTCGCCCACCCGACGGAACGCCAAATACAACAGCACGAAGATGATCATCAACGTCATCGGCACCATGAGTTTCAGCTTATGGTTGGCGCGCTCCAGTAGCTCGAACTGCCCGGAGAATGCCACGCTGGTGCCCGGTTTTAACTGCACTTTTTCAGCTATCGCTTTTTGCAAATCGTGAACCACCGACACCATGTCACGATCGCGGGCATCGATATAAATCCAGCTCGTCGGGCGCGCATTCTCGGTTTTCAGCATCGACGGTCCGGTGGAGACGTTAACGTCGGCCACGTCTGCCAGGGTGATTTGCTGCTTCATCGGCGTCAAAATCGGCAACTGGCGCAGAGCCTGCGGGCTATCGCGCCAGCTTTGCGGATAACGCAGATTAATTGGATAACGGGCAATCCCTTCCACCGTTTCGCCAACCATCGCCCCGCCCACCGCAGAGGTGACAAACAACTGCACATCCGCCACCGTCATACCGTAACGCGCGGCTTTTTCACGGTTAATCTCAATATTGATATAACGCCCACCTTCCAGACGTTCGGCAAGAGCAGAAGCCACGCCTGGCACCGTTCGCGCCACGTCTTCAATTTGCTCCGCCATCGCGTCGATATCCGCCAGCACATTGCCGGACACTTTAATGCCGATGGGGCTTTTAATGCCGGTGGAAAGCATATCAATACGGTTACGGATTGGTGGCACCCACAGATTCGCCAGCCCCGGTAGTCGCACGGTGCTATCCAGCTCTTCGATGATTTTGTCCATCGTCATGCCAGGCCGCCACTGATCCTGCGGCTTAAGCTGAATGGTCGTTTCTACCATCTCCAGCGGAGCGGAGTCGGTGGCAGTTTCCGCTTTCCCGGTTTTGCCAAACACCCGCGCCACTTCCGGTACGCTCATAATCAGCTTGTCGGTTTTTTGCAGCATACTCGCTGCTTCCGACGCGGAAATCCCCGGCAGCGTCGAAGGCATATACAACAAGTCGCCTTCATTGATCTGCGGTAAAAATTCCCCGCCAACTTTATTGAGCGGCCAGATAACTGTCAGCACCGAAAGCGCCGCCACCAGCAGCGTGGTTTTCGGCCAGTGCAGTACTTTCAGCAACAGCGGATGGTAAATACGAATCAAAAAACGATTGAGCGGGTTACTGCTTTCTGGCGGAATTTTGCCACGGATCCAGTAGCCCATCAGAATGGGGATCACCACGATCGCCAGCAGCGCCGCGCCTGCCATGGCATAGGTTTTGGTGAACGCCAGCGGACCAAACAGACGCCCTTCCTGCCCTTCCAGAGTGAAGATTGGGATAAACGACAGCGTGATAATCAGCAGACTGATAAACAGCGCCGGCCCCACTTCAACAGAAGCATCGGTAATCACCTGCCAGCGCGTTTTATTATCCAGCATGACGTCAGGATGCTGGTGCTGCCACTCTTCCAGCCGTTTATGCGCATTCTCGATCATGACGATGGCGGCATCGACCATCGCCCCGACGGCAATCGCAATACCGCCCAGCGACATAATATTGGCGTTCAGCCCCTGGAAGTGCATGACAATAAAAGCAATACACAACCCCAGCGGCAACGAAATAATCGCCACCAGCGCCGAGCGCACATGCCAGAGAAACAGCGCGCAGACTACCGCCACCACAATAAACTCTTCCAGCAGCTTGCCGCTGAGGTTGTCGATGGCGCGGTCAATGAGCTGGCTGCGATCGTATGTTGTAACTATCTCCACGCCTTCCGGCAGACTGCTTTTCAGCGTTTCCAGTTTGTCCTTCACGGCGGCGATCACTTCACGGGCGTTTTTGCCGGAACGCAGGATCACCACCCCGCCCGCCACTTCGCCTTCGCCGTTCAGTTCGGCAATGCCCCGGCGCATCTCCGGGCCAACCTGGACCTTCGCAACATCACGCAGATAAACGGGCACGCCATTTTCACTGGCTTTTAAAACGATGTGATTAAAGTCGTCGAGCGTTTGCAGATAGCCGCTGGCGCGCACCATATATTCCGCTTCCGCCAGTTCGATCGACGAACCGCCCGCTTCCTGATTTGAGGCATCCAGCGCGCTTTTTACTTCGGCGAGACTGATGCCATACTGCGCCAGGCGCTGGGGATCGATAACCACCTGATACTCTTTCACCACACCGCCCACCGACGCCACTTCCGCAACGTCAGGGATGGTTTTTAGCTCATATTTGAGAAACCAGTCCTGCAATGAGCGTAAATCAGCCAGATCGTGCTTACCGCTGCGATCCACCAGCGCGTATTCATAAATCCAGCCAACGCCCGTGGCGTCTGGCCCCAGCTCCGCGCTGACACCCGCTGGCAGCTTACCCTGCACCTGGTTGAGGTACTCCAGCACCCGCGAGCGCGCCCAGTATGGATCGGTGCCATCTTCGAAAATGACATACACATAAGAGTCGCCAAACTGCGAGAAACCACGCACAGTCTTCGCGCCAGGCACCGACAACATGGTGGTAGTTAGCGGATAAGTCACCTGATTTTCAACGATTTGCGGTGCCTGACCGGGATAGCTGGTTTTAATAATCACCTGCACATCAGAGAGATCCGGCAGTGCATCCACTGGCGTGTTAATGATGGTCCAGGTGCCCCAGATGCTCAAAAACAACGCGCCCATCAGCACCAGAAAACGGTTCGCCACCGAGCGACGAATAATCCATTCAATCATTGGTTATTCCCTCAATGCGCGTGGGTAGCACTTTCAGAGCGCATCCGCTCCAGCGCGCCAGAAATATTGGCTTCAGAATCAATCAGGAACAGGCCGCTGGAAACCACCTTTTCCCCTTCCGCCAGACCTGAGCGTAACGCGGTGACGCCTTGCGAGGCCTGGAAAACGGAAACGCGTTTCGGTACAAAGCGCCCGTCGGCGTCAACGGTAATCACCCGCTGTTCGCTGCCGGTATCAATCAGCGCCTGTGACGGAATGAGCAGCATCGGTTCGCTGGCGGTGTTGAGTTGCAACCAGGCGTTCATTCCCGGCTTTAGCGCCTCGTCGGCGTTGTCGACTTCCAGACGCAGTTGCAAAGTGCGGGTCGCGGCATCTACGCCGGGTAGCATCGTCCATTTGCGGATGGTGAGCGTTTTATCGGGTCGCGCCGGAACGGTGAGCGTAAACTGCGAGGCATCTTTCACCAGCCAGGCGATGGACTCCGGGATCGCGGCAGTGACCCACACCGGGTCCATACCCTGAATTTTCGCGACCACGTTATCTTTGGCGATATTCATTCCCGCGCGCAGATCAAACGCGGTGATCACGCCATCAATGGGCGCTTTGAGCGTAAAGCGAGTCTGGATTTTTTGCGTGGCGATCAGGCGGCGAATATCGGCCTCCGGCATTCCCGCCAGCCGCAGGCGTTCAAGAATACCTTCGGTCTGGGTCGCCGTACCGCCGGTTTCGCGCAGCAGTAAATACTCACTCTGCGCTTCCACCCAGTCGGGAATGGTCAGGTCGAGAAGCGGCGCGCCCTTTTTCACTTTATCGCCCACCGTGAGCGGATAAACTTTGTCAATAAATCCGGCGGCTCGAGCCTGCACAATGGCAAACTGATACTCGTTGTAACTGACATTCGCCGGGAAACTCTGGGCAAAAGTCAGCGGCCCGCGCGTGACGGTAGCCGTTTTCACCCCCAGATTCTGCGTCTGGGTCGGGTCAATGCGTACACCAGACGCAGAACTCTCTTCATCGGCATATTTCGGCACCAGATCCATATCCATAAACGGCGATTTACCTGGTTTATCGAACCGCGTATTGGGATACATCGGGTCGTACCAGAATAAGATTTTACGTTCTGCGGTTGGCGTTTTTTCCACTGGCGGTTCCGCCTTTGCAAACCAGGTAAAACCTGCCGCAGAAATAATACCGCCCGCGATCATGCTGCCGATAATAAGCGCGATTTTTTTCATTGAATTAAACCTGGGTTACTGGCTGACTTTAATATCCTGTAATAAAGAAAGGTTGCCCTGCTGGACAAAATTAAACGCCACTTTGTCGCCGGTTTTAATTTCACTCATTTTCGTCTGCGGAGTGATGGTAAAGCGCATAGTCATCTCCGGCCAGTTCACTGCGGCAATCGGATCGTGGTGGATGGTGATTTTTTTGCTTTCCAGATCAACACCTTTTACCACACCGGTGGCGCTAATCACCTGCGGTTGTGCTTCGCTCATGGTTTCATGATGATGTTCGTTAGCCTGGGCATTAAAACCAATAACAGTAAACAGACTGAACATTGCGACTTGCAGTGCTTTTTTCATTTATTCTCTCCTGGAGTTAAAAATTATTGCTGCCAACCGCCACCCAGTGCGGTATATAAAGAAATTTCATTAACCTGACGGGCATAATTCAGGTCGAGTAAGGTTTGTCGGGTAGCAAATAAAGAACGTTCGGCATCCAGCACTTCCAGATAACTGACTGCGCCGTGCTGATATAATGCCCGTGCCCGTTGCAGGGTAATTTGCAGCGACGCCAGATAACGCTGTTGGGCGCTAATTTGATCATTCAGGCTTTGACGTAACGCCAGCGCATCTACCACTTCTTTAAAGGCATTCTGGATTTTTTGTTCATAATTCACCACCGACTGCTGCTGGCGAATTTCAGCGATATCCAGATTGCCCTGGTTACGCCCGGCATTAAAAATGGGGATCTCAATTTTGGGAATAAAATTCCACATTCCGCTGCTGGCGTTAAATAATGATGAGAGATCGCTGCTGGCGGTTGAGATTCCGCTGGTCAGACTAATAGACGGGAAAAATGCCGCGCGTGCGGCGCCAATATTGGCATTAGCCGCCATTAACGCGTGTTCAGCTTCCATAATATCCGGGCGCTGCAACAAGATTTGCGACGACAAGCCCGCCGGTAATTTAACGCTTTGCAGGCTGTCGCTACCCGCTGTCTGCGCTTGCGGCAGCTTGCCGTAGCTTCCTAATAACAGTTGCAATGCATTATTCGCCTGCGCCAGTTCCCCCTGACGTTTAGCGATATCGCTGCGGGTACTTTCAATCACCCCGCGAGCCTGTTCCAGCGCCAGAACATTGCTGCTGCCGGTTAACAGTTGTTTTTCGACAAACGCATATGACTGCTGGTAATTACGCAGCGTTTCTTCGGCTATTTGCAATTGCGCATAAGCCAGTTGCTGATTGAAATAGCTTTGCGCGACATTAGAAACCAGCAGAATATGCACCGCGCGCTGAGCTTCCTCAGTGGCTAAATAATTTTGTCGCTCGGCTTCGCTCATGTTCTTTAAGCGACCGAAAAAATCAAGGTCAAAGCTGGCGTTAAGGCCAGTCGAAAACTCCCGAGTCGTGGCTGAATCGCCTTTAAGATTGCCGCTCCAACTGCCGCTGCCCTCGCCATTGAGTTGCGGGTAACGGTCGGCATCGGTCAGACGATATTGCGCCCGCGCTTCCTGCACTTTCAGGGTCGCCATTCGCAAATCCCGGTTATTCACCAGCGCCTCGCTAATCAACGTCTTCAGTTGATTATCAACAAAAAAGGTGCGCCAGCCCGCGTTCTGGTAGTTATCTGCCGCGTTAACCAGGCCGTTCTGGCTGAGTGAGAACTGTTGCGGCACGGGCATTGCCGGACGCTGATAATCCGGCGCCAGTGAACAACCGGTTAGTGCAAGGGCTACACAAAGTGTCAGGAGTTTACAAGAAGACATAGGCGCATAATTTCTGGTGATTTTATGCCGCCAACTTTACTCGCCAGGCTCTGATTTTCCGGTGACAGGAAAATGACAAAATTGTCATTTTGCCAATAAGCGATTGCCATCTGATCCCGCTCCTCTAGAATTGCCCGGGCAACATGCGGAGGAAATATGAAACTGTTGATTGTCGAAGATGAAAAGAAAACTGGCGAATACTTAACCAAAGGGTTAACCGAAGCCGGTTTTGTGGTCGATTTAGCCGACAACGGGCTGAATGGCTACCATCTGGCGATGACCGGTGATTATGACCTGATAATCCTCGATATTATGCTGCCGGACGTGAACGGCTGGGATATCGTGCGCATGTTGCGTTCTGCCAACAAAGGGATGCCGATTCTGCTGCTCAGCGCGCTGGGTACGATTGAACATCGTGTCAAGGGGCTGGAGCTGGGAGCGGATGACTACCTGGTGAAGCCGTTCGCTTTTGCTGAACTGCTGGCGCGGGTGCGCACTTTACTGCGGCGCGGGGCGGCGGTGATTATCGAAAGTCAGTTTCAGGTTGCCGATCTGATGGTCGATCTCGTCAGCCGCAAAGTCACCCGCAGCGGCACGCGCATCACTCTGACCAGTAAAGAATTTACTCTGCTGGAGTTTTTCCTTCGCCATCAGGGCGAAGTGCTGCCCCGCTCGCTTATCGCCTCGCAGGTATGGGACATGAATTTCGACAGCGACACTAACGCCATTGATGTGGCGGTGAAGCGGCTACGCGGCAAAATCGACAACGACTTTGAGCCGAAGCTGATTCAAACCGTGCGCGGCGTGGGTTACATGCTTGAGGTGCCGGATGGTCAGTAAGCCATTTCAGCGCCCGTTTTCGCTGGCAACCCGCCTGACCTTTTTTATCAGCCTTGCCACCATCGCGGCATTTTTCGCCTTCGCGTGGATCATGATCCACTCGGTCAAGGTGCATTTTGCCGAGCAGGATATTAATGATTTAAAAGAGATTAGCACCACGCTCAAGCGCGTTCTTAATCATCCTGAAGAGACACAAGCCCGACGCTTAATGACGCTGGAAGACATTGTCAGTGGTTATTCCAACGTGTTGATTTCTCTGGCAGATAGCCACGGTAAAACGGTGTATCACTCCCCCGACGCGCCCGATATCCGCGAGTTTGCACGTGACGCCATACCCGATAAAGACGCCCGGAATGGCGAGGTGTATCTCCTTTCCGGCCCGACGATTATGATGCCGGGCCACGGTCACGGGCATATGGAACACAGCAACTGGCGGATGATTAGCTTGCCGGTTGGCCCACTGGAGGACGGCAAACCGAGTTATACGCTCTATATCGCGCTATCGATCGATTTTCATCTTCATTACATTAATGACTTGATGAATAAACTTATTATGACCGCATCGATCATCAGCATTCTGATCGTTTTTATCGTGCTGTTGGCGGTGCATAAAGGTCACGCGCCGATCCGCAGCGTCAGCCGTCAAATCCAGAATATCACCTCGAAAGATCTCGACGTTCGCCTTGACCCGCAGACCGTGCCGATTGAGCTGGAGCAGCTGGTATTGTCGTTCAACCATATGATCGAGCGTATCGAGGATGTCTTTACCCGCCAGTCCAATTTCTCAGCGGATATCGCCCACGAAATTCGCACACCAATTACGAATCTGGTAACGCAAACGGAGATCGCCCTCAGCCAGTCGCGCAGCCAGAAGGAGCTGGAAGATGTGCTCTACTCTAATCTCGAAGAGCTAACGCGAATGGCGAAAATGGTCAGCGATATGCTGTTTCTCGCCCAGGCCGATAACAACCAGTTAATCCCCGAAAAGAAAATGCTCAACCTGGCGGATGAAGTCGGCAAAGTGTTCGATTTTTTCGAGGCATTAGCGGAAGATCGCGGCGTGGAGTTGCGGTTTGTTGGTGACGAGTGTCAGGTTGCGGGCGATCCGCTGATGCTGCGTCGGGCGTTAAGCAACCTGCTTTCGAACGCCCTGCGTTATACGCCGTCCGGAGAGGCAATTGTTGTGCGCTGCCAGACGGTCGATCACCAGGTGCAAGTTACCGTCGAAAACCCCGGTACGCCCATTGCGCCCGAACACTTACCGCGATTGTTTGACCGTTTCTACCGCGTTGATCCTTCCCGCCAGCGAAAAGGTGAAGGTAGCGGCATTGGCCTGGCGATAGTGAAATCGATTGTTGTCGCGCATAAAGGCACGGTTGCGGTAACGTCAGATGCGCGGGGGACAAGGTTTATTATCACATTACCCGCTTAATCATTCAGCAATCGGCAACTTTTATAACCAGTGTAAAAATAACGTGCCGCAATAATCCTACCTATTAATGGTAAAAAGCTGTCACAATCCATAAAAAACCTTAATATACGCCACCCTAAACATAACCAGCGTTAATGTAAGGTTTTTGTGTGGACTGGCTTCTTGATGTTTTTGCTACCTGGCTCTACGGCTTAAAAGTAATCGCGATAACGTTAGCGGTCATAATGTTCATCAGCGGGCTGGACGATTTTTTTATTGATGTCGTCTACTGGGTACGCCGCATTAAGCGCAAGTTGAGTGTTTATCGCCGCTACCCGCGAATGAGTTACCGCGAACTGTATAAGCCGGATGAAAAACCCTTAGCGATTATGGTTCCGGCGTGGAATGAAACTGGCGTCATCGGCAATATGGCCGAGCTGGCGGCAACCACGCTCGACTACGAAAACTATCATATCTTTGTCGGCACTTACCCCAACGACCCCGATACTCAGCGTGATGTTGACGAAGTGTGCGCTCGCTTTCCGAATGTGCACAAGGTGGTCTGTGCGCGTCCTGGCCCTACCAGTAAAGCTGACTGTCTGAACAACGTGCTGGACGCCATCACCCAGTTTGAGCGTAGCGCCAATTTCGCTTTTGCTGGTTTTATTCTGCATGATGCCGAAGACGTGATTTCACCGATGGAATTGCGTCTGTTCAACTATCTGGTCGAGCGAAAAGATCTGATTCAGATCCCGGTATACCCATTCGAACGCGAATGGACGCACTTCACCAGCATGACCTATATTGATGAGTTTTCAGAACTGCATGGCAAAGATGTTCCGGTGCGTGAAGCCCTCGCCGGACAAGTGCCCAGCGCAGGCGTCGGCACCTGTTTCAGCCGCCGCGCCGTGACCGCACTGTTAGCTGACGGTGACGGCATTGCTTTCGACGTGCAGAGTCTTACTGAAGATTACGACATTGGTTTCCGCCTGAAAGAGAAAGGTATGACGGAAATTTTTGTCCGTTTTCCGGTGGTGGACGAAGCCAAAGAGCGCGAACAGCGTAAATTTTTACAGCACGCGCGGACGTCAAACATGATCTGCGTGCGCGAATATTTCCCCGACACATTTTCAACTGCGGTTCGACAAAAGTCTCGCTGGATCATCGGCATTGTTTTCCAGGGCTTTAAAACCCACAAATGGACCTCCAGTCTGACGCTGAACTACTTTCTCTGGCGCGACCGCAAAGGGGCAATCAGTAACTTTGTCAGCTTCCTCGCGATGCTGGTGATGCTCCAGCTTCTGCTGTTGATGGCGTATGAAAGTTTGTGCTCCGACGCCTGGCATTTTCTTTCTATTTTCAGCGGCAGCGCATGGTTGATGACCCTGCTGTGGCTAAACTTTGGCTTGATGATCAACCGCATTGTGCAACGAGTGATTTTTGTCACCGGCTACTACGGCCTGACGCAAGGCTTACTCTCCGTCCTGCGGCTATTCTGGGGCAACCTGATTAACTTTATGGCCAACTGGCGCGCGTTGAAACAGGTACTTCAACACGGTGATCCACGTCGCGTCGCGTGGGATAAAACGACGCATGATTTCCCCAGCGTGACTGGCGATACCCGTTCGTTGCGCCCGTTAGGTCAAATTCTGCTGGAAAATCAGGTCATCACTGAAGAACAACTCGATACAGCACTGCGTAATCGCGTCGAAGGTCTACGCCTGGGCGGTTCAATGCTGATGCAGGGGCTGATTAGCGCCGAGCAACTGGCACAGGCGCTGGCAGAGCAAAACGGCGTGGCGTGGGAATCCATCGATGCCTGGCAGATCCCGTCCTCGCTGATTGCCGAAATGCCAGCCTCCGTGGCGCTACATTATGCGGTGCTGCCGCTGCGTCTGGAAAATGATGAGTTAATTGTCGGCAGCGAAGATGGTATCGATCCTGTTTCACTGGCGGCTCTGACACGTAAGGTCGGACGCAAGGTGCGTTACGTCATTGTTCTGCGCGGGCAAATCGTCACCGGTTTACGTCACTGGTATGCGCGTCGTCGCGGTTATGACCCACGAGCAATGTTGCACAATGCGGTTCAGCAGCAATGGCTCACTGAACAGCAGGCCAGCGACATCTGGCAGCAATATGTACCGCATCAGTTCCTGTTCGCCGAAATACTGACCACGCTCGGCCATATTAATCGTTCTGCAATTAACGTGTTGTTATTGCGCCATGAACGCAGCTCACTGCCGCTCGGTAAATTTTTGGTCACCGAAGGCGTTATTAGCCAGGAAACGCTGGATCGCGTCCTGACAATTCAACGCGAATTACAAGTTTCGATGCAATCATTATTACTCAAAGCAGGTTTAACCACAGAACAGGTTGCGGAGCTGGAGTCCGAAAATGAAGGAAAATAACCTTAATCGCGTCATCGGATGGTCTGGTTTACTGCTGACGTCTTTATTGAGTACCAGCGCACTCGCAGACAATATCGGCACCAGCGCAGAAGAGCTGGGGCTGAGCGACTATCGCCATTTTGTTATTTATCCCCGTCTCGATAAGGCGCTGAAGGCACAGAAAAATAACGACGAAAAAACCGCCATCCGCGAATTTGAATATATTCATCAGCAGGTGCCGGATAATATTCCGTTGACGTTATATCTGGCAGAAGCCTATCGCCATTTTGGTCATGATGATCGCGCGCGGCTGTTGCTTGAGGATCAACTAAAACGTCATCCTGGCGATGCCCGCCTTGAACGCAATCTCGCGGCAATTCCAGTAGAAGTCAAAACCGTTAATACCGTTGAAGAACTGCTGGCTCAGCAAAAGGCGTGCGATGCTGTGCCGACCCTGCGTTGTCGCAGTGAAGTCGGGCAGAATGCCCTGCGCCTGGCACAGTTACCTGTCGCCAGAGCGCAACTGAACGATGCAACGTTTGCCGCATCGCCGGAAGGAAAAACGTTGCGTACCGATCTGCTGCAACGGGCAATCTACCTGAAACAATGGTCCCAGGCAGATACGCTATACAATGAAGCACGCCAGCAGAATACATTAAGCGCGGCAGAGCGCCGCCAGTGGTTTGATGTGCTTCTTACCGGGCAATTGGATGATCGGATCCTGGCGCTGCAATCAGTGGGGATCTTCACCGATCCACAGTCGTATATTACTTACGCGACCTCTCTGGCTTATCGTGGCGAAAAAGCACGTCTCCAGCGTTATCTCGCTGAAAATAAGCCGCTGTTTACCTCGGACACACAAGAGAAAAGCTGGCTCTATCTGTTATCAAAATACAGTGACAACCCGGTGCAAGCGTTGGCGAATCACACGGTACAGTTTGCCGATAACCGCCAGTATGTTGTTGGCGCGACGCTACCGGTGCTGTTAAAAGAAGGTCAGTACGACGCAGCGCAAAAACTGCTCGCTACCCTTCCCGCCAATGAAATGCTTGAGGAGCGTTATGCCGTCAGCGTGGCGACTCGTAACAAGGCTGAAGCTCTGCGTCTGGCGCGGTTGCTGTATCAGCAAGAACCGGCAAATCTTACCCGTCTGGATCAACTGACCTGGCAACTGATACAGAACGGACAGTCACGCGAAGCTGCCGATTTGTTGCTGCAACGCTACCCCTTCCAGGGAGATACAACCGTCAGTCATACTTTAATGGCGCGACTGGCTTCGCTGTTGGAAAAGCATCCTTACCTGGCGACCCCGGCAAAAGTGGCGATTTTATCGAAACCCTTGCCGCTGGCGGAGCAGCGTCAGTGGCAAAGCCAGTTACCGGGGATTGCAGATAATTGCCCGGTGATAGTCCGCTTGCTGGGCGATATGTCGCCTTCCTACGATGCTGCGGCCTGGAACCGTCTGGCGAAGTGTTATCGGGACACGCTACCCGGCGTGGCGTTGTATGCCTGGCTTCAGGCAGAACAACGACAACCGAACGCGTGGCAACATCGCGCGGTGGCTTATCAGGCATACCAGGTGGAAGACTACAACACCGCACTGGCGGCCTGGCAGAAAATCAGCCTTCACGACATGAGCAATGAAGATCTACTTGCTGCCGCCAATACCGCTCAGGCGGCAGGAAATGGCGCGGCTCGCGATCGCTGGCTTCAGCAGGCAGAACAACGCGGGCTGGGAAACAATGCGCTGTACTGGTGGCTACATGCGCAACGTTATATTCCCGGTCAACCGGAACTCGCACTGAACGATCTCACACGCTCAATTAACATTGCACCTTCTGCTAACGCTTACGTTGCGCGGGCGACGATTTATCGCCAACGTCATGATGTCTCTGCGGCGGTGAGCGATTTGCGCGCCGCTCTGGAACTGGAACCCAATAACAGCAACATCCAGGCGGCGCTCGGTTACGCCTTGTGGGATAGCGGTGATATCGCGCAATCGCGGGAAATGCTGGAACAGGCACATAAAGGATTGCCGGACGATCCGGCACTGCTCCGACAACTGGCCTACGTGAACCAGCGTCTGGATGATATGCCCGCAACACAACAGTACGCCCGGCGGGTAATTGATGATATTGATAACCAGGCGCTGATAACCCCACTTACGCCAGAGCAAAATCAGCAACGTTTCAATTTCCGCCGTCTGCATGAAGATGTCGGTCGCCGCTGGACGTTCAGCTTCGATTCCTCCATCGGCTTGCGTTCCGGGGCGATGAGTACCGCTAACAACAATGTTGGCGGCGCTGCACCAGGGAAAAGCTATCGTAGCTACGGGCAACTGGAAGCAGAATACCGCATCGGGCGCAATATGCTGCTGGAAGGCGACCTGCTTTCGGTTTACAGCCGTGTGTTTGCCGATACCGGAGAAAACGGTGTAGCAATGCCGGTGAAAAATCCGATGTCCGGCACCGGCCTGCGCTGGAAGCCCCTGCGCGACCAAATCTTTTTCCTCGCCGTTGAACAGCAGTTGCCGCTGAACGGGCAAAATGGCGCCTCCGATACCATGCTGCGCGCCAGTGCCTCATTCTTTAACGGCGGCAAATACAGCGACGAGTGGCACCCGAACGGTTCAGGCTGGTTTGCCCAAAACCTGTATCTCGATGCGGCGCAATATGTCCGCCAGGATATTCAGGCGTGGACGGCAGATTATCGCGTGAGCTGGCATCAGAAGGTGGCGAACGGACAAACCATTGAGCCTTACGCTCACGTTCAGGACAACGGCTATCGTGATAAAGGCACTCAGGGCGCACAGCTTGGCGGTGTCGGCGTGCGCTGGAATATCTGGACCGGCGAGACGCACTATGATGCCTGGCCGCACAAAGTCAGTCTCGGCGTCGAATATCAGCATACCTTTAAGGCGATTAATCAACGTAGCGGGGAGCGCAACAACGCGTTTCTCACCATTGGAGTGCACTGGTAAATGCGTAAGTTAATTTTCGTAATGCTGACACTGCTGCTGGTCAGCCCTTTTTCCTTTGCGATGAAAGGTATCATCTGGCAACCGCAAAATCGTGACAGTCAGGTCACCGACGCCCAGTGGCAGGGGCTGATGAGCCAGTTACGTTTGCAGGGCTTCGATACTCTGGTTTTGCAATGGACCCGTTACGGCGATGCATTCACCCAGCCAGAAGAGCGTGCATTATTGTTCAGACGTGCAGCGGCAGCGCAGCACGCTGGCCTGAAGCTGATTGTTGGCCTGAATGCCGATCCGGAATTTTTTATGCATCAGAAGCAGTCATCTGTGGCGCTGGAAAGCTATCTTAATCGCCTGCTGGCGGCCGATCTCCAGCAAGCCAGATTATGGAGCGCCGCACCGGGCGTAACGCCGGATGGCTGGTACATCAGTGCGGAAATTGACGATTTGAACTGGCGCAGCGAAGCCGCCCGCCAGCCATTGCTGAAATGGTTAAATAATACTCAGCGACTGCTTAGTGATGTTTTGGCAAAACCGATTTATGTCAGTAGTTTTTTCGCCGGAAACATGTCGCCCGATGGCTATCGCCAACTGCTGGAACAAGTTAAAGCAACCAGCGTTAATGTCTGGGTACAGGATGGCAGCGGCGTGGATAAACTCACCGCCGGGCAGCGCGAACGTTATCTGCAAGCCAGTGCAGATTGCCAGATTGCCTCGCCCGCCAGCGGCATTGTTTATGAATTGTTTGTCGCGGGCAAAGGTAAAACGTTTGAAGCTAAACCAAAACCAGATGCGGAGATCGCCTCACTATTAGCAAAACGCTCCTCCTGCGGCAAGGACTTGCTCTATTTCTCCCTGCGCTATTTGCCCGTCGCGCGTGGCATCCTCGAATATTAATTGTTTAAGGGAGCAACTTTGCTTGCTCCCTTCCTTTTCACTTTCCTAATCAGAATCCTGTTTGTATTAATTGTTTAGCAGATTCTCTTTTTTCAACGCATTTTATGCGTCTCGGTTTTGCCCCACTATGACCTGCATAGCCAATAAGAAGATAGCAGTGACACAAATAACCGGTGCAGCCACTACTCAGAGGCATTATATAATCATATTCATGCCACTATATAACCTGTAAATAAGAACAATTATTCATTGATTGTATTAACATCAGTATATTCCTTTACACAGGAATAAACCCTTTTATTTAACAAACAAAGAGAGTTAATGATGAGTAAAATTACAGGCGTTTTAGTTGACAACCATATCTATGATATTAACAATGATATGAAGAATGGTTACCATTTTCCTAACTGCTTGTTTCCAGGCGCCACCTTTAAGATGGTTATTGATAATGACCCAGTTAATAATGGCAAAGTAAAATGGAGCTGTAGCACTGATGCAGACAATAATGTTCTGGCGGTGAGTCAGGATGGCACAGTGACTTTTCCTGACGTTGACGAAAAGTGTATTGGGAAGATTTTTGCTATTTTCGCCACTGATAAATCAACGAACAAATCTGCCGGTATTTATATTTTTACTGTTAAGCGTTTTTTTAAATACAGTATTGAAACTTATGATTCAGTTCAAAAGGTTTTACCGTGGGTTGAAAGCATGAACGGAGAATTTCCTGAAGCGCATGATATCGATAGTTACGATTATGATGATGATTATGCAACACATATTATCAAGCGAGAAGTTAACGCAGGACTTTACCAGGAATGGGGTAATGTAGCTAATAGTGGATGGAACACAATTAATGAGGACTCCGGTTTGTGTGGCATTTACGCCTTTAATGAAGATAATAATTCTTATTATTATCTGTGCAATGATGGGTTCAGACAGAAATTTGGGGCCGGTTACCATGCTCAGGCAGTCGCATCCTACGGTGAATCGATCAACTGATTGTGCTTTTTGTCCACTATCATTTGTATTATTACAGCGTAAACATTCACTGAAATTATAAAATTAAACTTACGCATAACCACCCGTTCAGCGGGTGGTTCTCATTTTATCAGCGATGTGTACGAAGGTTAAAAATAAACAAACTTAATATTTCATTTTTATTTTTCTATAAACTATCAACTCTCGATATCAAATACCCACCTATACCGCCAATACCCGTTTCATCACAAAATGCTGGCGGCATTTCTCACCGAAAACTTTATTGCTACTGTTCAAAACGCAAATGTGGTAACCACCTGCTCCACTTGCCAAAAAAAATTTACCCGCAGTATAAAAAAGCAGCCCGTATAAACATACGGGCTGCCATATTTCACTCGATTCAAAAGAAATTATTTTTAATGTGGTGCACTTCGTGACAATAAGTTAATTACCAACACTCCGGCACAAATCAACATCATGCCTATAATGGCTGGCAGATCCAACCGTTGGCCGAAAAATCCCCAGGAAAGTAAACTAATCAGGACAATACCGACTCCTGACCAGATAGCATAAGCAATCCCTGTAGGAATATAAGCCAGCGTCTGAGCTAATAACCAGAATGATGCACAGTAACAAATAATTGTACCAACAGAGGGCCATAACCGTGTAAAACCCTCTGAAAACTTCATTAAGGTTGTACCAATGACCTCTGCAAGTATTGCGCCACCAAGATAAATATAAGGGTTCATAGCATATTCTTTCCTGTTAATACCGGAGCGAATTGTACTACAGTTTGAACTTAACTCACCGGATTCATTCTGGTGCATTCATTGATGTTCTTCATCAGTGCTTCAGGAAATGGGCGGATGGGAATCCATAGAAATGGTGCATAGATATACTCACCTTGCACCTAATCATTTGACGAAGCACGCAAGGAAAACAGACGACATCTTTGGGATGATGCCCCACTGTGAAATTATGGAGGAAATAAAGAAGGCGTAACTAATTGAATTTTAATGGCGCGCCCTGCAGGATTCGAACCTGCGGCCCACGACTTAGAAGGTCGTTGCTCTATCCAACTGAGCTAAGGGCGCATTGATACCACAATGTGTGTGTAGTCGCGTGAATTATACGGTCAACCCTTGCTGAGTCAATGGCTTTTGAACCGGTTGCTGAACAAGTGTACGACCGCATCTGATTTACCTCGCTACAGCGGCAAACCAACGACGGTTATCATTATCGCCAGGTACAGAAGGTTTTACTTTTCAGAAAACGAAAACTGACAGCGCGCCCCGCTTCTGACAAAATAGACGCATCCCCTTCGACCTACGTAACAGATGGAATCCTCTCTCTGATGGCAGCAAAGATTATTGACGGTAAAACGATTGCGCAGCAGGTGCGCTCTGAAGTTGCTCAAAAAGTTCAGGCGCGCGTTGCGGCCGGACTGCGAGCGCCAGGACTGGCCGTTGTGCTGGTGGGTAGCAACCCTGCATCGCAAATTTATGTCGCAAGCAAACGCAAGGCTTGTGAAGAAGTCGGGTTCGTCTCCCGCTCCTATGACCTCCCGGAAACCACCACTGAAGCAGAACTGCTTGAGCTTATCGATGCACTGAACGCCGACAACACCATTGACGGCATTCTGGTGCAGTTGCCGCTTCCGGCGGGAATTGACTACATCAAAGTGCTGGAACGTATTCACCCGGACAAAGACGTAGACGGTTTCCATCCTTATAACGTCGGTCGTCTGTGCCAGCGCGCGCCGCGTCTGCGTCCTTGCACTCCGCGCGGTATCGTCACGCTGCTTGAGCGTTACAACATTGATACCTTTGGTCTTAATGCTGTGGTGATTGGCGCATCAAATATCGTCGGTCGCCCGATGAGCATGGAACTGCTGCTGGCAGGTTGCACCACCACCGTGACTCACCGCTTCACCAAAAATCTGCGTCATCACGTAGAAAATGCCGATCTGTTGATCGTTGCCGTCGGCAAGCCGGGCTTTATTCCAGGTGACTGGATCAAAGAAGGCGCAATTGTGATTGATGTCGGCATCAACCGTCTGGAAAATGGCAAAGTTGTGGGCGACGTAGTGTTTGAAGAAGCGGCTAAGCGCGCTTCTTACATTACGCCCGTTCCCGGCGGCGTTGGCCCGATGACGGTTGCCACGCTGATTGAAAACACGCTACAGGCGTGCGTTGAATATCATGATCCACAGGGTGAGTAACATGGCGACATTTTCTTTAGGTAAACATCCGCACGTTGAGCTGTGCGACTTGCTGAAACTGGAAGGCTGGAGCGAAAGCGGCGCGCAGGCGAAAATCGTGATCGCCGAAGGTCAGGTGAAAGTCGACGGCGCGGTTGAAACGCGCAAACGTTGCAAAATCGTCGCCGGTCAGACAGTGAGTTTTGCAGGTCACAGCGTACAGGTTGTTGCCTGATCCCACTTCGGCCTGCCCGTATGCAGGCCGATTCTCTTTTCAGACCTTTGCCCTCTTCGACGCTTTCATCCATGCTGATAGCGTCGATATTTTGCCGAAGCGACCATCATGCCAACCGTTATTACGCACGCCGCCGTTCCCCTTTGCATTGGTTTAGGGTTGGGTTCGAAAGTCATCCCTCCGCGCCTATTATTTGCCGGAATCGTCCTGGCGATGCTGCCTGATGCCGACGTATTGTCGTTTAAATTTGGCGTTGCTTACGGCAATGTTTTTGGTCATCGCGGATTTACCCATTCGCTGGTATTTGCGTTTGTTGTCCCGTTGCTATGCGTACTTATTGGGCGTCGATGGTTCAGGGCTGGGATGATGCGCTGCTGGCTATTTTTAACCGTCTCGTTGCTATCGCACAGCTTGCTGGATTCGGTAACCACTGGCGGTAAAGGGGTTGGTTGGCTGTGGCCGTGGTCAGATGAACGCTTTTTCGCTCCCTGGCAGGTGATTAAAGTCGCGCCGTTTGCATTGTCTCGTTACACCACGCCGTACGGGCATCAGGTGATTATTTCTGAATTGATGTGGGTGTAGTTGCCGGGAATGGTGCTGATGGGAATGCTGTGGTGGCGCAGGCGATAACCGGATGCGAGAACTCGCATCCGGCAATAGAGTAATTACTTACGACGCCAGGTGGTTCCTTGCGGACCATCTTCCAGCACGATCCCCATCTCGTTAAGACGGTCACGCGCCGCATCTGCTGCCGCCCAGTCTTTCGCTTTACGGGCATCCAGACGCTGTTGAATTAACGCTTCAATCTCAGCCACTTCGCTGTCGTCTGCCTGCGCGCCGCTTTGCAGGAACGCTTCCGGTTCTTGCTCCAGCAGACCCAGCACGGCAGAAAGTTTACGCAGATGAGACGCCATTGCGTTCGCCGCTGCCATATCTTCTGCTTTCAGGCGGTTCACTTCACGCGCCATATCAAACAGCACGGAATAGGCTTCCGGGGTGTTGAAATCGTCGTCCATCGCCTCAATAAAGCGCGCTTCAAACGCTTCGCCACCGGCAGGTGCAACAGTTTTGTCTGTGCCGCGCAGCGCAGTGTAGAGACGCTCCAGCGCCGCACGCGCCTGCTTCAGGTTCTCTTCGCTGTAGTTCAACTGGCTGCGATAGTGACCGGACATTAAGAAGTAACGCACGGTTTCCGCGTCGTAGTATTTCAGCACATCGCGCACAGTGAAGAAGTTACCCAGCGATTTCGACATCTTCTCGCGGTCAACCATCACCATGCCGGAGTGCATCCAGTAGTTTACATACTGACCATCATGCGCACAGGTGGACTGGGCAATTTCGTTCTCGTGGTGCGGGAACATCAGGTCAGAACCGCCGCCATGGATATCAAAGTGGTTACCCAGCTGCTTGCAGTTCATTGCCGAACATTCAATGTGCCAGCCTGGACGACCCGCGCCCCACGGAGACGGCCAGCTCGGTTCGCCCTCTTTCGACATCTTCCACAGAACGAAGTCCATCGGGTTGCGTTTGTCGTCGACCACGTCAACGCGCGCCCCTGCCTGCAACTGGTCGAGATCCTGACGCGACAGCACGCCATAAGTCGGATCGGTCGGTACGTCGAACATCACGTCGCCGTTGTCCGCCACATAAGCGTGACCTTTGGCGATCAGTTGTTCAGTGAGTTCAATAATTTCTGCGATATGGTGCGTCGCGCGCGGCTCCATATCCGGGCGCAGAATGTTCAAAGCATCAAAATCTTTGTGCATTTCGGCGATCATGCGATCCACCAGCGCCACAAAGCTTTCGCCATTTTCATTGGCGCGTTTGATGATTTTATCGTCGATATCGGTAATGTTGCGCACATACTTCAGCTTGTAGCCGAGGAAACGCAGGTAGCGTGCAACCACGTCAAAGGCAACAAAGGTACGTCCGTGACCGATATGACAGAGGTCGTAAACGGTGATTCCACACACGTACATGCCGACTTCCCCGGCGTGAATAGGCTTAAATTCCTCTTTTTGGCGTGTCAGAGTATTGAAGATTTTTAGCATCGAAGATTCCGTTTAGACATGTGTGGGTAATTGAGTTGCGTATAATACCCATATTTCCCGCGCGATTCAGCATACATTGCGAGATGATCCGATCGTGCGGTTATGCTATAACACCACCCTATATATGACCCGAACCGGGTTGAAGCACCAATCAAACGGAACAGGATGCAAAAATGGTTACTTTCCACACCAATCACGGCGATATTGTCATCAAAACTTTTGACGATAAAGCACCTGAAACAGTTAAAAACTTCCTGGACTACTGCCGCGAAGGTTTTTACAACAACACCATTTTCCACCGTGTTATCAACGGTTTTATGATTCAGGGCGGCGGTTTTGAACCGGGCATGAAACAAAAAGCCACCAAAGAACCGATCAAAAACGAAGCCAACAACGGCCTGAAAAATACCCGTGGTACGCTGGCAATGGCCCGTACTCAGGCTCCGCACTCTGCAACTGCACAGTTCTTCATCAACGTGGTTGATAACGACTTCCTGAACTTTTCTGGCGAAAGCCTGCAAGGTTGGGGCTACTGCGTGTTTGCTGAAGTGGTTGAAGGCATGGACGTGGTAGACAAAATCAAAGGTGTTGCAACCGGTCGTAGCGGTATGCACCAGGACGTGCCAAAAGAAGACGTCATCATTGAAAGCGTGACCGTTAGCGAGTAATCGTGGCGACACTCTTTATTGCAGATCTTCATCTCTGCGTGGAAGAACCGGCGATCACCGCCGGTTTTCTGCGTTTTTTAGCGGGGGAAGCCCGCAAGGCCGACGCGCTGTATATTCTTGGCGATCTGTTTGAAGCGTGGATTGGCGACGACGATCCCAACCCACTCCATCGCCAGATGGCGGCAGCAATCAAAGCGGTATCCGATTCCGGCGTTCCCTGTTATTTCATTCATGGCAACCGTGATTTTCTGCTCGGCAAACGCTTTGCCCGTGAAAGCGGCATGACGTTATTGCCGCAAGAAAAGGTGCTCGAACTTTATGGTCGTCGGGTGCTGATTATGCATGGCGACACGCTGTGCACCGATGATGCGGGTTATCAGGCTTTTCGCGCCAAAGTCCACAAACCGTGGCTGCAAACACTGTTCCTCACCCTGCCGTTGTTTGTACGCAAACGCATTGCCGCGCGAATGCGAGCGAACAGCAAAGAAGCCAACAGCAGCAAATCGCTGGCGATCATGGACGTTAACCAAAACGCGGTGGTCAGTGCGATGGAAAAGCGTCAGGTGCAATGGCTGATCCACGGGCATACGCATCGCCCGGCGGTGCATGAATTCATCGCCAATCAGCAACCTGCTTTCCGCGTCGTGCTGGGTGCCTGGCATACCGAAGGTTCGATGGTGAAAGTCACGGCGGATGACGTTGAGCTAATCCATTTCCCGTTTTAATAACGCACAAGTTTGCTGATTCCACAGCCACGCAACCGTTTTCCTTGCTCTCTTTCCGTGCTATTCTCTGTGCCCTCTAAAGCCGAGAGTTGTGCACCACAGGAGTTTTTAGACGCATGTCTTCCCGCAATAATCCGGCGCGTGTCGCCATCGTGATGGGGTCCAAAAGCGACTGGGCTACCATGCAGTTCGCCGCCGAAATCTTCGAAATCCTGAATGTCCCGCACCACGTTGAAGTGGTTTCTGCTCACCGCACCCCCGATAAACTGTTCAGCTTCGCCGAAAGCGCCGAAGAAAGCGGTTATCAGGTGATTATTGCGGGCGCAGGCGGCGCAGCGCATCTGCCAGGCATGATTGCCGCCAAAACGCTGGTGCCAGTGCTGGGCGTGCCAGTACAGAGCGCCGCACTGAGCGGTGTCGATAGCCTCTACTCCATCGTACAAATGCCGCGTGGCATTCCGGTGGGTACGCTGGCGATTGGTAAAGCGGGCGCGGCAAACGCGGCGTTACTGGCAGCACAAATTCTTGCGACTCACGATAAAGAACTACACCAGCGTCTGAATGACTGGCGCAAAGCTCAGACCGACGAAGTGCTGGAAAACCCGGACCCGCGAGGTGCGGCATGAAACAGGTTTGCGTCCTCGGTAACGGGCAGTTAGGCCGTATGCTGCGTCAGGCAGGCGAACCGTTAGGCATTGCTGTCTGGCCGGTCGGGCTGGACGCTGAACCTGCGGCGGTGCCTTTTCAACAAAGCGTGATTACCGCTGAGATCGAACGCTGGCCGGAAACTGCATTAACCCGCGAGCTGGCGCGCCATCCGGCCTTTGTGAACCGCGATGTGTTCCCGATTATTGCCGACCGTCTGACTCAGAAGCAGCTTTTCGACAAGCTCCACCTGCCGACCGCACCGTGGCAATTACTTGCTAATCGCAGCGAGTGGCCTGCGGTGTTTGATCGTTTAGGTGAGCTGGCGATTGTTAAGCGCCGCACTGGTGGCTATGACGGACGCGGTCAATGGCGTTTACGCGCCGATGAAACCGAACAGTTACCGGCTGAATGCTACGGCGAATGTATTGTCGAGCAAGGCATTAACTTCTCTGGTGAAGTGTCGCTGGTTGGCGCGCGTGGCTTTGACGGCAGCACAGTGTTTTATCCGCTGACGCATAACCTGCATCAGGACGGTATTTTGCGCACCAGCGTCGCTTTTCCGCAGGCCAATGCGCAGCAGCAAGCGCAAGCCGAAGAGATGCTGTCGGCGATTATGCAGGAGCTGGGCTATGTGGGCGTGATGGCGATGGAGTGTTTTGTCACCCCGCAAGGTCTGTTGATCAACGAACTGGCACCGCGTGTGCATAACAGCGGTCACTGGACGCAAAACGGCGCCAGCATCAGCCAGTTTGAGCTGCATCTGCGGGCGATTACCGATCTGCCGTTACCGCAACCGGTAGTGAATAGTCCGTCGGTGATGATCAACCTGATTGGTAGCGATGTGAATTATGACTGGCTGAAACTGCCGCTGGTGCATCTGCACTGGTACGACAAAGAAGTCCGTCCGGGGCGTAAAGTGGGCCATCTGAATTTAACTGACAGCGACACATCGCGTCTGACCGCGACGCTGGAAGCATTAATTCCGCTGCTGCCGCCGGAGTATGCCAGCGGCGTGATTTGGGCGCAGAGCAAGTTCAGTTAATCAGGTACTCATTTTCTTGCCGGATGCGGCGTGAACGCCTTATCCGACCTGCGGAAGCGGTGATATTTCCAGGTCGGATAATCAGCGTCGCATCAGGCACAAATGTCTACTGCCTACGACTACAGCGAAATACAGGTCCCCGCCTCGCCCGCCAGCGTCTCTTCAATTCGCGATAACGCCCCAATCCACGCGGGTTTGCCACGGCTTCTGACATAACCACTCACCGCTGTCACCTTCGGCCCCATCGAACCATCGGCTTTGGCAAATGACGCTAACTCATCCGGTGTGGCACGGCGAATGGAGCGTTGCTGCGGCGTTCCCCAGTTTTCATATACCGCATCGGCATCGGTCAGGATCACCAGTCCATCGGCATTAATCTGCTCGGCGAGCAACGCAGCGGCGAGATCTTTATCAATTACCGCTTCACTCCCTGCCCCGTCTTCCGTCACAGGCACACCACCGCCGCCACTGCAAATCACCACATGCCCCTCTTTGAGCAACAACTCGATGGCTTCGCTGTCGAGAATTTTACGCGGTTGCGGAGACGCCACCACCCGGCGTAAATATTTACCATCACGTTTCATCTGCCAGCCGTAAGCCGCTTCCAGTGCCTTTTGTTCTTCTGGCTGATAAACCGGACCGATAAACTTCTCTGGCTGCAAAAACGCCGGATCATCCGGCGAAACCTCAATGCGCGTCAACACCGTCGTCACAGGCGGCATTTGCGGCTGCGCGCGCAAACTTTGCGCCAGCATATAGCCAATCATCCCCTGACTTTCCGCCACCAGCACATCCAGCGGATACGGCGCCACCTCTTTCCATGTCAGATTCTGTAACGCCAGCAGCCCCACCTGCGGCCCGTTGCCGTGAACAATCGCCAGCCGATAATTACGTGCCAGACGCGCCAGCGCGGGTACAGCACTGGCGATATTGCGATATTGATTTTCTGCCGTCAGCGCCTCACCGCGCTGGAGTAAGGCGTTGCCCCCAAGAGCTACAACCAGAGTTTTCATGGTTTTCCTTGTAATAATTGTTGACCAAGCCAGAATCCCAGCAATGTATCTGCCCCTGACGTATGCCCCAGCGCCAACAGCGAATCAATCGCTGCAGCGGTACGTTGAGGGCGTTCCAGAGCATGAACAAAGTGCAGGAGTGGCGAGGAAAAATATCCTTGTGCGGCGTAGCGCAAATAACTGACGCTCACCGCTGTGGTAACGAGTTGAAGATTGTCGGAACAGGAAAAAAACGGGCGACCGGAGCGCAAATCTAAAGCGCCATAATACCAGGCCGCCAGTAGCATTCCCGTCAGCGTGTCATCATGACTCGGCGTTAATCCGGGGCCTTTACCCAGCCAGTGCCGCCAGTCAGTCTTAACGCCATTGAGCGTGGTCTGAAAACAGTGGCGAAACTGGCGTAATTCAGCGGGCAGCGGATCGCTTACCGCCATCGCCAGTGGTCCAAAAAGCCCGGTTTCCTCCGCACGTTGCATCCATGCAACTGCAAGCGGTTGAGGATGCGCAGGCGGCGTAATACGCAGCAAACAATAACGCTGTGGCTGTTTAACCGTGAAACGCCCGAGGCGAATCCCTTGAGCCACAACCTGCGGTTGTTCATTGCCGCCTAACTCGCCGCGTAACGCATCGAATTGCTCGCTGCGAAGCACCCATCCTCCGGGGCCAAAACCACTTCCCTGACGATGCAGCGTTAACAGTTCGCCGCTTTCCGTCATCAGGTTAATCGCCCGTCGCCACACTCCCGCTAACCGCCAGCACTGGCGATAATTCGGTGCGCTACGGCTGGCAAGCAGAGGATGGATGATCGTCATTGCACGTTCCTCAACCAATCCCCATGCTTTCAGCCAGTGCTTCCAGCGCCTGTTCAAAGCACGCCAGCGGCGCCCGCACGGTACCTGCACCAATCTGCCCGATCCCCGCTTCTTTATGGGCGATACCGGTATTGATAAGCGGCGTAATACCCGTTTCTACCACGCGCCGAATGTCCAGTCCCAGGCACGCGCCCTGAAAATCCCAGCCGGGGATCTGCAACTGCATATTGCGCTCAAGGAAGATTTCCGCCATCTCTTCAGAAACTGTCCTGGCAGCCTCCATACCACCCGCACCGACAAAGCGCGTTACGCCAGGTGCGGCGATCATTGCGGCTCCGCCAATACCAAAGGTTTCGGTAATCGCGCTATCGCCCATATCCGGGTTCGCCTGCTCCTGCGAGAAGCCGGTGAAAAACAGTCCCTGCGGGGTATTTACCGGCGCAGTAAACCAGCGGTCACCCAGCCCACTCACCCGAATCCCGAACATATTGCCGTTGCGGGTCATAGCCGTAACGATGCTGCCTGCGCGGATCATCGCGCCAGCATCCATCGCCGCCTTGCAGTAAGCCATCGCGAGGTTGAGGAAGAACTGATCGGTCACGCTGAGGAAATCCATCACTTCGGCGATGTGCTGTTTATCATGATCGAGTCGGGCTATTTGTGGGGCCAGCGCACGCATTAACAATGCTGAGGAAGCAATATTGCGTTGATGGAACTCATCGCCCATCGTAATGCCCTGCGCCATCATCGCGGTGAGATCGATACCGCGCTCCATGCGCCCCAGCGCCGCACTTAATACTGGCATTAACACATCGCGCATCCAGCGATGGCGAGTCAGGACATCTTCGCCGTAAGCGCCAAAACGCATCACTTTGCCGATACCTTCGTTGAGGTTGCAGTACGCCCGGTTGCCGTCGGTCACGTTCTCGACCACCAGCATCGGCATACTGGCAGAAGTAATGCCGCCCATTGGCCCGACGGCATTCACATGGTGACAAGGAATGAAGTTCACTTCCCCTTGTTCAAGCATTGCCAGCGCCTGCGCTTCATCTTTCGCCCAGCCTTCAAACAGACATGCCCCTACACACGCCCCTTTCATGGGGCCAGTCATCTCCTGCCAGCGCATCGGCGACCCGGCGTGAAGCAGTGTTTTGCCCTGATTCAATTCGCTAATGAGTGAAGATGCCGGTTGCACATCCAGCCAGTGTGGACGAGCGCGACGAATTTGTTCGATAACCGCAGCATTGGCTTGCGCCACTGATGTAAACATAGGAACCCCTTATTGCAAACGTTCTAATAAACGAGCCAGTTTTTTATTGCCGCCAGCGACTGGCGCCCATTGGTAATGCACGACCGGTTTGCTGGCGCCTTGTAGTTCCAGCGCAAAACTGCGTAATCCGGCATTAATCACGGCGACGTTTTCCAGTAATGACGGTGTGTGTTGCTGTGTGGCAGGCGAAAGCGGATGAATCATTGCCGCCGCCAGCAAGGTGGCTTCCGGCAGCGAACTCACTACCGCAATCCCCGCATCTTCCAGCGTGGCAATTTGTTGCGAGCGGCATTGCGGGTCACGTTCAGTGCCTGTTACCGTGGCAATGGCGTACAGCGGTTGGTTGTCTGAACGCGCAGCACAGGCTTTCTGCCAGGCGCTTACCAGCGAGGCAGCAGGATCGGCGGTGGCGCCGAAGCCAATCACTACATCAAGCAGCAACACGCGCACGTGTGGTTTAGCGCCAAGCTCAGCAATTAATTGGTTGCGTAAGGTCGGGTCGATCATCGGATGGGGACGCCCGACGGTGTAGAAATCATCGCCCAGGTCAATGATCTGGTGACCATCAGCGTCCAGCATTATGCCGTGATGATGGGTATCGTCGGCTGCCACGCCAAGGTGCCCGGCAAGTAATCCCGCCGCTTCGGCGGCCAGCGTACCGCCGGTATACAAACCGCAAATAAATCCGCTGCTGACAGGCGCTATTGCGTTACGTCGCGCCGTGACGCGTGAAAGCAGGCAAGCCAGGCGTGCGGCTTCATCCAGCGAGGAGGCAAACCAGACATGCTCGTCGCGAGCCACCGCCGGGGTATAACCTAAAAACAGCGCCACCGTCGGTTTGCCAGTTGCTTTCATGGCATTAACAATTTTCAGACGCACAGCTTCGGCAGGTGGTTTTGAAACAAATGCCAGCACCTCGCTTTTCGCATCGGCGCTTAACATTTCCAGCGCCGTTAGCGCACTGATGCCGCCCACTTCACGGCTGAGGTCGCGCCCGCCAAGACCAATCGCGTGAGTAATTCCCTCACCTGCCAGCGCAATCTGTGAGCACAGCTCCTGAATCCCGGTACCGGAAGCGCCAATGACGCCAATGTTGCCTTCCGGCATCACGTTAGCAAAAGCCAGCGGCGTGGCGGCAATCATCGACGTACCGCAGTCCGGCCCCATCACCAGCAAGCCTTTATCGCGTGCGCGGGTTTTGAGTTGGATTTCATCTTCCAGCGTGACGTTATCGGAGAACATCATCACGTTGAGGTTGCGATCCAGCGCCTGATTCGCCAGCTCTGCCGCGTACTCGCCAGCCACTGAAATCAGCGCCAGATTGGCATCGGGTAATTTCTGACAGGCACTGTCCCAGCGACGCACCTGCGTCAACGCCTGGCTGCTGCCTGTTCCCTGTGCCAGCTGTTTTAGCGCCTCTTCAAGCTGCTGCATAATCGCCTGCGCGATCCCCGCATCCGCCGCTTCGCTACGAATTGCCACGCAAATATCGTTCGGCGTGGCGTTATTAAAATCGTCATGCCAGAAACCTGTGGTATCTAATAACGCTTTATTGGCGGGCGTACCCATCATTACGGAAACATCATCAACATTTTCTGATTCGCTGAGTTTTCGTGAAATAATCATTAAACTGACCGAATCCTGAAAACACCCTTTTTTAATAAAGGCGTGGATCATAACAACTCCTTAAAAATTGCACCCATGGCAATTGCACGAGCAGTGTTAATGTGGCGATTACGGTATCGATGGACGGTGACAAATAAGGTGATGAATATCACACGGAGATTATTAGAAAAAGAATTCAAATAACTACCAGACTATTACTCATTATTTTTTAATAAGCGTGGTTGTTTTAAAAATCAGGTTAAAAGAAGGAAGATTATCAAATAAATTCTAACTATATTTTTTTGCCTGTCTGGATCACATAATCCAGATATTTTCCCTGTATGTTAATTGCAGTCATGCTTCACACCGTCGTTAAAAAGGAAGACAGATGAAAATCAGTCGGGAAACACTCCACCAGCTAATCGAGAATAAACTCTGCCAGGCTGGATTAAAACGTGAGCACGCTGCAACCGTGGCTGAAGTATTGGTTTATGCCGATGCCAGAGGGATCCACTCTCATGGCGCGGTACGCGTGGAATACTACGCAGAACGCATTTCAAAAGGCGGCACCAACCGCGAACCGGAGTTCCGTCTGGAAGAAACGGGGCCGTGTTCGGCAATTTTACATGCCGACAATGCCGCCGGGCAGGTCGCCGCGAAAATGGGTATGGAACATGCCATTAAAACAGCACAACAAAATGGTGTTGCGGTGGTCGGCATCAGCCGGATGGGCCACAGCGGCGCTATCTCTTACTTTGTGCAGCAGGCAGCCCGTGCCGGATTGATTGGCATTTCAATGTGCCAGTCCGATCCAATGGTGGTGCCGTTTGGCGGCGCGGAAATTTACTACGGCACTAACCCGCTGGCCTTTGCTGCGCCGGGAGAAGGTGACGAGATCCTTACCTTTGATATGGCGACTACCGTACAGGCGTGGGGGAAAGTACTCGACGCCCGCTCGCGCAATATGTCTATCCCGGATACCTGGGCGGTCGATAAAAACGGTGCACCAACAACCGATCCGTTCGCGGTACATGCTCTGCTCCCCGCAGCCGGGCCGAAAGGGTATGGCCTGATGATGATGATTGACGTCCTCTCAGGCGTGTTACTCGGCTTACCGTTCGGGCGACAGGTTAGTTCGATGTATGACGATTTACACGCCGGGCGTAATTTGGGGCAATTACATATAGTTATTAATCCGAACTTTTTCTCCTCCAGCGAATTATTCCGTCAACATCTTAGCCAGACCATGCGCGAATTAAATGCCATTACCCCCGCGCCCGGTTTTAACCAGGTTTATTATCCCGGACAGGATCAGGATATTAAACAACGCAAAGCCGCCGTCGAAGGCATCGAAATTGTTGATGATATTTACCAGTATTTAATTTCCGACGCGCTTTATAACACGTCATACGAAACGAAAAATCCCTTTGCGCAATAATTATTGAGACAGGACTTTCCTATGATTACACATTTTCGTCAAGCTATAGAAGAAACGCTGCCCTGGCTTTCCTCTTTTGGCGCTGACCCAACCGGCGGTATGACCCGTTTACTTTATTCGCCGGAATGGCTGGAAACCCAGCAGCAATTTAAAAAAAGAATGGCAGCAAGTGGGCTGGAAACACGTTTCGATGAAGTGGGGAATTTATACGGTCGCCTGAGCGGCAGCGAATATCCACAGGAAGTGGTTCTGAGCGGTTCGCATATCGATACCGTAGTTAACGGCGGTAACCTCGACGGGCAATTTGGCGCGCTGGCGGCGTGGCTGGCAATTGACTGGCTGATAACGCAATACGGCGCGCCGCTACGTACTGTCGAGGTGGTGGCGATGGCGGAAGAAGAAGGCAGCCGCTTCCCGTATGTCTTCTGGGGCAGTAAAAATATTTTTGGTCTGGCGAATCCCGACGACGTGCGGAATATCTGTGATGCCAAAGGAAATGGTTTTGTCGATGCGATGAAAGCTTGCGGATTTACTCTGCCAAACGCCCCACTAACTCCGCGTCAGGATATTAATGCCTTTGTCGAACTGCATATCGAACAGGGCTGTGTACTGGAAAGTAATGGTCAGTCAATTGGCGTGGTTAATGCTATTGTCGGGCAGCGCCGCTATACGGTGACGCTGAACGGCGAATCAAACCATGCAGGCACCACGCCGATGGGCTATCGTCGTGATACGGTTTACGCTTTCAGTCGCATTTGCCATCAATCGGTTGAAAAAGCGAAAAAGATGGGCGACCCACTGGTGCTGACCTTTGGCAAAGTGGAGCCGCGCCCAAATACGGTTAACGTAGTGCCGGGTAAAACCACGTTCACCATTGATTGTCGCCATACTGACGCTGCCGTGCTGCGCGATTTCACCCAACAGTTAGAAAACGACATGCGGGCGATTTGCGATGAAATGGACATTGGTATTGATATCGATTTATGGATGGACGAAGAACCGGTGCCGATGAACAAAGAGCTGGTCGCCACCCTGACGGAACTGTGTGAAACAGAAAAACTGAACTATCGGGTGATGCACAGTGGTGCCGGGCACGACGCGCAAATTTTCGCGCTTCGCGTACCAACCTGCATGATTTTTATCCCCAGCATTAACGGAATCAGCCATAACCCGGCGGAACGCACCAATATTAACGACCTTGCCGAAGGGGTCAAAACGTTGGCACTCATGCTTTATCAACTTGCCTGGCAGAAATAAGGAGTTATAAATGGGATATTTAAATAACGTCACCGGTTACCGCGATGATTTACTGGCTAACCGCGCGATTGTGAAACACGGTAATTTCGCGCTGTTAACGCCAGACGGCCTGGTAAAAAATATTATTCCGGGATTTGAGAATTGTGACGCGACAATCCTGTCCACGCCAAAGCTGGGCGCTACGTTTGTCGATTATCTGGTGACGCTGCATCAAAATGGCGGTAATCAGCAGGGATTCGGCGGTGAAGGAATTGAAACGTTCCTGTATGTCATTTCTGGAAATATCACTGCCGAAGCCGAAGGAAAAACATTTGCCTTAAGCGAAGGGGGTTATCTTTATTGCCCACCAGGCTCCTTAATGACGTTTGTTAATGCCCAGGCCGAAGACAGCCAAATCTTTTTATATAAGCGCCGCTATGTTCCGGTAGAAGGTCATGCGCCGTGGCTGGTTTCTGGCAATGCCAGCGAACTGGAACGCATTCATTATGAAGGCATGGACGATGTTATTCTGCTGGATTTTCTGCCCAAAGAGTTAGGTTTTGATATGAACATGCATATCCTCTCTTTTGCGCCAGGTGCCAGCCATGGTTATATCGAAACACATGTTCAGGAACACGGTGCCTATATTCTTTCCGGTCAGGGGGTTTATAACCTCGACAATAACTGGATCCCGGTGAAAAAAGGCGATTACATCTTTATGGGCGCTTATTCTTTACAGGCTGGTTATGGCGTAGGGCGTGGTGAAGCGTTCAGCTATATTTACTCGAAAGATTGCAACCGCGACGTAGAGATTTAAGTCATACCGCTCGCCTGATTATTTTTAGCTATGTTGGATTTTGCCACGGTTTATACCGTGGCTTTTTTTGCGATAAATTCAGGTAAAAAAAGATGCGAAATAAATCGCATCCGCTTTAAAGGTAAGAATCAGAGTTTAATTCCCTGACCTATTTTAATGGCGCAGGCAATATTACGCGCGCAGTTGAAGAGATTGGCTTCACCACTGGCGAGCACTTCGGCTAAAGGTGCCAGACGCGGCAGAATGCTGAATACCGCGTCGATACCGTACTGGTGCACCACTTCCACGCCATCACCCAATACGCCAGCAATCCCAATCACCGGTACATTAAACTGCTTCGCCACCGACGCCACGCCCAGCGGCGCTTTACCGCCTGCCGTTTGTGAATCAATGCGCCCTTCCCCGGTGATCACCAGTGCCGCTCCCTGCACCGCCTGCTCCAGGTTGACCGCCCGCAGTACAATCTCAATACCCGGTTTAATATCCGCATTGAGGAACACCGCCGCCGCAATACCCATACCGCCCGCTGCGCCGCCGCCCGCCATCTGACAGACATTGATTTCCGTTTGCTGCTGCAAAACACGGGCGAAATTTTGCAGCCCCTGCTCCAGCTCTTCGACCATTTCCGGCGTTGCCCCTTTTTGCGGACCAAACACCGCCGCCGCGCCGCGTGCCCCTACCAGCGGGTTATCGACATCGCACGCCACTTCAATATGGCAGCTCGCCAGACGCGGATCGCATTCCTCCATCTCAATGCTTGCCACTCGCGCTAAATTGCCACCGTTTGCCGCCAGCGCCTGACCGTCGGCATCAATGAAACGCACACCGAGCGCCTGCGCCATGCCCATACCGCCGTCCACCGTCGCGCTGCCACCAATGCCGAGAATAATATGGCGAATGCCGCTATCGAGCGCATGGCGAATCAGCTCGCCGGTGCCATAACTTGACGCCAGCAACGGATTACGCTGTTCGGGCGCGACCAGCATCAGGCCACTTGCCGCCGCCATCTCAATCACCGCCGTTTTCCCGTCGCCGGTAAGACCATAAAAAGCATTCACTTTTTCGCCCATCGGCCCACAGACTTCAAGCGTCACGATGTTGCCGCCCGTCGCGGCGACCATCGCATCCACCGTACCTTCGCCGCCATCCGCTATCGGCAAACAGATATATTGCGCATCGGGAAAGAGGGTCGAAAACCCGGCTTTAATTGCCTGACAACATTTTTCTGCACTTAAGCTCTCTTTAAACGAGTCTGGCGCAATGACAATTTTCATTATCAATCCTTTTTTCAACAAATTATTTGATGCGTTCCCACGGAATAAGATTATCCATAAGAACAGCCAGTAAAATTCCGACCAGTAAGCCGTTACTGAGCAGAGGACGAAGCGTTAATGGAAGGTCCTGCAGATACACAGGCGGTAATGCCATTAAAAATATGCCAACAAATAACGGCAATGCGAGTCGATAAATATTGCGAGCGGTAAAGGTTATTTGCTGACTAAACACCAGCGCGGAAAAGAGTAAAGGTAGATAAGAAACCAGCATGACCGCGCTACTCACCGGTAAAGGGATACTACAAAACAGTCGCGTGAGTGCCGGAACCAGCGCCACCAGCAGGCAAATAACGCTGCCATAAATAAACGAACGCCGCGTGTAATCGCCGGTCTGGGTTAATAAACCAATGGATGAAACAAACGGTGAAAATGGAATTACCGCCAGCGGCACGGTTATCAGCGTCATAAATCCGGTCGCCACAAAGCTGCGCCGATAACGCGTATTTCCAGCGCCCTGTTGCGGATAAAAAACATCCGTACCGCGAATCGCACCGTAGGTATTGCTGATATTCACAAGCCCGGTAATCACCGCCGTCAGAATAATCCCCGGCGACAAAGCACCGCCACTGCCGAGCGGAAACCACTGCCAGTGCAATTCCCCGGAAAGCGAGTGCGAGGATGGAAAGCAAAAGTACCACAACAACCAGCCGGTTATTGTACCGACCAGCAGGCCATAACGGGCAAAACGTTGCGGCAGGAAGATAATCATCGCCAGCACCAGGCACATCACCGCCACCGCGAGCGCGAATGGCGCAAGCTGAATTTTAAAATTCGGGTCGGCAATGCCAAATGGCAGCCCAAGCATCCCCTTAAAAAAGATACTGGTCAGCTGTGCGCCCAGCATCAGCATAAACAGCACCATCACCGTCGGAGTAAATAACCGCGCCAGGCGATGACCTAATCCACTAAGTCCAATCAATATCGTCAGTACGCCGGAAATCGCAATGCCCACCGCCAGACTGGTGGCGATATCGTTGACAGGCGTTCCGCGCGATGCTTCGCCAAGAGTGATAGTGAGGATGGTTCCCCACCACAGGCCGCCCGGCCCTTCCATAATAGCGCGACGATGACCGCAGAACGCCTGGGCGAAGCAGGCCAGCGCAGTAGCAAGAAAAGCATATTGGGTGAGCGTAAGCAGACTACTTTGCGGCAACTGAAAAGCCGAAAGCAGCGTAGGAGGAACCACAACCGTGTTGCAAAAAATAAAGAAAAACCACTGAAATCCTGATAACAGGCTTTCGCGGCTGACTGCAAAATTGAACATAAACACACCTTAACCGGAGAATGCCCGCCGCGAAGGCGGGCATTGCTGGGGCCAGATTACTGCTGATGTTTAAGGATAAATTGACCTTTCGGCGCAACAGGGAAGCCCTGTTCGATGTCGTAAATCACATCACCACGTAAGATGGTTTTCGTGATACGCGCGCCAATGGTACGGCCAACATACGGACTGACTTTGTGGCGATATTCCAAATCGTCATTGGTAAGAACATAGCTGCTATTCGGCTGAATGAAGACAAAGTCGGCATCTTTTCCTGGGGCAATACGACCTTTTTGCTGCAGACCGAAAATATCTGCTGCATTAGTCGCCATTAATTTGCCAAACATTGCCAGAGACATACCGCGTTTCTGTACCGCTTCATCGAACATAACGTCCATGCAGCTTTGCAGACCGGCGATACCGCCCCATGCTTTCATGATGTTGCCAGCTTTCATTTCCGGCGGGCATGGAGAGTGGTCGGAAACCAGGCAGTCGATTTCACCGTTAAACAGTTTTTCCCACATGCCTTTCTGG
This sequence comes from Escherichia sp. MOD1-EC5433, assembly GCF_002966005.1. NCBI lineage: Bacteria > Pseudomonadati > Pseudomonadota > Gammaproteobacteria > Enterobacterales > Enterobacteriaceae > Escherichia > Escherichia sp. MOD1-EC5433. The sequence goes on along the minus strand of NZ_PTRL01000002.1, from coordinate 128,427 downwards.
TTTTCCAGATCGCGGATCGGCGGTGAACACTTCGCCAGGGTGCCAATTTCTTCGAACTGATCGGTATCCAGAACAAAGTAGTGCGGACAGGATTCACAGGTAACATCCTGACCTTCCTGACGAGCACGAGTCACTTCTTCAACACCTTCCGGGCTGCTGATGTGGCAAACGTGCAGACGACAACCGGCAACTTTCGCCAGGTACAATACGCGGCGAATCGCTTCCACTTCGGTAAATACCGGACGAGATGCCACATAGTCATGTGCGGTTACGCGACCTTCACGTTTCGCTTCTTCGCCCAGCTCATCACAGATCAGGGCGTTTTCGCAGTGCACCAGCACCGGCTGCCCCATTTCGCCCAGCTTCTGCGCGCCTTTGAAGAACTGCCAGTCGTTTACGTCACGAAAGTCGTTGTCGATACCACGATCGCCACAGGTCGCAACGAAGCATTTGAAGCCGACAACGCCCACTTCATCCAGCTCGTGCAGACGGTCGATGTTGTAAGACACCAGGCCACCCAGTTGTGCCGCATCGACAGTCAACTTACCTTTAGCGGCGTCGAACTTCAGTTCAATCGATGCGCGGTCAACGGTTGCTGGCAACTGGTTGAGCGGCATTTCGATCATGGTGGTGATACCGCCTTTTGCCGCTGCGCGAGTGCCGGTTTCATAACCTTCCCAGTGGCTACGACCCGGTTCAGAAATATGGCTGTGCGCATCGACCATACCCGGAGAAACGACCAGACCAGACGCATCCATAACTTCTTTTGCATCGCCCAGATCCTGACCGATAGCGGCAATTTTTCCGCCTTTAACGGCAATATCTACAACACGAGCTTCGTTTTCTAAAATGACGGTGCCGTTTTTAATAATTAAATCAAAAGACATAACAAACTCCTTGTAAAATACAGATTTTTTTTAACTCAATGTTCAATATCGGGATTAATTAACCTGTGACTTTTTGCTCTCCTGTTTTTTCTACTGCTGTGCGTTTCTTTAATAAGGCGTAGGCCGCAAAGGCGACGATAACGCCAACAAACCATGAAACACGCGATAACGGTTCCATGACCGGAATAAATTTACCGCCGAGAGATAAAATAACCGCAACCAGAGTTACTGAGAATGCCGTGAGGTTAAAACCGTTATCGTAATATTTAAAATCACCTGCTGCGGTGTACAGCTCATCGAGATTAATTTGCCCGCGCATGACCACGAAATAATGCGCCATCATCACGCCAATTACTGGACCCAGCATCCCACCGATAATATCGAGGAACAGATAAATACTGTCCTGATTCTCCATTAATTTCCACGGACAGATCAGCAGGCTGATAATACTGGCAATCAGTACGCCGTTTTTATAGGTCAGTTTCGTCGGTGCAATAGCGGCAATCTGATAACCGGCCGGAATAATATTACCGGTGGCGTTCGTGGAAATGGTCGTCATCAGAATAACCAGTACCGCAAAGAACGAGGCAAACAGGCTGTCCCAACGCTGAACAATATCCAGCACGTTCCAGGTATCCGCGCCGTAATGAATACTGGCTCCGGCAATAATACTCACCCCAGCGACCGCAAACAGGATATAAGCAACCACTAAACCCAGCGTTTGCCCCAGCGCCTGCTCACGAAACGAGTGGGCGTTTTGCGTAAAGTCGGATGCGCTAACTGCTGGTGCCGCCCATACCGCAACCACCGCGTTAATCACCACCAGGAACAGGAAGCCACTATTTTCTGCTTTCTGAATACCGCTCGGGATGTAGTCGAGGATTGGACCAATCCCTACCAGCGAAATCGCCCAAATCGCCATGCCGCCGAAAACGATATAGATGCACGGGTTAAGAATAGCGGTGAATTTATTTAATACTTTGCCGCCACCGAAGCCGATACCGACGTTCACCAGCCAGAAGAGCAAGAAGGTAATCAAGCCGGGCAGCGAAAGCCCTAACAGAGTGAAATCACCACCGAGAGTTAAAAATCCCGGCCAGATTTTGCCAATCAGAATCAAAAACGCCAGCGATCCGGCATAACACTGCAAACCAAACCACATAATGGCGGCAATCCCGCCTCTTAATAGTCCGGGAAACAGTGCGCCACGCACGCCATAAGAAGCTCGCAGGATCATAGCAAAAGGTACGCCGTATTTACTGCCCGCAGCACCGTTTAATACCATTACAGCAGCTATAAAAAAGGCGCTAAGGATAATTGCCAGCATAATACTAAAGGTAGACAAGCCGAGAATAAAAAAGCCGCCGACCATTACATAATTGGGAACGTTATGAACCGAACCCATCCATAAGGTAAAGTAGTTAAATGTTTTCCAGGTACGTTGATTTTGCGTTTTCGGTAATAAATCTTCGCTATATCCGCGTTGCTGGAATAGTTTTCTCTGATGTTCCATAAATCCCTCTTAATTTCACGTATCGAATAACGCTGTTTTAATCTAGCTATGAGGAACTAATAAAATAAAAAATAGTTTTTTTAATACTGAAGCAACGTCGTTGGCTGCTTTCTTTTTTTACTGCTGGCCGAATCAATTATTTGATATCGGCCATTTTTATTGCAGGCATCGAGGCTTCATCGGCAACGATGCCTTTTTATCAGGCGAGTTTATGATTCGCCATTAACTCCAGCGCCTGCACTAACGCAGAGTGATCCAACTGGCTGCCGCCGTTTGCCGCACAGGTATTAAATAACTCCTGGCAGGTTGCGGTGTTTGGCAGATTCAGCGCCAGTGCTTTCGCACTTTGCAGCGCCAGGTTGAGATCTTTCTGGTGCAGAGCGATTTTGAAGCCCGGATTAAAGGTACGTTTAATCATGCGCTCACCGTGAACTTCCAGAATGCGCGAGGAAGCAAAGCCGCCCATCAGCGCCTGCCGCACACGCACCGGATCGGCACCGGCTTTTGAAGCAAACAGCAGGGCTTCAGAAACCGCTTCAATATTGAGCGCCACGATAATCTGGTTTGCTACTTTACAGGTCTGACCGTCGCCGTTACCGCCCACGAGGGTGATATTTTTACCGAGCAGTTCAAACAGCGGTTTAACACGTTCAAATACCGCTTCGTCACCGCCAACCATAATTGACAATGTCCCTTCACGGGCGCCGATTTCGCCGCCGGAGACTGGCGCGTCGAGATAATCGCCGCCCAGTTCATTCACCTGACGGGCGAAACGTTTAGTTTCAATCGGTGAAATGGAACTCATATCAACAATGGTTTTGCCCTTCAGCGAGGCTTTAGTACAACCATTTTCACCAAACAGCACTTCTTCAACGTGCGGCGTATCCGGCACCATAATAAAAATGATGTCTGACGCTTCTGTTACCTTGCGCGAAGTTTCAACACCGACGGCACCGAGAGACAGTAATTCGTCAGCCACCGGACCGATGGTTGTGACATGCAGTTGATGACCGGCGCGCGCCAGATTAATGGCCATCGGAGTACCCATAATGCCTAAGCCAATAAATCCCAGTTTCATAATTAACCTCTTTTAAATATCGGTATTCCTGAATGCAGACAACACGATCCCCTGCCGACGTAGCGGCCTAAAAAAGCATTGTCTGAACAGCGTTACGTTTTAACGGTACGGTTTCATCCAGCCTAAACCGGCTTCCGTGGTGGTTTGGGGTTTATATTCACAGCCAACCCAACCGTTGTAGTCAGAATTTTCAATTACCTTAAAGAGATAATCGTAATTAATTTCTCCGGTTCCCGGTTCGCCACGATGTGGATTATCGGCAATTTGCATATGTCCAATTTTATCGGCCCATTGGGTCATGGTGTTGGTTAATTCACCTTCCATCCGCTGCATGTGATAAATGTCATACTGAATTTTCAAATTGCAGCAGCCTACATCATCAATCAGTTTCAGCGCCTGTTGAGTTCCGGTGAGATGGAAACCAGGAATATCAAAATGGTTGATAGGCTCAATCAGTAATAAAATATCTTCTTTCATCAACATATTCGCGGCATAACGCAGGTTTTCCACAAGCGTTGCGTGAATCTGTTCACTGCTGAAACCCGCCGGAGTTTTACCGACGAGACAGTTAATTTTTTTATTACCCAGCGCACGAGCATAACGAATCGCCGCTGCTACGCCATCACGAAACTCTTCTTCACGGCCAGGAATACAGGCAATACCCCGCTCGCCCGCCGCCCAGTCACCCGCAGGTAAATTATGCAGCGTATGCTCGAGTTTATTACTCGCCAGCACCTGTTTTAATTCTTCAATGTCGTAGTCATAAGGAAACATAAATTCAACGCCGCGAAAACCACACTGCGCGGCTTTCTCAAAACGGGCGAGAAAATCATATTCGCCAAATAACATCGATAAATTAGCAGAGAAACGTAACATTATTTATCTCCCTTATTCATAGTGCATGAAGCAGGTTTCAGTCGGCGCGTCCGCTGCGTTATCGGCGATATCTTCAAATTCCATGACGTTATCCAGTTCGCTACCCATAGAAATATTGGTTACTCGCTCCAGCATAATTTCTACCACCACCGGGACACGGTACTGATTCATTAAGACTTTCGCTTGTTCAAAGGCCGGAGCAATATCTTCCGGTTTGAAAACGCGAATCGCTTTACAGCCTAAACCTTCCGCCACTTTCACGTGGTCAACGCCGTAACCGTTCACATCACTGGAGTTAATATTTTCAAACGCGAGCTGTACGCAGTAATCCATATCAAATGCGCGCTGCGACTGACGAATCAGGCCGAGATAAGCGTTATTGACCAGCACATGGATGTACGGAATGTTGAACTGGGCGCCAACGGCTAATTCTTCAATCAGGAACTGGAAGTCGAAGTCACCGGAAATCGCCACCACATTACGCTCTGGATCAGCAGCACACACACCCAGCGCCGCCGGAATGGTCCAGCCCAGCGGGCCTGCCTGACCACAGTTGATCCAGTGACGGTCTTTAAAGACATGCAGCATTTGCGCCGCAGCAATTTGTGACAGGCCGATTGTGGTGACATAGCAAACATCGCGACCAAAGGCTTTGTTCATCTCTTCATACACGCGCTGCGGTTTCACCGGCACGTTGTCGAAGTGAGTTTTACGCAGCAAAGTACGTTTGCGTTGCTGGCAGTCGGCGACCCACTCTTTACGGCACGGCAGACGACCGGCTTTTTGCATCTCCTGCGCCACTTCAACCAGCAGCGTCAGTGCCGCTTTGGCGTCGGAGACAATACCCAGATCCGGGCACAGTACGCGGCCAATTTGCGTCGGCTCAATATCGATATGAACGATTTTGCGCCCTTCGGTGTATTTCTCTACCGAACCGGTATGACGGTTCGCAAAACGGTTACCGATACCAAACACCATGTCGGACGCCAGTAGCGTTGCGTTACCGTAACGATGTGCGGTTTGCAGACCCACCATCCCGGCCATCAGTTCATGATCGTCCGGGATACAGCCCCAGCCCATCAGCGTTGGGATCACCGGAACGCTGGTCAGTTCGGCAAACTGTTGTAACAGCGCGGCAGCATCGGCGTTGATAACCCCGCCCCCGGCAACGATCACTGGACGCTCGGCCTGGATTAACATTTCTACAGCTTTTTCGATCTGCATACGGCTGGCAGCAGGTTTGTAGACCGGCAGCGGTTCGTACATGTCAGGATCAAACTCGATTTCCGCAACCTGTACGTCGAACGGTAAATCCACCAGTACCGGCCCCGGACGACCAGAACGCATCAGGTGAAATGCCTGTTGCAGCACACGAGGCACCAGCGCCGCTTCACGTACTGTAACCGCCATTTTACTGACCGGCTTGGCGATTGCTTCAATATCAACGGCCTGGAAATCTTCTTTATGCAGACGGGCGCGCGGAGCCTGACCGGTAATGCACAAAATAGGAATGGAATCAGCAGAAGCGGAATAGAGCGCAGTGATCATGTCAGTGCCTGCTGGTCCCGAGGTTCCCAGACATACGCCGATATTCCCTGCCGTTGCGCGGGTGTAGCCTTCCGCCATGTGCGACGCACCTTCCACGTGACGCGCCAGAATGTGACGAATACCGCCGTGCTTACGCATCGCTGAGTAGAAAGGATTGATTGCTGCTCCCGGAACGCCGAAGGCGGTGGTGATACCTTCTTTCTCCAGCACATACATTGCCGCGTCAACGGCTCTCATTTTTGCCATTTTATTCCTACCTCTATTAATTGGAAAAATTTTCCAACTTTCAAATTTTGTCAAAAAAACCCGCTCCGCAGAGCGGGATGCGACAGACACTATGGATGTGCTTTCAGTCCCAACGCCGTGCTGATATCGCGGGCGGTGTCTCTTACCAGCTCACCCTGACTGACAAAACGATCTTCTGTCAGTCTTGATGAAGGCCCGGAGATGGAGATAGCAGCAACAACACTACCCACATCATCATAAATTGCTGAAGCTATGCAATTCAGGCCAACAACATGCTCTTCTTTATCTACGGTATAGCCCAGTTCACGCGCTTGTTCCAGATCCTTCAGCAAGGTGGGCATATCCACAAGCGTAGTTGGCGTAAACTGCTGCAAACCGGTTTGCAGGATGATGCTCATCAGCTCCTCTTCCGCCAGCGGATAAAGCAGCGCCTTGCCTGCGCCGGAAGCATGTAACGGCAGACGACTGCCCAGCGGCGCACACATCCTGACCATCGATTTACACTCTAACTGACCAATTAATACCGCTTCATTGCCGTTACGAATCGCGACATTGACCGTCTCGCCGGAAAGCAACATCAGGCGGCGCATAAACGGCCCGGCGACGGAGAGGACATCGCGGTTATGGATGTACGCCGCTCCGACGTTAAAGACACCTAATCCTATATGCCACCAGCCTAACTGACTGTCCTGGTAGACAAAATCTGCAGCCTGTAAAACCTTCAGCAGGCGAAAGGTCGTGGAGAGCGGCAAATCCAGATTGAGAGAAATATCGCTAACCGACGAACTTCCCCCACTTTTTTCCAGATATTGCAGAATCGCAATTCCCCGCTCTAACGCCTGTGCGCCCTTCTGTGCCACAGGCTCCGCCTGTCCTGGCCTGCCGCGCCGTCTAACTTCCGTCATACCTACGTTAACTCCGACCTACAAGTGAGCATAAACAATGAACAATTCGTTTATCTTATGCAAGTCGGTTTCAGGCGTCACGCAAAACAGAGTTCCTGTTCAGGAATACTTTCAACATCACAGTTGTCGCTGCCGCCGCGATCGATGGTCAGAAAATCAGTGACTCGCTGCCAGGCGAAAAGCGGGTGATGCCAGACATTACGATGGTAATTCACGCCCTGCTCACCGTTGGTGATAAACGCCCGCAGCGTTGACAGATCTGGAGTTTCATCGCCTAACGCCACGACCACCACAAACGCTTCGCCTTTCATCGGGATAAACGCCTGAGTGCCCAGCGGATGACGCTCAAGTTCATGAATGGTCAGCGGCAGATTCGCCGGTTGCGCGCGGTTAATGCTGATAAGCGTACGGTCTTGCTCAAGAATCTCAACCAGCGCCAAATCGTGATAACGCTCCACCAGTCCATTGTTAATATGGAAAAAATCCCGTTGCTGCGTTTCGATTACGTCGCCATAAGCACTGAAGGCTTCCTGACTTAACGGTAATACCTGAAGTTTCATCTTTTTGTCCTTGTAACATAATTCCGTTCAACCAGCGCCGACCGGTCAGCTTGGTTTCAATAACAGGCAATCTAAAACCTTAAGAGAACAACATCAACACAAAAGTTGGAATATTTTTCCAAAACTAGATTTAGCCCACAAATCACGCAGGGTTATCATGTAAAAATACAGGTAAATCAAAGGACAGAAAATCACGCAACTCGCTGATTTAAAAAGGGGATACCTGAAGATGTTCGATCCAGAAACCTTGCGTACTTTCATTGCGGTTGCTGAAACAGGAAGTTTTTCAAAAGCGGCAGAACGATTATGTAAAACCACGGCGACCATCAGTTATCGCATTAAACTTCTGGAAGAAAATACCGGGGTGGCACTGTTTTTCCGCACCACTCGCAGCGTGACATTGACAGCGGCTGGCGAGCATCTGCTTTGTCAGGCCAGAGACTGGCTGAGCTGGCTGGAAAGTATGCCCAGCGAGCTGCAACAGGTGAATGATGGCGTGGAACGCCAGGTGAATATTGTCATCAACAACCTGCTCTACAACTCCCAGGCCGTCGCCCAGTTGCTGGCGTGGCTGAATGAACGTTACCCGTTTACCCAGTTTCACATCTCCCGACAAATCTATATGGGCGTCTGGGACTCGCTATTGTACGAAGGTTTTTCGCTGGCTATCGGCGTCACGGGAACTGAGGCGCTGGCAAATACCTTTAGTCTTGATCCCTTAGGATCGGTGCAATGGCGCTTTGTCATGGCGGCGGATCATCCGCTAGCGAACGTTGAAGAGCCGCTAACAGAAGCGCAGTTGCGGCGCTTTCCGGCGGTCAATATTGAAGACAGCGCCCGCACCTTAACCAAGCGAGTCGCCTGGCGATTGCCGGGGCAAAAAGAGATTCTCGTTCCGGACATGGAGACGAAAATCGCTGCCCATCTGGCGGGCGTTGGTATCGGTTTTTTGCCAAAATCACTTTGCCAGTCAATGATCGATAATCAACAACTGGTCAGCCGGGTCATTCCAACGATGCGCCCTCCTTCGCCATTGAGTCTGGCATGGCGCAAATTTGGTAGCGGCAAAGCGGTAGAAGATATTGTGACCTTGTTTACCCAGCGCAGACCAGAAATCAGCGGATTTTTAGAAATTTTCGGCAACTCACACAGTTAAAAATCAAGTTTCCTCGCGCGTTGGCGCGTAAAATAGCGCGCAAGCTGATTTGAGGTTCACTTTTAACTATGCAAGAGAGATACACGGAACAGGACTATCGTGCCCTGCTGATTGCTGATACGCCCATTATTGATGTTCGCGCCCCCATCGAGTTTGAGCAAGGCGCAATGCCCGCCGCTATCAACCTGCCGTTAATGAATAACGATGAACGCGCCGCCGTTGGCACCTGCTATAAACAGCAAGGGTCAGACGCGGCGCTGGCGCTGGGGCATAAACTGGTGGCGGGTGAAATTCGTCAGCAGCGCATGGACGCCTGGCGGGCAGCGTGCCTGCAAAATCCGCAAGGTATTCTCTGCTGCGCCCGTGGCGGTCAACGTTCACATATTGTGCAACGCTGGCTGCATGAAGCGGGAATTGATTATCCGCTGGTGGAAGGCGGTTATAAGGCACTGCGCCAGGCCGCGATTCAGGCGACCATTGAACTGTCACAAAAACCGATAGTACTGATTGGCGGTTGTACCGGCAGTGGTAAAACGCTGTTAGTGCAGCAACAGCCGAACGGTATCGATCTGGAAGGGCTGGCGCGTCATCGCGGCTCTGCTTTTGGTCGTACGTTGCAACCGCAACTTAGCCAGGCGAGTTTTGAAAACCTGCTAGCTGCCGAAATGCTAAAAACCGACGCCCGTCAGGATCTACGCCTGTGGGTACTGGAAGATGAAAGCCGGATGATTGGTTCTAATCACCTGCCGGAATGTCTGCGCGAGCGAATGACCCAGGCGGCGATTGCCGTGGTGGAAGACCCGTTTGAGATCCGTCTTGAACGTCTGAACGAAGAATATTTCTTGCGTATGCATCATGATTTTACCCACGTGTACGGCGACGAACAGGGCTGGCAAGAGTATTGCGAGTACCTGCATCACGGACTTTCGGGGATTAAGCGTCGGCTGGGGCTACAACGATATAACGAACTGGCTGCCCGACTGGATGCGGCGCTGGCAACGCAACTCGCAACCGGCAGCACCGACGGTCATCTGGCCTGGCTGGTGCCGTTACTTGAAGAGTATTACGACCCGATGTATCGCTATCAGCTTGAGAAAAAAGCAGAAAAAGTTGTCTTTCGCGGTGAGTGGGCGGAAGTGATGGAGTGGGTTAAGGCGCAGTGATGAGGGGTATTCTGTACGCGCTGTTCACGCCGGATGCGGCGTGAACGCCTAATCTGACCTACACAATCTTGCAAAATCAATATATTGCACGATCTTCGCAGACCAGATAAGGCGTAGCGCATCAGGCAATCTAACGCCTGTCATCACCCCGCAAACTGCCTGAACAGCGCCTTACCCTTAACCAGTCGCGCCCCCAGCCAGCCGCCGAAAAGCGACAGCAGCAACGCACCGCTGCACGGCAGCACAATCCACAATCGCCAGTCTGGCTCCCACGGGAAATCAAACACTTTCGATTGCAGTACTGCCAGCGCCGTTTCCGCGCCGATTGCAGCCACTAGTCCAGAAACAAACCCGAGCATGGCGAACTCACACCACAATGTCGTGCGCAGCAGTTTTTTGCCCGCACCGAGTGTGCGCCACACCACCAGCTCCTGATGGCGCTGACGCATTCCCACCTGCACCTGTGCCAGCAACAGCAACATACCGCAGGCGGTGACCAGCACTACCATCACTTCCAGCGCCCGACTTACCTGCTCCAGCACCTGGCCGACCTGTTTTAAAATCGCGCCAATGTCTAACAGGCTAATGGTCGGGAACTGGCGGTTGAGTTGCGTCAACATGCCGTTGCCGTTCTCCCAGCGGAAACTGGTGAGCCAGCTTTGCGGCTGCCCGTCCAGCGCCCCTTCCGAGAAAATAAAATAGAAATTAGGCCGCAGGCTTTCCCAGCCCACTTTGCGCAGGCTGGTTACTTTGGCGCGGAACTCCTGGGTATCGCCCATAAAAGTCACGGTATCGCCGAGGGCAACGTTTAAGCGTTTCGCCAGCCCCTCTTCCATCGACACTTCATCGGCTTTTGGCGGCCAGTTACCGGCGACAATCGGGTTATGATCGGGCCGCGTATTTTGCCAGGTGAGGTTGAGTTCGCGGTTGAGCGCCTCATCTTCATTGCCTTCTGTCGGCTTGCCGTTAATCGCCGTCAGCCGCGCCCGCACCACCGGATAAAACGATTCCGGGACTATTTGATGTTCCGCGAGGAACGCTTTTAGCGGCATAACCTGTTCTGTGGCGATGTTGATTAAAAAGTAGTTCGGGCTTTCTGGCGGTAACTGCTGTTGCCAGCGGTCGAGCAGATCGCCACGCAGCACCAGCAGTAGTGCCAGCAGCATAAAGGAGAGCGAAAATGCCGAGAGCTGGCTTAACGTTGACCACGGCTGACGTAACAGGCGGCTAACCGCCAGGCGCAGAGGTAGCGATTTCAGCGTCATGCGGCGAAGTACATTCAGCAGCATCCAGCCCAGCACACCGCACAGCAAAGCCAGCACTACCGCGCCCGCCAGCACCGCCCAGAGCAGCATACTGCCACCCATTAATCCGGCGAGCAGCAGCACAACCACCACACTGACAATCGGCAGATAAAACTTCAGCGGCCAGACGTTCGCTACCACATCATTACGTAATACGCGTAAAGGCTGCGTTGCCAGCAACAGGTGGTACGGTCGCAGCCCCACCAGTAGCGAGATGACCGTCATGGTGCCGAGCGCCCACAGCCACGGCCAGAAGCTGGCAGGTGGTAGTGCGGCAGGCAGAACGGGCTTGAGCAGTACCATCAACACGTTTTCGAACAACAGGCCTATCGCACCACCGGTAACGGCTGAAAGCACCAGCACCATTAACCACTGGCCGACAATCAGCTTACGCAGTTGCGCTCGCCCTGCCCCCAGCGTTTTGAGGATCGCCACCAGGTCGTAGCGACTGCGACAGTAATGATTCATCGCCACCGCGACCGCCGCCACCGCCAGCAGCAAGGTCAGCAGCGCCGAAAGCAGCAGGAACTGTTGCGAGCGTTCCATCGAACGCCCCAGAGCGCCTTCGTCCTGTTCCAGCCCGTACCAGCGTTGTTCAGGTTTAAGCTGGGGTAACAGCCATTTCTCATAGCCATCGAGCTGGTTCTCGTTGCCGCCGAATTTATAGCGCCAGGTGACCCGACTTCCCGGCTGCACGGCTCCGGTTTTATCGACATCCGCCAGATTCATCATCAGACGCGGAGCCATCTGGAAGGGGTTAAAACCGGAATCCGGTTCCTGAATCACTTCTCCGGCAATCCGCAAGGTGGCATCGCCCACGTCAATGGTGTCGCCCGTTTTCAGGTTAAGCAGTGCCATCAGGCGTGGGGCCAGCAATACGCTGCCCGCCTGCGGTTTCAGGCCAGGGGGATTAGTTTGCAGATCGCCATACATCGGGTAGATATCATCCACCGCTTTGACGTTCGCCAGCTGCGGTGTATCGCCTGCAAATGTCATGGTGGCGAAAGTCAGCTGCTTGCCGACTTTCAGGCCGCGCTTTTGCGCTTCCTCCAGCCACGCTTGCGGCACTTCGCGCGAACTGCGCAACGCCCGATCGCCCGCCATAAACTCACGGCTTTGCTGGCTTAAACCTTTCTCCATGCGATCGCTAATATTGCCCAGCGCCAGCACGCAGGCCACCGCCAGGCTTAGCGCCAGCCAGACAATTAATAGCGACGGCGAGCGCCATTCGCGCCAGAACCAACGTGCAATCATGCTTCCTCCTGCAACTGCCCGTTCACCAGCCGTAAGCAGCGGTCGCAGCGTGCCGCCAGTTGCAGGTCGTGGGTCACCATAATCAACGTGGTGCCATGTTCACGGTTGAGGGAAAACAGCAGGTCGGCAATTTTATCGCCCGTCTGGCGGTCAAGGTTGCCGGTGGGTTCGTCGGCAAACAGCACATCAGGTCGACCGTTAAAGGCTCGTGCCAGCGCCACTCGTTGCTGTTCACCGCCGGAAAGCTGTGCCGGAAGATGATCAAGACGTTTACCCAGCCCTAACTGTTCGAGCAACGCTTTCGCTCCGTTACGACTTTCCACGCTACTCTCACCGCGCAGCAGCGCCGGAAGCTCGACGTTTTCCAGCGCATTAAGAGTAGGGATTAACATAAATGACTGAAAAACAAAGCCTACGTGCTTCGCGCGCAACTTTGCCCGCGCTTCTTCGTCCATATTATGTAGCGGTTGTCCCACCAGACTCACTTCGCCACTGCTGCCGTCATCCAGCCCGGCGAGGATCGCCAGCAAGGTTGACTTACCCGATCCCGACTCGCCCACCAGTGCGATGGTCTCGCCACGTTTGACAACCAGCTCAACTCCGGTGAGGATGGAGAGTTCATGCTCCCCCTGACCGACGGACTTCTTAAGATGATGAACTTCAACAATGTTTTCCGCTGGCATTTGCCCTTCCTGTTCCTGGTTCTGTTAACCTTCCGTGCCGCCGCAGCGGACACGTTATTGATTCTGGGTGATAGCCTGAGCGCCGGGTATCGAATGTCTGCCAGCGCGGCCTGGCCTGCCTTGTTGAATGATAAGTGGCAGAGTAAAACGTCGGTAGTCAATGCCAGCATCAGCGGCGACACCTCGCAACAAGGGCTGGCGCGCCTTCCGGCTCTGCTGAAGCAGCATCAGCCGCGCTGGGTGCTGGTTGAACTGGGCGGCAATGATGGATTGCGTGGTTTTCAGCCACAGCAAACCGAGCAAACGCTGCGCCAGATTTTGCAGGATGTCAAAGCCGCCAACGCTGAACCATTGTTAATGCAAATACGTCTGCCTGCAAACTATGGTCGCCGTTATAATGAAGCCTTTAGCGCCATTTACCCCAAACTCGCGAAAGAGTTTGATGTTCCGCTGCTGCCTTTTTTTATGGAAGAGGTCTACCTCAAGCCACAATGGATGCAGGATGACGGTATTCATCCCAACCGCGACGCCCAGCCGTTTATTGCCGACTGGATGGCGAAGCAGTTGCAGCCTTTAGTAAATCATGACTCATAAAGCAACGGAGATCCTGACAGGTAAAGTTATGCAAAAATCGGTCTTAATTACCGGATGTTCCAGTGGAATTGGTCTGGAAAGCGCGCTCGAATTAAAACGCCAGGGTTTTCATGTGCTGGCTGGTTGCCGGAAACCGGATGATGTTGAGCGTATGAACAGCATGGGATTCACCGGCGTGTTGATCGATCTGGATTCGCCAGAAAGTGTTGATCGCGCAGCCGACGAAGTGATCGCCCTGACCGATAATTGTCTGTATGGGATCTTTAACAATGCCGGATTCGGCATGTATGGCCCCCTTTCCACCATCAGCCGTGCGCAGATGGAACAGCAGTTTTCCGCCAACTTTTTCGGCGCACACCAGCTCACCATGCGCCTGTTACCCGCGATGTTACCGCACGGTGAAGGACGTATTGTGATGACCTCATCGGTGATGGGATTAATCTCCACGCCGGGTCGTGGCGCTTACGCGGCCAGTAAATATGCGCTGGAGGCGTGGTCAGACGCACTGCGCATGGAGCTGCGCCACAGCGGAATTAAAGTCAGCCTCATTGAGCCGGGGCCTATTCGTACTCGCTTTACCGACAACGTCAACCAGACGCAAAGTGATAAACCGGTCGAAAACCCCGGCATTGCTGCCCGCTTTACGTTGGAGCCTGAAGCGGTGGTCGCCAAAGTGCGCCATGCTTTTATTAGCGAGAAGCCGAAGATGCGCTATCCGGTAACGCTGGTGACCTGGGCAGTAATGGTGCTTAAGCGCCTGCTGCCGGGGCGCGTGATGGACAAAATATTGCAGGGGTGAGTTGAAGCGCGCGCTTAAGCCCCCATGTCAAAGAAAATATCGACAACAGAGAGCGACTCCATGTCCGTAGAAAATATTGTCAACATTAACGAATCTAACCTGCAACAGGTTCTTGAACAGTCGATGACCACTCCGGTGCTGTTCTATTTTTGGTCTGAACGTAGCCAGCACTGTTTGCAGTTAACCCCGATCCTGGAAAGCCTCGCGGCGCAGTACAACGGGCAATTTATTCTGGCGAAGCTGGACTGTGACGCTGAGCAGATGATTGCTTCTCAGTTTGGTCTGCGCGCGATTCCGACCGTTTATCTGTTCCAGAACGGGCAACCGGTAGACGGCTTCCAGGGACCGCAACCGGAAGAGGCGATCCGCGCCCTGCTGGATAAAGTACTGCCGCGCGAAGAAGAGCTGAAAGCGCAGCAGGCGATGCAGCTGATGCAGGAAGGCAATTACACCGACGCCCTGCCATTGCTGAAAGACGCCTGGCAGTTGTCGAATCAGAACGGGGAGATCGGCCTGCTGCTGGCAGAAACGCTGATTGCGCTGAACCGTTCTGAAGATGCAGAAGCGGTGCTGAAAACCATTCCGTTGCAGGATCAGGACACCCGCTACCAGGGGCTGGTGGCGCAAATCGAACTGCTGAAGCAGGCGGCTGATACGCCGGAAATTCAACAGTTGCAACAGCAGGTGGCGGAGAATCCAGAAGATGCCGCACTGGCGACGCAACTGGCTCTGCAACTGCACCAGGTTGGGCGCAATGAAGAGGCGCTGGAGTTACTGTTCGGGCATCTGCGTAAAGATCTCACCGCCGCAGACGGTCAGACACGTAAAACGTTCCAGGAGATCCTCGCTGCGCTGGGTACGGGTGATGCGCTGGCGTCGAAGTATCGCCGCCAGCTGTATGCATTGTTGTATTGATATTCCGTTGATCGGCACATGAACCACAACGCCGGATGCGATGCTGCGCATCCGGCATCGCATCATTTCTTCTTCAATTGCGTCACCACCAACTGGTGGCGCGAATTGTAAAACTTACGATAGGTTAAATAGCAGGCAATAATGGTCGACAAGCTGGCGGTTGAGAGCAGCATAAAGGTCACCATAATCTGATATTTAATCGCCTTCACCGGATCAATCCCGGCAAATATCAGCCCGGACATCATTCCTGGTAAACTCACTAAGCCAACCGTTTTTGCTGAATCGACCGTCGGAATTAAAGCCGCGCGAATACTGTCGCGAATCAATATCGCTGAAGCCTGCTTCGGCGTCGCGCCAAGACTCAGTTTCTCCTGAATCTGTTGCTGTTCGCTAATGACCCGTTGCCCTAAATTGTTGTAACACAACCCCACCGCTACCATGGCGTTACCGGCAATCATCCCGGCGATAGGGATCACCTGCATCGGGATAAATTCAATCGACCCTGAGAGAATCAGCACCGCCAGGGTAATTCCCGCCCCGACCGTAATGGCAATAAACGATGAGATAAAAGCTTTAGCAATATATTTACTGCGTTTTTGCGCGTTCCACGCCGCATTAAAGCAGATAAATAACACCATCAATAATGTCAGGCTGGCATCATCCACGCTGAAAATATACTTCAGCACATAGCCGACAATAATCAGCTGAATTATCGCTCGCCCGACGCTCCAGAGAATATCTTTCTCCAGCGCCAGTTTTTCTTTATGGCTAATTAAGATTGCCACCACCACCAGCATTAATGCCAGTGCTAATGATTCGTTAGTAATATTATGCGAGTTCATAGCGTGCTTCCTGCATTTCTCCGGCATGCGGTTGCAGTGTAATCACTTTATCCGCATGATTAATTTCGTCTTTATCGTGTGTCACCCACAGCACGGCAATATTTTGCTCGCGCACATAACGGTGGATCATCTCGTTGACGTTATGTTTATTACTTTCATCCAGTGCACTGGTAATTTCATCCAGCAATAATACCTTTGGCATAAATTGCAGATTACGAATCAATGAGATGCGTTGTTTTTCACCACCAGACAGTTCGGCGATATTTTTCGTCAAAATGGTGTCCGGCAAGGCGAAGCGTTCGAGGAAATCGAGAAAAATAGCCGGATCAGGCTGTTGGTTACGGATCTGCCAGGGAAAAATCAGGTTATCGTATACCGTGTCGCCAAACAGCGTTGGCGTCTGGGCGCAGTAAGAAACTTGCTGGCGGTAGGTTTCTGGCTTTAGTGTGCTGACATCCTCACCTTCAAACAGTAATGCTCCGCTGGTTGGGCTGATTAATGAAGCAACAATTTTCAGCAGCGTACTTTTGCCACAACCGGAAGAACCGGTAATTAACTTAAATTCGCCAGCACGCAGCGAAAAACTGATGTTATTAAGAATCTTCGCATCACCCGCCAGATATCCTACGTTTTGTAGCTGAAGCAAAGGACTATTTTCCTGCATCGCTGTTCCCTTTATCTCATTTTTAATAAAAACAGTTTATCCTCCACAAGAATAAGGGGGAACTCCCTTTCAGTAATCAGGTATAATTTGTTTAATCAAGCAGCAACTTTGCTCATTATGGACGGTACAACAGGAGGTTTTTCCGATGCTTATCTTTATCCCGATTCTCATTTTTGTCGCGCTGGTGATTGTCGGCGCAGGCGTCAAAATCGTGCCGCAGGGCTATCAGTGGACGGTAGAACGTTTTGGTCGCTATACCAAAACGCTACAACCGGGGCTAAGTCTGGTGGTGCCGTTTATGGATCGCATTGGTCGCAAGATCAATATGATGGAGCAAGTGCTCGATATCCCTTCCCAGGAAGTTATCTCGAAAGATAACGCCAACGTGACCATCGACGCAGTCTGTTTTATTCAGGTGATTGATGCCCCGCGCGCCGCTTATGAAGTCAGCAATCTGGAGCTGGCAATCATCAACCTGACCATGACCAACATCCGTACCGTGCTTGGCTCAATGGAACTGGACGAAATGCTCTCCCAGCGCGACAGCATTAACTCGCGCCTGCTGCATATTGTCGATGAAGCCACCAACCCGTGGGGGATTAAAGTCACCCGTATTGAAATTCGCGACGTGCGCCCGCCGGCAGAGCTTATCTCTTCGATGAACGCGCAGATGAAAGCGGAACGTACCAAACGCGCTTACATCCTTGAGGCGGAAGGGATCCGTCAGGCGGAAATCCTCAAAGCCGAAGGTGAAAAACAGTCGCAAATCCTGAAAGCGGAAGGCGAACGTCAGTCGGCGTTTTTACAGGCTGAAGCGCGTGAACGTTCCGCTGAAGCGGAAGCTCGCGCGACCCAAATGGTGTCTGAAGCCATCGCCTCCGGTGATATTCAGGCGGTGAACTATTTCGTGGCGCAGAAATACACCGAAGCGTTGCAACAGATCGGTTCGTCCAGTAACAGCAAAGTGGTGATGATGCCATTAGACGCCAGCAGCCTGATGGGGTCGATTGCCGGGATTGCCGAACTGGTGAAAGACAGCGCCAACGAGCGAAATAAATCATGATCGAGCTGCTGGTAGTACACCCGCATATTTTCTGGCTGAGTCTCGGCGGTTTATTGCTGGCTGCCGAGATGCTGGGCGGAAACGGTTATCTGTTGTGGAGCGGTGTCGCGGCAGTGATTACTGGCCTGGTGGTCTGGCTGCTGCCGCTGGGGTGGGAATGGCAAGGGGTGATGTTTGCTGTCCTGACGCTGCTCGCTGCCTGGCTATGGTGGAAATGGTTGTCGCGGCGGGTACGTGAACAAAAGCACAGCGACAGCCATCTTAACCAGCGTGGCCAGCAGTTGATTGGCAGACGATTTGTGCTGGAATCACCGTTAGTCAACGGACGCGGTCATATGCGCGTCGGCGACAGTTCATGGCCGGTCAGCGCCAGCGAAGATCTCGGCGCAGGTACGCATGTTGAGGTGATTGCGATTGAAGGGATAACGCTGGTCATCCGTGCGGTCATCGCCTGATGCGACGCTGACGCGTCTTATCATGCCTGGAAGTCTGTGCCTGATTGTAGGCCGGATAAGGCGTTCTCGCCGCATCCGGCAATTATGCACGAATGCCTGATACGATACTGACGCGTTTTATCATGCCAACAAGTCTGTGCCCGAATCGTAGGCCGCATCCACCATGTAATCTGGCATTGGTAATTTACTCTTCCTGGCCTTTATTCATACCTTTCTGGTCTTCATCCGGATAATGTTTTTTTAAATATTCCAGGACGTTTTTATTGACCTTATGTTGGGTATACACCCACCCTTTCCAGTAATCGGGCTGATCCAGGTAAACTTCTGGCGGAATAGTGAAATCAGAAAGCGTTAACCATTCGGCTAACAGATCGGGGTTTCTCTTCTGGATCAACTGCAACAGCATGATCAGCGACATAGCAGAGGCAGGAGCCGTACTATCGCCGCTTAAATACTTCCACACCGTGGAGCGATTCGAACGAAAAAGGATAGGGAGTAATGCCCTGTCCAGATTCATTTCATTAAAAATCTTCTCAAATTCATTCATTTAATTTTCCTGCCTGGCGTAAACCTCTTAAAAATTGAGATTTATCAAAGAAACGCATTCTAACATACATCAGCAACAGCATCACGTTTAGTCCAGAAACGGAGTTTATTTCGCTTATCAAAACAAGTCTTTACGATTTCTTACAGAGAAACGGCACAAAATGATTTTCCATTTTATTTCTAATGGAAACTTTTTTAGTTTCTATTAGGCAGTGTTTACGCTTACACCGCATAAAAACGCGCTTTACATCACACAAATGCCAGCGTAGATTTCGATCAATACGAAACGCATAATATTTCTTATAACAACAATTAATGTTGCTATAAGAAACATAAATGCGACTTACTTTGATTGAGAAAAAATGAATGAAAACTGTAAAGATATCTTTACTGGCTGTCGTTATTGCTACTACTGTCAGTCCATCTGCCTTTGCGGGTGATACGATTGAGGCGGCAGCGACAGAACTGGAGGCAATCCAACCTGGGATGTCACATGAAGAAGTTGACCAGAAAATTGGACGCTTCATGATTCGTACTGGAAATACAGAAGCCGCGCAAGACTATCTGTTTTCGCATGGGTATATATCTTCAGAGACGGGCGAAAATATCTCCCCAGAACAGACCCAGGCAGACCGCGATGCGGCACAGGATACAGCCATCCAGAATGCGCAAACCACCGCTAACACAGCAGTGTCGACCGCCAATGAAGCGCACCAGGCTATTACGTCAGCGCAAACCGAGATTGACGCCAGCAAAGCGGCTATTCATAAAAATACTGACGACATTATCGAACAGAAGAACATTCTTAGAGCTCAACAAGACCAAATTAACGATACGCAAAAAACAGTTGCAGCTACCGGTGATGTTCAGACCGCCGCCCGTTATCAAAGCATGGTAAACGCCCGTCAGGACGCTGCGGATAACGCACAGCAGCAACAAGCCGAAGCTCAACAAACGCAGATTACCGAACAGCAAAAGCAAATCGAAGCTACACAAAAAACGGTTGCTGCTACTGGTGACGTTCAGACCACCGCCCGTTATCAAAGCATGGTAAACGCCCGTCAGGACGCTGCGGATAACGCACAGCAGCAACAAGCCGAAGCTCAACAAACGCAGATTACCGAACAGCAAAAGCAAATCGAAGCCACACAAAAAACGGTCGCAGCTACCGGTGATGTTCAGACCGCCGCCCGTTATCAGGGAATGGTCAACGCTAAACTGGCTGCGGAAAGTGAAGCCAGCACGCGCGCTTCTGCGGAGCAAGGGAAAAAAATTGACGCTCTTTCTTCTACCATGACGACGGTATCTCAAAGTGTTGCTACCGAGAACCACACAAAAGAACTGGAAGAAATTCATGGCGATATAACAAAAACCAACACTGCGGTAAGTAAGCTGGCGGCACAACAACAGATAGATAGCGTTCATTACGGTGAACAAATTCAAAACCTGGTGCAGGATTCCACCGACACACATCAGCAGTTATCAACCACTCAAAAACGAGTAGCGGATAACAGCCAACAAATTAATACGCTCAATAACCATTTCAGCTCACTGAAAAACGAAGTTGAAGACAACCGTAAAGATGCCAATGCAGGGATCGCGTCAGCTATTGCCATTGCCTCACAGCCGCAGGTGAAAACCGGTGATTTAATGATGGTGTCTGCGGGCGCAGGAACGTTTAATGGTGAATCAGCGGTATCTGTCGGCACGTCTTTTAATGCCGGGATCCACACAGTAATTAAAGCTGGAGTTTCTGCGGATACGCAATCTGATTTCGGTGCGGGTGTCGGTGTGGGATATTCGTTCTAATATTTCTCTGGATACTTTATAAATATCAATAAAAACCATTAAATAAATTAGAGCAAGGACGTTTGCCTGTTTTTACTCTTTACTACATTTTAAGGTTAACAATGATGAATAGCACCATTAAATCGATTTCCCTGCTGGCGTTAATCATGCTGGCTGGTTGTAGCTCTCCCGCGTCTCGCATTGCAGATTGCCAGGCGCAAGGCGTATCTCATGACACCTGTTATCTTGCCGAACAGCAGCGGCAGACCGCTATTTTAAGTGTTTCCGAGGCACAGGCTTATAAGAACGCAGAAGCCGTACAACATGCCCAGGCTGCTAAAAAATCCATTTATAAAGGTTTTGGCGTAACCTTCAGAATGAGTAGCAAAAACTTTGCTTATCTCAATGATTCATTATGTGCGATTGATGAAGATAATGCCGATGCCACAGTTTATCAGTCGGGTCTGTATAACGTGATTGTTTATCATCACACAGGAAAAGTCGCATTAATGAAGGAAGGCCAGTTTGTAGGCTATTTAAAATGAAGGATGAAAAGAAAATATCCCTGACACATATTTTGATTATCGGCGCCTTTATTTTTGCTTTCTTGCAAGTGGTATTATTAGCCTCCCTGGTTCATGCGGTAAATGTTAACAATGAAATCCAGGAAGGCTTATTTCAGTCTGGGCGCATTATGGTAGAAAGTTTGCAGCACATTCTTTCTGTGCAAACGGGAATTAACTGATTTTTCACCCCGCCCGATGATGACAGCAGCCGGAGAGATTTTCGATAATCGGGCAGTCGGCGCTGTCATCGCCGGGGCAGGCATTCGCCAGCTCCAGTAACTGGTCGCGCATGGATTGCAGTTCTTCGATATGTCGCTCGATCTCCGCCACCTTCTCCAGCGTGCGCCGTTTTACATCAGCACTGTGGCGCTGCGGGTCGTTAAACAGATTCACCAGTTCGCCGCTCTCTTCCAGGTTAAAGCCCACCTGGCGCGCCTGGCGCAGTAAGGTCAGTTCGTTGAGATGCTGCTGCGTGTAGGTGCGATAACCGTTTTCGCTGCGCATCGGCGGTGTCACCAGCCCCTTCTCTTCATAGAAGCGAATGGCTTTGCTGGTCAGGCCGGTAATTTTTGCTACATCGCTAATGTTCATCGTTCGCGCAACGCCTCCTGTGCTTTGTTAAAGGGTTTCAACAGATAATCCAGCACGCTCTTTTTGCCGGTGCGGATATCGACCGTCGCCACCATGCCGGGAAATATCGGAAACTGCTGTTTGCTTTTATTTTCCAGATGATTACTGAAAGTGCGAATGTACACCCGATAGTAATAAACATCTCGCCGCACTTCATCCTGCACGGTGTCCGGTGATATCACCGCCACTTCCCCCGGCAAACCACCGTAGATGGAGTAATCGTAAGCGGTAATTTTCACCAGCGATTTTTGCCCCGGATGGATAAACGCCACATCGCGCGGGGAGATTTTTGCCTCAATCAGCAGTTGCTCATCCAGCGGCACGATGGTCATCAGTTTACCACCGGGGGCAATGACGCCGCCAACCGTGGTGACATCAATATCCTGAACAATGCCACGAACTGGCGCAGTAAAGTTGAGCCTGGTGAGGGAGTCTTCACGCCCACGGATCACCGAACGCTGGGTTTCCACTTCCGCATTAGCTTTCGCTAACTCTTCCCGCGCCTGTACGTAGTATTGCGTGCGCACGTCGCTAAGTTTGTTTTCCAGTTCATTGGCCTGGCGTTGCAGGCGCAGCACTTCGACGCTGCTCGCAGCCCCTTGTTTCACCAGCGGCTGGGTCATCGCCAGTTCACGGTTGACCAGGCTAATCCCCTGCGTCAGCCCGGTGGTGGCTTTGTTCAACCCGTCGCGGCGAGTGTTGTACAACGCCGTTTCCGACTCGATAAGTTCGGGGAATTTATTCAGTTCGTCAGGGAAGACCAGCGGTTTATTGCTCACTTCTGCCCGCAGCCGCGCCGAGGTTGCCAGCGCCGCGTACAGGCGCGACATCGCTTCCTGAACGTCGGATTCCGTTTTGGTGCGGTTAAGCTGCGCCAGCGGCTGACCCTGTTCAACAATATCGCCAACCTTCACGTCGAGATGATACAGAATTCCGCCTTCCAGCGACTGCACCACCTGTTCACGCCCGGAAGGTTCTACCGTGCCGCTGCCGGTGGTCACTTCATCAAGCTGGAAGTACCACGCCCAGCCGAGAAAACAGAGTAACATTACGGCAGT
Source organism: Escherichia sp. MOD1-EC5433 (assembly GCF_002966005.1). Classification (NCBI taxonomy): domain Bacteria; kingdom Pseudomonadati; phylum Pseudomonadota; class Gammaproteobacteria; order Enterobacterales; family Enterobacteriaceae; genus Escherichia; species Escherichia sp. MOD1-EC5433. The sequence goes on along the minus strand of NZ_PTRL01000002.1, from coordinate 105,334 downwards.
CACGCGCACTGCCAGTGCCGAACGCGGCAGGCGAGGTTCAGTCAGGCCACGGTTGTATTGCAGTTGTCCGTTCATGCGCCAGCCCTCTTATTCTTCTCCTGCAACACCACGCGTCGCGCCGTGGGTTCGCCCTGTTCACGCAAAATAGTCTCTTTCGCGCCGTCCATCACAATGCGACCCTGATCCATCACGATTATCCTGTCCACCAGTTGCAGCATCGCCGTGCGGTGAGTGGCGATTACCAGCGTGCGATGACCAATCCACTGCTTCAGTTGTTCGATTAAATGCGCTTCCGCCATTTCGTCCAGCGAGGCGCTGGGTTCGTCAAGCAGGACGATATTGGGTTGAGAGATAAGTAGCCGCGCCAGCAGCAGCGTTTGCCGCTGACCGCCAGAAAGACCAAATCCCCCTTCCTGAATCATGTAGTTGAGGCCGTTTTTCTGCTTCTGCACAAAGGGCAGCGCCCCGCTGAGGATTAACGCGCGTTCGATATCTTCATCGCTGGCTTCCGGCATCCCCATCGTCAGGTTTTCCCGCAGCGAGCCGAAGAACAGCCGTCCGGTCTGGCTAAGCAGCCCCATGTCGCGGCGCAGATCCGCCGGATCAAGCTGCCCGATGCTGATGTTATCCAGCAGCACCTGCCCCTGCTGGGCGATACGCATTCCGGCGAGCATTTGCAGTAGTGTTGATTTACCCGCGCCGTTGCGCCCAAGTATGGCGATTTTCTCACCAGCCTGAATGTTGAGTTTGCCGATTGCCACATCGGCAATCTTCTCTTCTTCGTCGTAATAAAACACCGCGTTGCTGAACTGATAATTGCCGTGCAGCACCGCTTTATGCACCAGTTTGCCGTGTTCCGGCTGATCCACCGGTCGCTTCATCAGTTCATCAAGGCCGTTACGCGCCACTTTCGCCTGCTGCCAGCGCGAGAGCACCCCGGAAATCTGCGACAGCGGCGCAATGGTGCGCGAAGCCAGGATCGTCGTTCCCACCAGCGCGCCGGTGGTCATGTCGCCGTTCATCACCATAAAACAGCCCACCAGCAGCACCACCACGTAGACGATGGATTGCACTTCCTGCGTCCAGGTGAGCAGCAGCCCGGTGAGAAAACGTTGCTTCATGCTGATGGAGGACGCCACATCGTTGGTGTGATTCCACTGATTCTGGAAACGCTGTTCGGCGCGCAGCAGTTTGATGTCTTCAATCGACTGCACGGCTTCCACAAGCGTCGCGTTGCGTACCGCCGACTCGCGCATCCCTTCGTTCGCCAGCCGCGCCAGCGGGCGTTGCACCAGCAGGCCGGGGATCACTAATAACGGCAGCGCCAGCAAAACAACCAGCACTAGCCAGCCGCCGATCATCCACAAAATAAAGACAAACAGCAGGAAGAACGGCAGATCCGCCACCGCGCCGATGGTGGTGGAAGTAATAAGCTCACGCACCGATTCCAGTTCGCGGATCTGCGAGATAAACGAGCCGGTGGATTTCGATCGCACGTTATTTTTCAGCCGTAATGCATGACCAAAAACGCGATCCGAAATCCGTAAATCCGCCCGTTTACCAATCACATCGGAAAGATGTGTGCGCACCATGCGCATACAAAACTCAAACAGGATCGCCATCATCACCCCGGCGAACAGCACCCATAGCGTCGGGTACGACTGCGCCGGAACCACCCGGTCATAAACCTGCATCGAGAAAATCATCGCCGCCAGAGCCAGCACGTTCGCCACCAGCGAGGCCAGCATAATATCGCCGTAGCGCCGCCAGTCTTTTAGCGAGAGATTCCAGAACCAGTTCGCCTGATACGGGCGAATGTAGTCATCCACCCGCGCATCGGGAATGGCGCTGAGCGGGCGCAGCAGCGCCAGTTCGACGATTTTATCCTCAACATCCGCGACGTTAAGCGTGGTTTCCAGCCCTTCGTCACCGCTGAACTGAATGCTGATATTGTCGTGATTGTCGCGGCGGGTGATCACGCCAATCTGCTGATTATCAAACACCGCGATCAACGGCAGCCGCCACGGGTTAAGCGAGTCGGCGGAGAACTCAACCAGCCGCAGCCCCATCCCCAACTGCCGCGCCATGTCGGTAAGTAACTCTTCCCGCTTGCTGTCGCGCTCCCAGTTGACAGTTGCGCGCACGTTCTCCTGAGAAAAATCGAGGCGATAATAGCGTGCCACGGCGATCATCGCCTCCAGCCAGGCTTCCACGGACTGGGCATTTTTTTTCATTATCTACACCACCATCAACTGATGATTCGCCAGTAAGGTGGCGAGGTCGGTATGCACGCCCGTCAGCGTGACCACGTTAGCTGTCGCAAAGCCGCCACCTGTGCCGTCGCGATCGATCTGCACGATGGTGTCGCTGCCGCTCTGGGTAACTTTGACAAAATCACCGATGTTTCCGGCCTGCGCATCCAGCGTCGCCACGCCGTTGACGTAGCTGGCTTTGCCGTTGCCGGTGTAGCCGCTGCCCTGTAACAGTTCGCGAATATCAATACGATCGGTGTCGGCGGTGCCTTCCCATGTCCCTACCGTAAAGCCATTCACCACGTCCGAGCCGTTGCCACCGGTGGCGTCGCTGGCGTTGAGCAGTTTATAGAGCAAGGTGTCGTGCCCGCCGTTGCCGATGTTGAGCGTGTCGTTACCGCCGCGCCCTTCCAGTTGGTTATCGCCCGTGCTGCCGGTCAGGGTATCGTTAAAGTTAGAGCCGGAAATCCCCTCGATATTGGTAAATGTCGAGGTGTTAAAGCCAGTGGCCTGGGCGGCGGTGCTGCTTAAGTTAGCGGTCACGCCTACCGTTGAGAGTCGGAAATCAACCACGTCCATGCCGCCATTCGCCAGCCAGGTTCCGGTGCCGGAGCTGTACACCCAGCCGCCGGAGCCGTCGTAAGTGTCGGTGCCTGCGGTGGCAAAGAAGGTGTCGTTATAACCGGTGCCAACGAACTTACCGTTGTTGCTCGCGGTGCCTGCTTCGGCGCTGAGATCATAAGCGTGGGTAGCATCGGTGGCCTGTAAACCGCCCCAGGTGGTATTGACCGTCTGGTCGATATTGCTGGCGGTGGCACCGGTGGATTTGATCAGCACCGCGTTATAGGTTTCTCCGGCATTCAGCCCGTAGAAATTGACCAGCGCCGAGGTGTCGTTAACCCCCATCCCCGACTGCGGATTGATGATTTGCGTGGCGACCAACACACCCGCCGAGTTGTACAGTTTTACGGTATTGCCGTAATAGACGTTAATCCCGTTGGGATCGGTGATGCGCAGGTGCAGCGACGTGCCGTAGCTCACCGTGTTGGTGTTGCGGATCAGGAACACGCTGCCCGACTGTTTGGTCACCAGCACATCCACCGCGCCGTCCCAGTCGTAGTCCATTGCCGCCACGCCGCTGGTGGTGCCGCTCTGGCTGCCGCCGAGTACCGACTGCGTCCAGTTACTGGCACCACCAACGTTGGTGTAAAGGTAGGATTGTCCGGTCTGGGCAATACGGGCGATATCCATCAGGCCGTCATGGTTCCAGTCCACCGCCAGGCTAAACTGGCTGGCATAGGTAGTTGCCGTTGCCCCCACTGCCACCGGACTTCCCAGCACGCCGTTGGTGTTGAATAACAGGGAACCGTAGTTAGTTCTTCCCTGGCTGGCGGGCAGGAAGAGATCCATATCGCCGTCACCGTCGAAATCCGCCCAGGTCATGGAGACAGACGTCGAGTTACCGCCGCTGCCCGCCGTGCTGAGGAAGGTATTGATGGTGTTTTGTCCCCAGACAAACGTGCCGTTGCCCTGGCTGATAAGCGAAGACAGCGTGTAATAGTTGTTCAGGTTGAAGGTGTGCTGAACCAGGTCAATCCTGCCGTCATTGTTCAGATCGACGCCAGAACCTTCGTTAAGCGAAAGATATCCCGTCACCGCCCCGCCCACCGTGGCGCTCCCGCCGTTGTTGGCAACGGTAGAGTTCCCCGTCAGCACGCCCGCGTTATTCCACAGGAAGGTATTGGAGTCTGGCCCCCCGGCGTCGCCAATCCAGAAATCGAGATAGCCGTCGCCCTCTTTATCAAACGCTACTACCGAGCCATACCACGTCAGAGTGCCAACGGCGACCAGAATCGCACTGGAAAACGTGCCGTCGCCGTTATTGGTAAAGCCATTGATATAACCCGTGCCGTAGTCATCACGGGTAATAAACAGATCGCCCGTACCGTTACGGTCGTAATCGGCGATAGAACTGGTGGCGTAGTTGTTGCCGCTCTGATACAGCGTCAGGGCGGTCTTCGACCAGGTGAGCGGGTCGGTAGATTGCATAATTTGCTGGTTCGCCAGCACCGTCCACATCCCGTGGTTGTCGAGGCCGTAGGTCAGCCCCCAGGCCGTTGTTTTATTGGCGGTCGTCCAGGCTGGCGTGTAATCAATCGCCGCGTTGACCGTCACCGTGCCGTTGCTGACGTTGGCGGTGTTGCCGTTGCCCGCCGAGCTTTTCACCTGCGCGGTGACGTTATAGGCGGTAGCGGACGCCGCCAGCACATCGGTATCCGGCAGTTGCACATACCAGGTGTTGTGCGCCGGATCGACCACCACCGCGCCGCCCGGCTGCGAGGTGTAGGTTTTACCGTTGATCACCACTTCAACATACTGCCCGCTGGCAAGCGCGGCAGTGATCACCCCGCTGATGATTGGCGTAGTGTCACGCGTGGTCTGGCTGGTGATTTGCGCCAGCGTCGTCGGAATAGAGGTATCAACCGTCAGAACAAAATCACTAGAGGAGGTGATATTCCCCGCCAGATCCACCACTCGCGCGCTGTAGGTATAGGCACCGCTGACCAGCCCACTGTCGCTGTAGGTCCAGTTCAGTGCGCCGACCATCGTCACCGCGCCTAACAATAAGCCGTTGCGATAGAGGTAAACCACTTCTCCGCTGGCAAGCGGAGCGGAGAGCACGCCGTTTAACAGCGGCGTGGTGTCGTCGGTAGCCTGCGAACTGCTTAACGTCCCCTGCCGCTGCCCGACATCATCGGTATACGACACAATACCTGGTGTGGCGGTGGGGTTAATCGTATCGACCACCACCGTTTTCGACACCACCGGGCCGGTATTTCCCGCCAGATCCAGCACCCGCACCTGATAAACATAGCTGCCGTCGGTCAGCGTGCGGCTGTCGGTGTAAGTCCACTGCGTGCCGTTGGTGGTGAGCGTGGTCCAGGTCGCGCCGCCGTCGAGGCTGATCTGCGCCACTTCGCCGCTGGCAAGCCCCGCGCCCAGCGAACCGGTCAACGTGAGCGTGGTATCGCTGGTGATAAAATCGGTTGCCGAGCTACCCGTATCGGTGCTGATGCTGGCGATGGTCAACACCTGCGCCGGGTTAACGGTGTCGATCTGCGCCGTCTGGCTGCCGATTGCGCCGACGTTGCCTGCCAGATCGACCACTCGCACCTGCCAGGTGGTCGTGCCGTTAGTCAACGTGCGCCCATCCGCGTATGTCCAGTTCAGGCCGTCAGCCGCCAGCGTCACATTCACCCAGGTTGCGCCGTTGTCGGTACTGATTTGCGCGAACTCGTTAGCACCGAGCGCCGCGCCCAGCACGCCGCGAACGGTAAGCGTGGTATCGCTGGTAATAAAGTCGCTGCTGCTGGCGCCGGTGTCATCGCTGATACCGGTAATGGTGATGCTTTTCGCCGCTTCGGGACTGGTGGTATCGACCACCACGTTTTGCGTCGCGGTCTGCCCGACGTTCCCCGCCAGATCCACCACCCGCACCGTGTAGTTCCAGGTGCCGTCGGTCAGCGTGCGACCATCGGCATAGCTCCAGTTGGTGCCGATAACGGTTAACGTGGTCCAGGTAACGCCGCCATCGAGGCTGATTTGCGCCCGTTCATCAGCGGCAAGCGCCGCCCCGAGCGTCCCGCGCACGGTCAGCGTCGTGTCGCGGGTAACAAAATCGCTGCTGCTTAAACCGGTGTCATCGCTGATGCCCGTAATAGCAATGGTTTTACTCGCCAGCGGCGCGCTGGTGTCAACGGTGACAATCTGGCTGGCGGTCGCGCCGATATTTCCGGCTGTGTCGATAACCCGCACCTGATAGTTGTAGTTGCCGTCAGTCAGCGTGCGCCCGTCAAGGTACGTCCAGGTCAAACCGCTTACGGAAAGATTCTGCCAGGTTGTACCGCCGTCGATGCTGATTTGCGCGAACTCACCGGCAGCCAGCGTCGCCCCCAGCGTGCCGCTCACCGCAAGCGTCGTGTCGCTGGTAACAAAATCGTTAGTGATCAGGCCCGTATCGGTAGTGATCGCGCTGATGGCGATGGTTTTCACTGCTGGATCTGGCGCGGTAGTGTCGATCACCACATTCTGGCTGTCAGTCGCGCCGACGTTGCCCGCTGCGTCAATCACCCGCACCTGATAGAGATAGTTGCCATCGGTCAGCGTGCGGCTGTCGTTATAGCGCCAGGTCGTGCCGGTAACGGTGAGCGTGGTCCAGGTTACGCCGCCGTCGATACTGATTTGCGCCGTCTCGTTACTGGCAAGCGCGGCGGTGAGCGAGCCGTTGACCACCACCGGACTAACGCTGGTGATAAAGTCGCTGGCGCTAAGACCGGTGTCGGCTTGCAGGGAATCGATATTAATGCCCATCGCCGGGGCGCTGAGATCGACGGTAATGGTGTGATTGTTGCTGCCGGTGTTGCCGATAGCGTTGCTTACCGAGGCGTTAATCACGTAGGCGTTGCCGTCCGCCAGCGCGGTGACATCGGCGCTGCCGAGGGTGTAGCTCCAGCTACCATCGGTCTGCACGGTGGTGGTGTAGGTTTTGCCGTTTAAGGTCAGGGTCAGCGTCTGCCCGACCGGCGCGGTGGTGGTGCCGCTGATCACCAGCGACGAGCCGTGTTCCGCCGCATTCACCACATCATCGCCCGCGAAGGTGTTGATGGTGACGGTGGGGACGTCACCGTTCAGAGTAACGCCACGGCTGGCGCTGCCGGGGTTTCCGGCCTGATCGCTGACCGTCGCGCTAATGGTGTAGCTACCGTCGCTTAATCCGGCAAACTGCTGCGCCGGAATAAATACCGACCAGCTTCCACCGCTGGCGACCGTTGCGGTCCAGCTCTGACTGTTAAAGATGACGGTTACCGTCTGACCGACTTCGGCGGTGGTGGTGCCGCTGATGGTCTGCCCGGCAAGCTGCTCGGCGTTGTTAATAATATCGTCGCCCGCTACCGTGGCGATGGTCACCGTCGGCGCAGCGGTGTCAACGGTCAGGGTGTGCGTGGTTTGACCGGGGTTGCCCGCGCGATCGTTCACGCTGGCGGTGATGGTCTGCGCGCCCTGCCCGAGCGTTGCCAGATCCGCCGCAGGTACGTTCAGCGCCCAGGTGCCATTGGCGGCAACCGTGGAGGTATAGGTTTTGCCGCCAAAGGTCACGGTGACCGTCTGCCCGACTTCCGCGCTGGTCGAGCCGTTAAGGGTTAACGGCTGCTGCTGTTCGGCTGCGTTGAGTCGGTCGTCCGTCGAAACGGTGTTAATGCTGATAATCGGCGCGGTGAGATCTACCGCCACGCTGCGCGAGGCCGTGGCGCTGTTTCCGGCGCTGTCCTGAGCGGAGGCGCTAACCGTATAGCTGGTGCCATCAGCAAGTGCCGCAACGTCTGCCGCTGGCACATTCACGCTCCAGCTCCCGTTGCTTTGAATGGTGGCGCTGTAGCCTTTGCCGTTAAGCAACACGGTCACCGCTGTGCCTGTCGCAAAATTGGTGCCGGTGCCGCTCAGGGTCAGCGCACTGCCTGCTTCGGCGGCGTTAATGAGGTTATCGCCGCTGATGGTGCTGACCGAGAGCGACACTGCCGCCGTGTTCACCTGCACATTATGCGTTTGCGTGCTGCTGTTGCCTGCGCTATCGGTAATGGTGGCGCTGATGGTCACCGTGCCGTCCGCAAGGCCGGAAATCACGCTGGCTGGCACGCCGACGCTCCAGTTGCCGCTGGCATCGGTGCTGGTAACGTACTGCTGCCCGGCGATGGTCACCACCAGGCGGTCGCCCGCTACCGCGCCCGTGGCGGTGCCGCTGATAATCTGCGCCTGGTTATGTTCGACGTTGTTAATCACATCATCGCCCGCCACGGTGTTAAAGCTGATGACGGGCGCGGTGGTATCGACGGTGATGCCTTTGCTGGCGCTGCCGGAGTTACCCGCCAGATCGCTGACCGTGGCGGTCAGGGTGTAGCCATTATTGGCAAGCGCGGTTAAGTCGCTGGCGGGCAGCGTTAAGCTCCAGCTGCCGTCCGCCTGCACCGTGGTCTGGTAGTTAGTGCCGTTAAGCGTGACGGTCAGCGTCTGCCCCGTTTCCGCCGTGCTGGTGCCGGATACCGTTACGCCCGCCGCCGCTTCGCTGGCATTGATGATGTTATCGCTGGCAATGGTGTTGATGGTCACCGTTGGCGCGGCGCTATCGACGCTGTATTCATGCGTTGCCGTGGCGCTGTTGCCGTTGACGTTAGTCACCCGCACCTGGGCGCTGGCATCGCCGTCACGCAACATCGCCATATCCGCTGCCGGAACGGTGGTGCTCCAGCTACCGTTTACCGCCACCGTGGTGGTGTAGGTTTTACCGCCAAAGGTCACAGTGACGGTTTGCCCCGCTTCGACGCCGGAGGTGCTGCCGGAGAGCGTTAACGCCGCGCCTTTTTCAGCGGCGTTAATCACATCATCGCTGGTAATGGCGTTAATGCTGATGGCGACGGCGGTGAGATCAACAGTCAGCGGATGGGTAATGCTGGTTTGCGTTCCGGCACTGTTCGCGCCGCTAACGGTAATATTCAGCGTTCCCGCAGGCCAGTTACTGACATCTGCCGCCGGAACGCCGACGCTCCAGTTGCCATTCGCCAGCACTGTGGCGGCGTAAGTTTGGTTATTAATCACCACCGTCAGCGCCGTGCCTGCCGCAAAGCCGGAGCTGCTGCCGGTGATCACCTGCGCCTGAGCGTGTTCGATGATATTGACCACATCATCGCCTGCAACGGTATCGACCCGCAGACCTGGCAGACTGGCATCGATGGTGATATCGCGCGTGCCGCTGCCGGTGTTGCCAACGCCGTTGGTCACCGAGGCGTTAACGGTTAACTCACCGTTACCCAGCGCCTGCCAGTCGGCGGCTGGTACGCTCACGTTCCAGCTTAAATCTGGCTGGACGGTGGCGCTGTAAGTTTTACCGCCCAGTTCAACGGTGACGGAGCTGCCCGCCGCCGCGCCGGTCACCTGACCGCTGATGGTTTGCGCGCTGCCTGCTTCGGCGGCATTGATAATGTCGTCCGTCGCCACCGGATTTATGGTCACACCCGGCAGCGCGGTGTTGACCTGTACGTTATGGCTGGTGGTGCTGCTGTTGCCCTGAGCGTTGGTAACGCTCGCCGTCACGCTGTAGGTGGCTTCGCCCAGCGCACTGACCGCCGAGGCAGGAACGGTGACGCTCCAGTTGCCGGAGGCATCGGTGGTGGTGCTGTAGTTTTGTCCGTTCAGGGTGACGGTGATCGCCGTGCCCGCAGGCTGATCGCTGGTGCCGGAAAGCGCCAGATTCGATCCTTTTTCCGTCGCGTTGATCACATCATCGCCCGCGATGGTGTTGATGCCGATCGCTGGTGCGGTGAGGCTTACCGTCACGGTGCGGCTGGCGTCGTCGCTGTTGCCTGCCCGATCGCTGACGCTGGCTGTGATGGTCTGCGCACCGCTACCCAGCGCCGTCACATCCGTCGCCGGTACGCCGACGCTCCAGTTGCCGGAAGCATCCAGCGTGGTGGTGTATGTTTTGCCGTTGAGCACAACGCTCACCACATCACCCGCTTCCCCGCCGCTGCTGGTGCCGGAGATCACCAGTGCCTGCGCATGTTCGGCGTCGTTGATGATGTCATCGCCCGCCACAGTGTTAATGGTGAGAACCGGCGCGGTGGTGTCTACTGCCAGATTATGGCTGGCGCTGCCGGGGTTGCCCGCTTTGTCGTTGACCGTGGCGCTGACGGTGTAATTGCTTGCGGTCAGCGCGCCTAAGGCTGAAGGGGGAACGCTGACGCTCCAGCTACCGTCCGCCTGCACAGTGCCGCTGTAGGTTGCACCGTTAAGGGTGACGGTCACCGACTGCCCGGTTTCGGCGGTGCTGGTGCCGCTGATGGTCAGCGGATTTCCCGCCTCTGTGGCGTTAAGAATATCGTCGCTGGCGATGGTGTTAATGGTGAGCGTTGGCGCGCTGGCATCAACGCTATACGCATGGGTCGCCGACGCGTTATTGCCGCTCGTGCTACTGACGCTGGCCTGCACGTTCGCCGCGCCGTCTGGCAGGGTTGCCAGATCCGCCGCCGGAACAGTTACGCTCCAGCTTCCGTTGGCGGCGACGCTTGCGGTGTAGGTTTTACCGCCAAAAGTAACGGTAACGGTTTGCCCGCTTTCAATCCCGCTGGTGCTGCCGGAAAGGGTCAGGTCGGTGCCTTTTTCGGCGGCATTAATTACGTCGTCGCTGGCAACGGTGTTGATGCTGATAGCCACCGCCGTTAAATCAACGGTAAATGGATGGCTGACGCTTACCGGGTTTCCGGCGCTGCTTTGCCCTGTTACCTCAATGTTTAACTGCCCCGCAGGCCAGGCGCTGACGTTTGCCGCCGGAATACCGACGCTCCAGCTACCGTCTGCCTGTACCGTGGCGGAATAAGCCACGCTGTTAATGGTGACTGTCAGCATGGCGCCTGTATTCAAACCGCTGCTGCCGCCGGTGATCACCAGCGCCTGCCCGTGTTCGATGCTGTTGACGATATCATCGCCCGCGACGGTATCCACCCGCAGACCTGGCAGGTTGGCGTCAATAGTGATGTCGCGCGTGCCGCTACCCGTGTTGCCACTGGCGTTAGTGACAGAGGCGTTAATGGTTAAATCGCCATTGCCCAGCGCCTGGAGATCGGCTGCCGGAACGCTGACGCTCCAGCTTAAATCGGGCTGAACTTGCGCTGTGTAAGTATTGCCGCCCAGCGTGACGGTCACCATATCGCCTGCGGCGGCGCGGGTCACCACCCCGCTGATGGTTTGATCGGCGCCCGCTTCAGCCGCGTTGATAATATCGTCGCCCGCAACCGTGTTGATGGTGACGCCCGGAAGACCGCTGTCGACCAGTAAATTCGCCTGGCTGCTGGCGGTGTTACCCACCGTACTGGTGGCGCTGGCGCTGACGGTATAGTTAGCCTGACCTAAGGCCGCCAGATCGCTCACCGGCACGGTTAAGGTCCAGTTGCCCGCCGCGTCGGTGGTGGCGCTGTAGTTGTGACCGTTGAGCGTAACGGTAACCTGTGCGCCGGTCGCCAGCCCCGTACTGCCGCCGCTGATGGTCAACGGCTGACCTTTTTCATCGGCATTCAGCACGTTATCGCCGCTGATGGCGTTAAAGGTAATGGTCGGCAGCCCGGTATTGACCGTCACCTGATGCGTGGCGCTGCCGCTGTTACCCCCGGCATCGGTGACGCTGGCGTTGATGGTCACCGTGCCGTTCGCCAGCGCCGAGACAACGCTTGCCGGTACGCCGACGCTCCAGTTACCGCTGGCATCCAACACGGTGGTGAAGGTATTTGTGCCGATAGTTACCGTGACGGTGCTACCGGTTGCCGCACCAGTGGCGGAGCCGCTGATAATCTGCGCCTGAGCGTGTTCCGCTGCGTTGATCACATCATCGCCTGCCACCGTGTTGATGGTGACCACCGGAACGGAAGTATCCACCGTCAGGTTGTGGTTAACCGAGGCCGGGTTTCCGGCTTTGTCGCTCACCGCCGCGCTGACGGTGTAGTTGCTGGCGGTCAGGGCGCTTAAGTCAGCTGGCGGCACGCTGATACTCCAGCTACCGTCCGTTTGTACCGTGCCGGTATAGTTTGCGCCATTGAGCGTGACGGTGACCGTCTGCCCCGCTTCCGCCGTGCTGCTGCCGGTGATGGTCAGCGCCGTACCGGCTTCGGTGGCGTTAAGAATGTCGTCGCCCGCAATAGTGTTGATGGTCACCGTTGGCGCGCTGGCATCGACGCTGTAAACGTGGGTGGTGGTGGCGCTGTTGCCGTTAACGTTGCTGACGCTGGCCTGTGCGCTGGCATCGCCATCACGCAGGGTTGCCATATCCGCCGCCGGAACCGTGGTGCTCCAGGAACCATCTGCCGCGACGATTGCAGTGTAGTTTTTGCCGCCAAAGGTGACGGTGACCGTTTGCCCTGATTCCACGCCGGACGTGCTGCCGGAGAGCGTTAACGCCGCGCCTTTTTCGGCGGCGTTGATCACATCATCGGCGGTAATGGTGTTAATGCTGATAGCGATCGCCGTGAGATCGACGGTGACCGGGTGCGTGACGCTGACCGGATTTCCGGCGGTGGTGCTACCACTCGCCGTAATCGTGACCGTCCCCGCAGGCCAGGCGCTGACATCCACAGCCGGAACGCCGACGCTCCATGAACCATCAGCTAAAACCGTTGCGCTATAGTTCTGGCTATTAATCGAAACCGTGAGTACCGCCCCCGCTGCCAGACCAGAACTGCTGCCGGTTACCACCAGTGCCTGCCCGTGCTCGATGATATTCACCACATCATCGCCAGCGACGGTATCGACCCGCAGACCTGGCAGATTAGCGTCAATGGTAATGTCGCGCGTACCGCTGCCAGTATTGCCCACGCTATTAGTGACTGACGCAGAAATTGTTAGTTCGCCGTTACCCAACGCCTGTAAAGCGGCTGCCGGAACATTAATACTCCAGCTTAAATTGGCCTGCACTGTCGCCGTGTAAGTCTCGCCACCCAGCGTGACGGTCACCGTGTCGCCCGCCGCTGCGCCTGTAACCTGACCGCTGATAGTTTGATCTGCCCCGGCTTCGGCAGCGTTAATAATATCGTCCGTCGCCACAACGTTAATGGTGACGCCCGGCAGCGCGGTATTAACCTGCACGTTATGGCTGGCGGAACCACTGTTGCCATCAGCATCGGTTGCGGCGGCGGTCACGGTATAAGTCGCTTCACCAAGCGTACCAACCGCAGACGCCGGAACGGTCACGCTCCAGTTACCGGAAGCATCGGCAGTGGTGGTGTAATTTTGCCCGTTTAGCGTAACGGTTATCTGCGTGCCCGCAGGCTGGTTGCTGCTGCCGGAAATCGCCAGATCCGCGCCTTTCTCCGTGGCGTTGATAATGTCATCGACGGCGATGGTGTTGATACCGAGCACCGGCGCGCCGAGCGCCACGTTGACAATGTGCGAAGTCGTGCCGCTGTTGCCTGCGGAGTCGGTAACCGTGGCGGTAATGGTCACATCGCCCTGCGCCAGTGCGGAAATCACGCTGGCAGGCACGCCGATGCTCCAGTTGCCGTTGGCGTCCAGCACGGTGGTGTAGGTGGTCGTGCCAATGGTAACGGAAACCGTATTACCCGTCGTCGCACCCGTTGCCGAGCCGCTGATAATCTGCGCCTGGCTGTGTTCAGTGGCATTGATGATGTCATCGCCCGCTACCGTGTTGATAGTCACGACCGGGGCAAGCATATCCACCGCCAGATTATGCGTTGCCGAGGCCGGATTTCCGGCTTTGTCGCTGACCGCCGCACTCACCGTATAGGAGCTGACGGTGAGGTTGGCTAAATCGCCAGTCGGGACGCTGACGCTCCAGCTTCCGTCTGCCTGCACATTGCCGCTGTAATTGACGCCGTTTAGCGTCACGGTCACCATCTGCCCGGCTTCTGCCGTGCTGGTGCCGCTGATGATCAGCGCAGTACCCGCTTCGGCGGCGTTAAGAATATCGTCCGTGGCGATGGTGTTGATGGTGACGGAGGGTGCGGTGGCATCGACGCTGTAAGCATGTGTTGTCTGGGCGATGTTGCCTGCTACGTTGCTGACGCTGGCTTGTACGTTTGCTGCGCCGTCTGGCAAGGCTGCGAGATCGGCGGCTGGAACTGTAAGCCCCCAAGTGCCGCCCGTCGCAACCGTGGTGGTGTAGCTTTTGCCGCCAAATATGACGGTAATGATCTGCCCCGCTTCCACGCCGAAGGTGGTGCCGGAAAGCTGCAAATCAGTGCCTTTCTCGGCGGCGTTAATTACATCGTCAGTGGAAAGGGTATTGATGGTAATCGCCACGGCAGCGAGATCGACCGTGACCGGATGAGTAATGCTGGTTGTGGTTCCGGCGGTGTTGGTGCCTGTAACCGTAATATCGACCGTCCCCGCAGGCCAGTTACCCACATCCGTCGCCGGAACGCCGACGCTCCAGGTGCCATCGGCGAGTACCGTTGCGCCGTAGGTGACGCTGTTGATGACTACCGTCAACGCCGCGCCCACCGCCAGTCCGGTACTGCTGCCGGTTACCACCAGCGCCTGACCGTGTTCGATAATATTGACCACATCATCGCCTGCTACGGTATCGACGCGCAGACCTGGCAGATTGGCGTCTATCACGATGTCGTGGGTTGCGGTGCCGGTATTGCCTGTAGTGTTGGTGACCGAGGCGCTGATGGTCAGCTCACCGTTACCTAACGCCTGCAAATCTGCCGCAGGCACGCTGACGCTCCAGCTTAAATCTGGCTGCACGGTTGCGATGTACTGGTTGCCACCAAGCGTGACCGTCACCGTATTCCCCGCCTGCGCCGTTCCCGTGACCTGACCACTGATGGTCTGGTTAACGGCGATTTCAGCGGCGTTGATAATGTCATCGCCCGAAACGGTATTAATGATTACCCCAGGCAGGAGGGATTCGACATTCACCGTATGGGTGGTAGCACCGCTGTTGCCCGCGCTGTCGGTGGCGCTGGCGCTAATCTGGTACACCGCCTCGCCCAATGCGCCGACTGCCGAAGCCGGCACGGTAACGCTCCAGTTGCCAGAACCGTCGGTGGTGGTGCTGTACGCCAGGCCGTTCAACATCACGGTGACCGTGGTGCCTGTCGCCAGACCGCTGGAGCCACCGCTGATGATCAGATCCTGGGTTTTCTCGGTATTGTTAATGATGTCATCGCCGGAGACGATATTGATGATCAGCGTCGGGCCGCTGAGATCAACGGTCACATCGTGAGTCGTGCTGTCGCTGTTGCCCGCGCGATCGATCAGGCTGGCGGTGATGGTCTGGCTGCCGGTCGCCAGCGCCGTGACATCCGCCGCCGGAATACCCACGCTCCAGTTACCGGAGGCGTCCAGCGTGGTGGTGTAGTTTTTACCGTTCAGGTTAACCGTAACCACATCGCCCGCCACCGCGCCCGTACTGGTTCCGCTCACCACCAGCGCCTGCCCGTGTTCGATAGCGTTGATAATGTCATCGCCCGCGACGGTGTTAATGGTGAGATCCGGCGCGGTAACGTCCACCGCCAGCGCATGGTCGGCGCTTGCCGGGTTACCCGCTTTATCGCTCACCGTCGCAGTCACGGTATAGCTGCTGGCAGTCAGCCCGCTTAAATCCGTTGCCGGAACGTTCACGCTCCAGGTGCCATCGGCCTGGACGGTGGTCTGGTAAGTATTGTTATTAAGCGTGACGGTCAGCGTCTGCCCGGCCTGCGCCGTGGTGGTGCCGCTGATGGTTATTCCCGCGCCCGCTTCGCTCACGTTAAGGATATCGTCGCTGGCGATAGTGTTGATGGTCACAAGCGGTGCGGTGGTATCGACGCTGTACGCGCGATCGGCCTGGGCGCTGTTGCCGTTAATGTTGCTGACGCTCGCCTGCACGTTGCCCGCACCGTCCGGCAGCGCAGCGAGATCGGCAGGCGGCACATTCACCGTCCAACTGCCGTTGGCTTCAACGGTAGTGGTGTAATTTTTGCCACCAAAGGTGACGGTCACCGTCTGCCCGGCTTCGACACCGCTGGTGCTGCCGCTTACGACCAGCGTTTCGCCTTTTTCGACGGCGTTGATCACATCATCGCCGGAAAGGGTGTTAATGGTGATGGCGACCGCCGCCAGATCGACGGTAACCGGATGGGTAATGGTGGAGGTTGTTCCGGCACTGTTGGTGCCGCTTACCGTAATATTCACCGTTCCCGCAGGCCAGTTGCTGACGTCTGCCGCCGGAACGCCGAGGTTCCATGTGCCGTCGGCTAACACCGTCGCGCCGTAAGTGACGTTATTGATAACGACCGTTAACGCGGTTCCCACCGTTAATCCGGTGCTGTTCCCGGTGATCACCAGCGCCTGATTGTGCTCAATGCTGTTTATGACGTCATCGCCCGCCACCGTATCGACGCGTAAGCCAGGCAGATTAGCGTCGATTGTGATATCCCGCGAGCCGCTGCCCGTGTTGCCAACGCCATTGGTGACCGAGGCGTGTACGGTGAGAGAACCGTTGCCCAGCGCCTGAATATCCGCCGCTGGAACGTCCACGCTCCAGCTTAAATTAGCCTGCACCGTGGCGGTGTAGGTGTTGCCGCCCAACGTGACGGTGACCGTATCTCCCTGCGCCGCACCCGTGACCTGCCCGCTGATGGTTTGCGCGTTGCCGGATTCAGCAGCGTTAATAATATCGTCGGTCGCCACCGCGTTAATGGTGACAGCAGGTAAGGCGCTGTTGACCAGCACATTATGGCTGGCGGAATTGCTGTTGCCTGCCGTGTCGGTGACATTTGCGGTTACCGTGTAGTTGGCTTCACCCAGCGCGCTAACCGCCGAGGCTGGCACCGTGGCGCTCCAGTTACCGGAAGCATCTGTGGTGGCGGTGTAATTTTTCCCGTTCAGCGTCACCGTAACCGTAGTGCCAGCAGGCTGATTACTGGTGCCGGAAATTTGCAGATCCGCGCCTTTTTCCGTGGCGTTAATCACGTCATCGCTGGCGATAGTGTTGATACCAATGGTTGGTAAGGTGAGATTCACGGTAACCGTGCGGCTGGCATCATCGCTATTACCTGCCGCGTCGGTAATGGTAGCAGTGATGGTTTGCGGACCGCTGCCAAGCGCGGTGACATCTGCCGCCGGAACGCCGACGCTCCAGTTGCCGGAAGCATCCAGCGAGGTGGTGTAGGTTTTACTGTTTAGCGTGACGGTGATGACATCGCCTGCTTCCCCGCCAGTGCTGGAGCCGGAGATCACCAGCGCCTGTCCGTGTTCGGCGGCGTTAATAATGTCATCGCCCGAGACGGTGTTAATGGTCAGCACCGGCACGGTGAGATCCACCGCCAGCCCGTGAGTAGTGGACGCCGGGTTACCCGCTTTATCGTTGACTGAGGCGCTGACGGTGTACTGGCTGGCGGTCAGATTGCTGAGATCTGCCGTCGGCACGCTGACGCTCCAGCTACCGTCCGCCTGAACGGTGCCACTGTAAGTCACGCCATTAAGCGTGACGGTTACCGTCTGCCCCGCTTCGGCGCTACTGCTGCCGTTGATGGTTAACGGATTGCCCGCCTCGGCGGCGTTCAGAATATCGTCAGCGGGATGGTGTTAATGGCAAGCGTCGGTGCCGTAGCATCGACGCTGTAGGCGTGGGTTGCCGAAGCCGTGTTGCCGTTAATATTGCTGACGCTGGCCTGCGCGGTGGCGTCGCCGTCGCGTAATGTAGCAAGATCGGCGGCAGGTACGGTGGTTGTCCAGCTACCATCGCCCGCTACGGTGGCGGTATAGCTTTTTCCGCCAAAGGTGACGGTGACAGTTTGCCCAGCTTCCACGCCAGAGGTGCTGCCGGAAAGGATTAAATCGGCCCCTTTTTCAGCAGCGTTAATCACATCGTCGCCGGAAACGGTGTTAATGGAAATCGCCACCGCAGCCAGATCGACGGTGACCGGATGAGTGATAGTGACCGGGTTTCCGGCGCTACTGGCGCCTGAAACCGTGATATTCACCGTACCCGCAGGCCAGTTACTGACATCTGCTGCCGGAACACCAACGCTCCATGTGCCATCGGCTAATACTGTCGCAGCGTAAGTGACCGTGTTAATCACCACCGTCAGCGCCGCGCCCGTCGCCAGCCCGCTGCTGCTACCGGTTATCACCAGCGCCTGAGCGTGCTCGATGCTGTTGACCACATCATCGCCCGCCACGGTATCGACGCGCAGCCCCGGAAGATTAGCGTCTATCGCGATCTCGCGCGTGCCGCTGCCGGTGTTGCCAACGCCGTTGGTCACCGAGGCGTTAACCGTGAGAGAGCCATTACCGATGGCCTGAATATCCGTCGCCGGAACGTCCACGCTCCAGCTTAAATTGCCCTGTACGGTGGCGGTATACGTTTTGCCGCCAAGCGTCACGGTGACGGTATCGCCCGCCGCCGCGCCCGTCACTTGCCCGCTGATGGTCTGCGCTACGCCCGATTCGGCGGCGTTAATAATATCGTCGGACGCCACCGGATTAATGGTGACACCAGGCAGCGCGGTATTGACCTGCACGTTATGGCTGGCGGAATTGCTGTTACCTGCGCTGTCGGTGACGTTCGCCGTCACTGTGTAGCTGGCTTCGCCCAGCGCACCTACTGCGGAAGCGGGCACCGTGGTGCTCCAGTTGCCTGCGGCGTCCGTCGTCGCGGTGTAATTTTGCCCGTTCAGCGTCACCGTAATTGTGGTGCCTGCTGGCTGATTACTGGTGCCGGTAATTTGCAGATCCGCGCCTTTTTCCGTGGCGTTTATCACGTCATCGGTGGCGATGGCGTTAATGCCAATGGTCGGCACGGTAAGGTTAACGGTGACCGTGTGCGTCTCAATATCGTTATTGCCCGCCGCATCGGTAACGCTCGCCGTTACGGTTTGTGAACCGCTGCCCAGCGCGGTGACATCCGCTGCCGGAACGCCGACGCTCCAGTTGCCGGAGGCATCCAGCGTCGTGGTATAGGTTTTACTGTTTAGCGTGACGGTAACAACATCCCCCGCGTCCCCGCCGGTGCTGGAACCGGAGATCACCAGCGCCTGCCCGTGCTCGGTGGCGTTAATAATGTCATCGCCCGCAATGGTGTTGATGGTCAGCACCGGAACAGTGAGATCGACCGCCAGATTATGCGTGGTGCTCGCCGGGTTGCCCGCTTTGTCATTGACCGTCGCGGTCAGGGTGTGGCTGCCATCCGTCAATGCCTCAAGATCTGCCGCCGGAATGTTAATGCTCCAGCTGCCATCGGCCTGTACCGTTGCCTGATACGTCTGCACGGTCGGGCTGTTAAGCGTTATCGTAACAATCTGCCCCGCTTCGGCGGTGGTGCTGCCGCTCACCGTCACGCCCGCATCGGCTTCACTGGCGTTGACGATATTGTCGCTGGCAACGGTATTGATAATGATGGTTGGCGCGCTGCTGTCGACGCTGTAGTTATGCACCGCCGAGGCGCTATTGCCGTTGACGTTGCTGACGCTGGCCTGCGCGGTGGCGCTGCCCTCGGGTAATGCTGCTAAATCGGCGGCAGGAACGGTGGTTGTCCAGCTACCATCGACTGCAACCGTGGCTGTGTAATTTTTACCGCCAAAAGTGACGGTGACCGTTTGTCCGGCTTCTACGTTAGTGGTGGTGCCGGAAAGAGTTAAATTGACGCCTTTTTCTGCGGCGTTAATCACATCGTCCGTGGCGATAGTGTTGATGGCGATCGCCGCCGGAGTGAGATCGACCGTAACGGGATGGGTGATGCTCACCGGATTTCCGGCGCTACTTTCCCCGGACACGGCAACCGTCACCGTCCCCGCAGGCCAGGCGCTAACCTGCGCCGCCGTCACGCCTACGCTCCAGCTACCATCTGCCTGCACCGCTGTAGTGTAGTCGACGTTATTAATTGTGACGGTTAGCGGCGTGCCTTCAGCCAGCCCCGAACTGCTGCCGGTGACCACCAGCGCCTGCCCGTGCTCGATGATATTGACCACATCATCACCCGCTACCGTATCGACCCGCAGGCCAGGCAGATTGGCGTCGATGGTGATATCACGCGAGCCGCTACCGGTGTTGCCGTTTTCATTGGTGACCGAGGCATTAACCGTTAAATCACCATTACCCAGCGCCTGAATATCTGCTGCCGGAACGCTCACGCTCCAGCTTAAACCGGCCTGGACAGTAGTCGTGTAGGTATTGCCGCCCAGCGTAATAGTTACCGTGTCGCCAACGGCTGCGCCAGTCACCTGCCCGCTGATGGTTTGCGCTACGCCCGCTTCGGCGGCGTTAATAATATCGTCGGTTGCTACCGGGTTAATGGTCACGCCGGGCAGCGAGCTGTCGACCAGGAGGTTATGGCTGGCGGTGGCGCTGTTGCCGATACTACTGGTCACCGCTGCTGTCACCGTATAGTTGGCCTGGCCCAGTGCGGTTACCGCCGATGCCGGAACCGTCACGCTCCAGTTGCCGGAGGCGTCGGTCGTCGCCGCATAATTTTGCCCGTTCAGCGTCACGGTGATGGCGGTATTAGCAGGTTGATCGCTGGTGCCGGTAATCTGGACATCGGCTCCTTTTTCGCTGGCGTTAATCACATCGTCGCCCGCGATAGTGTTAACACCAATCACCGGCGCGGCAGTGTTGACCGTGACAGTGAGTGACTGGCTGCCGGTGTTTCCGGCGCGGTCGGTGACTGAAACGTTGATCGGATAACTGCCGTCCACCAGTCCGCTGACGACGGAAGCCGGAACGCCCAGACTCCAGTTGCCAGAAGCATCCACCACCGTGGTGTAATCCACATTATTGAGGGTCACGGTGACGATATCGCCAGCCTGCGCGCCGGTAATCGTGCCGCTGATGATTTGCGCCTGGGTGTGTTCCGGCGTATTGATGATGTTATCGCTTGCCACCGGATTAATGGTCACCACCGGTGGCGTGGCATCAACCAGCGCCACGCGTGAGACGCTGGTCGGGTTACCGGCGACATCGTTCACGCTGGCGGTGACCGTAGTGTTGCCGTCAGCCAGCGCGTCAACGTTGGCGGCGGGAACGGTCACGCTCCAGGTGCCGTCTGGCTGCACGATGCCCTGATAGGTCTGTCCATTCAGCGTGACGGTCACCGTCTGCCCCGGCTGGGCGTCGGTAGTGCCAGTGATGGGCAAATCCTGCCCGCTTTCGGCGGCGTTGATGATGTTGTCGGCGGTCAGCGAGTCGATGCTTAAGGCCGGCGCCTGGCTGTCGACGGTAATGGTGCGGGAGGTGTTTCCGGTATTACCGCTGAGATCCGTTACGGATGCAGTAATTGCCACCGCACCGTCAGGTAGATTACCCATATCGGCAGCGGGTACTGTCAGACTCCAGGAGCCATCGGCCTGCACAGTAGTGGTAAAACTCTGTCCGGCGAGGGTTACTGTAACCGTTTGTCCTGGCTCAGCTTGTTGAGTGCTGCCGGTGAGGGTCAGTGGCGCATTTTTTTCTGCACCACTGATAATGTCATCGCCGGAAACCGTGTTAATGGTGATCAACGGAGAAACGCCCACCAGCGTGATTGCACGTGATGCCGTGCCAGTATTTCCGGCGGCATCTGTCACGGTGACGAAAATCGTATTGGCTCCGCGATCCAGCGTGCGGGTTACCGCCGGGTCCAGCGCCACATTCCAGCTACCGTCTGCCAGCACGACGCCCGTCAGGACATGAGCGCCCAATTTCACAGTCACCGTATCGCCAGGAGAAGCACCGCTGACGTTTCCGGAAATGATCTGCGCAACGGCCTGTTCTGCATTATTAAGAATATCGTCGCCCGCCACGGTGTTGACGTTGATCGTCGGCGCGCTGGTATCTACCGCGAAATTCGCGCTGTTGCTGGTGGTATTTCCTGCTCGGTCGCTGACGCTGGCATTTACGGCGTAGTTACCATCTGCCAGCGCCTGCACTTCTGCGGCAGGCAGCGCCACCTGCCATGTGCCATCGCTACCGACGGTTGCTGTATGGCTTTTACCATTTACTGTCAGTGTAACGATTTGCCCGGCTTCAGCATTCGAAGTACCGCTCAGTACCAGCGCGGCGTTATGTTCTGCGGCGCTGACAATGTTGTCCTGGGCGATGGTGTTGATAGCAAGCGTCGGCGGCTGGGTATCGACGGTTAACAGTTGCGCGCTGGTGACCGTATTGCCCGTAGCATCTTTCCCGCTGACCAGCACTGCCTGATTCCCTTCGCCTAACGCCTGGGCGTCAGCGGTCGGCACCTGCACGCTCCACGCGCCGTTAGCACCTACGCTGGTCGTGTAGGTTTTGCCGTTTAGCGTGACGCTGAGTTCTGTTCCCTGCGGCAAGTTGCTCGTCGTGCCTGAAAGCGTAAATCCGGCGGCCTGTTCGCTGGCGTTAATAATGTTATCGCCTGCGGTGGTGGCGACCTGCACGCTGGCCTGGCTGTCGTCGATGGTTAACGTTATCGAACCAGCGTCAGTGATGGTGCTGCCGACAATTTGCACCACTGACCAGGTATGTTCACCTGCGCTTTGCGTGGGTAAAGAGACGCTCCAGTGCCCGTTGCTGTCTACCTGAGTACTGGCAATAGTATTGCCGTTACTGTCTTTGATCTGGATGGTCGCCCCCGCCTGCCCGCTACCGCTAAAGGTTGGCGTGGTGTCATCGGTGATGTCATTGGTGGCGAGAATACCGCGCTGATCGCCCTGATTATCGGTGACTAAAAATGATGGGGTCGCATTGCCTGGCTCGGCGGGTGGCGGAGGGTTGTTAACCACTTCAGTTTTTGAATCGTCATCACCACCGCTTGCCAGTAAAGCGCCAAGCGCACCGCCACCTACCGCTGCCCCCGCTAACCATCCCCACGGGAAGGTGCTGGTCTGAGCAACGGTATCAAGAAATGGTGCAATACTTTCAATAGCGGTGGTCTGGGCGGTCAGTTCTACGGGGGCTAACCCCCCCGCTGCGGCATCGGCAAAGGTTACGTGGGTTAGCTGTTGTCCATCGGTAAAGACCAGTTCAGATTGTTCACTGGTATTTGTCGCTTGCAGGAAATAGCCGTTGCAACGGATAACCGTGCCATCCTGCATATAGATCAGCAGGTCATTTCCTTCGCGAACGTAACGCGCAACGGCAGATGCCTGAGCATGAACCTGCACCACAGAGGGCTCATAAATAACAACCGTAACGTCGCCAGGATTAATCAGCGTTTGTTTGACGGATGTTTTACGCGAAATAACATCAATAATCAGGCTCATAATGGCATTCCTGATAAATGGCGCACATCCTTAGCGAGTCCATTTATCTAAATAAGACAAAGGTAATAACTCAACAACGATGCCTACCTGATATTAATAATGGCAGGATTATTTTAAGTCGGGTAAGTCGTTGTATAAGCCCTGTTTAATTCCCGCTAATGGAATAAGGTTATTAACCGCAGCGGCATAATTTACTGCGGCAACCCAGCCATCATAATTGGCATTTATTTCAGCCGATTGCGCCTGAAAGACATCTTGCTCGACGGTTAATAGATCATTCAGACTGCGTTTACCTAATTTATATTCATTTTGGTACACATCTCGCGTTTTGTGTGCGCTTTCGGATTGCGCTAAACCGGCTTCTTCGCGCCCCCGTGCGCCAGTCCAGTTGGCATACGCCACCGATGCCCGTTGTAATACATCCAGTTTTGCCTGTTCGACCTGCGAGGCGGAGATTTTTTGTTGCCCTTCGGCCTGTTGTACCTGGGCTGAAACCGCGCCGCCCTGATACAACGGCGCGTTAACGTTCAGCTGTAACTGGTCGTCCCAGTACGAGCGATCGCTGGTCTGGTAGCGCGTTTTGCCCCCCTGAATACTGAGCGTCGGCCAGTATTGCGCTTTGGTTTTTTCCACGCCGTACTGTGCCGACTGGCGTAAATTTTCTGCCGCCAGCACCAGCGGAATGGACTGGTAATCAATATTTTTTAGCGATACCGGCTGCTCGGCTAATTCCGCAGGTGGCGCGGCTATCGCCTCCGGCTGTACGCCAGTCAGCACCGCCAGTTGCGCTTTGGCGCTCGCCATTTGCGCCTGATATTGCTCCAGCGTCGAGCGCATTCCGGCAATGCGTGTCTGCGCCTGCAATTCATCAGAAGATGAATTCAGGCCGGCGTTGGCGCGCAGTGCCGCCATGTTGTAGACATTTTCCAGCGAGTGAATATTGCGTTGAGCCGCATCGCACAAAGCCTGATAACGGCTAACTTCCATATAGGTGGTCGCCGTTTTCTCTGCGACATCGGTTAGGGTTGCCATCAATTTAAAGCGGTAGCTGTCACGAGCGGCAGTTTGCAGTTTGATATCGTTGTTCGTTTTACCAAAGTCATATACTAGCTGCGTCAGGGTTATGCCATACGAAACGTTGTTATCAAGCCTGCCGCTGGAGTCCGTTTGTCGGGACGGCCCCGCGTTACCGGTTAAGCCAACGTGCGGATACCAGGCACTTTTGGCTTCATCGATTTGCGCTTCGCCAATACCTATCTGCGCCGCCTGTTGGGTGACGTCGGGGTTTCGCGCAAATGCGCGTAATATACTTTCCTGTAAGGATAAACTGGCAACCGACGTAACCGCAGGGGCGGTAGCCCATTGTGGTAATGGCGCTGCAAGCGCGTTTTCTCCCATCACAATAAAACTTATTAAAAATATCAGGCATTTATTTTTACGGTTTTTTAATTGTAATCGCGCCATAGATAAGTCACTTCCTTCCAGGTCATTATTTTAACTGGTTTTTATAACCAGCCTCATTTTATTTAAGAAGGGTAATAACTTGTGCATCTCTTTCGTTTTATTCCCCCTATTAAAAGAAATGCAGCTAAAAATCTTATACGTTATTTATTAAGAATACACTACGAGTTTTAGATTACCATCATCCGCATTGAGAATAATCTATAGAAAGAAGTGATAAGAATCACAGTTTTATCCTGTATATACCATTTTTTTGTGACTTATTTATTAAAGGTATAAGACGGAGGATTTGATTAAGAAAAAATAAAGGCGCAGCGCAGAAAGCACTGCGCGCAGGTAGATTTTATATGGTTTTATTCCGTTTCATTACCATTGCCACAATAAGGCTTAGTAATAGTGCGCCAATAATCCACATTAGTGCGCTGCTGCCCTGGGACCATAAACTGTAAATAAAACCGATGATTACCAACAGCATGACCAGCATACCGACAATGAGAATTGGCAACGAGGCGTGAATATCATGACGCAGACGGATCGCCACCACAAACACCGCAAGGTAGCAGATCAAAAAGGTGGCGCTGGCAACGCTGGCCAGGGAACCTAAATTAAGCGCCGCCGTCATCAGCATGATCAACACCACGATGATGATGTTACCCCACGTACTCTGCCGCCACAGGGATCTATTCATTATCTTTGGCAACTCGCGCTCGCTGCCCATGTTGTCCATGATATTAAACACCGCAAACAGGTTTGCGTTGATGGCTGATGCCGTCGCCAGCAAGGCACCTATCACCACTATCACATAACCCACATGCCCGAGCAGTGGAGAAGCAGCCTGCGCTACGGCGGTATCAGCATATTTTTCTAACTCTAATGCCGAAACATCACTAAGCAGTACCAGTGCCAGGGAAATATAGAGCAGCATGGTAACGCCTATCGCCAGCAAAAATGCTCGCGGCATAATGACCGCCGGATCTTTCACTTTATCCGCCGCGTTCGCCATCATGCCAAAGCCCGCATAGGCGAGGAAAGTAATCCCGATGCAGGAGAAGAACGCGCCGGAGCTGGGGGGCGCAGAGACGGAAATATGCGCCGGTTGCAGCGACCAGACGCCCGCAATAATCAGCAACAGCAGGATCATCATTTTGATGCCGACAAGGATCACTTCCAGCCGCCCTACTGCATGGTTGCTTAAGGAGTTGAACAGCGTCATCAGGGCAATAATCGCCAGCGCGTAGAGCAAAATAAGATGCTCATCCTGGCTGCCCTCATGCAAAAACTGCACAGCATAAGCACCAAAGGCACGGGCAACCATCGCGATGCTCACCGCCAGCGTCATCAGGTACAGCAACGAGAGCGCCAGCGAAAAAACACCGTTGCCTAATCCCCGGCGAAAGAAGTCAATAATCCCGCCATTGCTGGGATAACTTGCGCCAAGGCGCGCATAGGCATATCCGGAAAACATCGCCACAATGCCGCCAAAAGCAAAAGCGACCCAGGTCGAGGCTTCCATTAGCAACGCCGCCTGCCCCAGCAGGGCAAAGATCCCCGCCCCTACCATCGCCCCGATACCTATGGAAACCACATTCCATAGTCCCAGAGGTTTGTCACCGTTATTACCTTCCGTGTTCATCATGATCAGCCCTTAAACACGTTATAGCCGAGTTGTTTAGCGACCGATGCCACCATTTTTTGTCCACGAACACTGTTGCCTTCTTCATCCAATGGTGGCGAGAACGCGGCAATACCCATCACGCCAGGCACTACCGCCAGAATGCCACCACCGACGCCGCTTTTGCCAGGTAAGCCAACGCGATACGCCCAGTCACCGGAGCGACCATACAGCCCTTCCATCATCATTTCGGCCAGGATGTACGGCACATTGTCGGCCTGAAGAACGCGTTTTTGGCTTAGCGGATTAACACCGCCCGCCGCCAGCGTCGCGCCAAGCGTAGCCAGTTCAACGGTATTGATAAGCGTGGAGCACTGGCGGGTGTACACGTCGCAGGCTTCCATCGCATCACAATAGAGATATCCAGAGGAATACAGCAGCCAGGCAATCGCCCGGTTGTGGAAGTTGGTGGTCTGTTCCGACTGGTTTACTTCCTCAGAGAGCACCACCTGCTCACCAGCAAGTTGTTGTTGGATGTGTAAAATTCTCTGCCAGCGTTGTTCAGCATTATCGGCTTTGATCAGACTGGTAGTGGCGATAGCGCCTGCATTCACCAGCGGCGACAACGGCTTGCCACCATGAAGTTCTAAGGCAATGACTGAGTTAAAAGGCAATCCGGTCGGGTCAGCGCCAATTTTGTCCTGTACCGCCTGCGGGCCGACATCTTCCAGCGCGAGGGCTAAAGTACAGACTTTCGAGATGGACTCCAGCGCAAAGCGGTAATCGCTATCACCCGCGCGATAGATATTGCCATCACAAGTCACAATAGCTACCCCCGCCAGTTGGCTGGGGACATTTGCCAGAAAGGGAATGTAATCGGCATTTTGCCCGCCGTTAAGTGAGTGAAATTGGGTAAATGCCTGATCCACTGCCTGCTGTAAATTTTTTGCATCTGACATCTGTTGTTAACTCCTTTTTATAGATGCGGGAGGCTATTCCTCATCCCGATGCCAATTTTCAGGCATCCTGATTTAACTTAGCACCCGCAACTTAACCAAAGGAAAACAAAGAGATAAATGTCTAATCCTGATGCAAATTGAGCCAATTTTTTAATCTCTATCGCGTTTTCATTGCGCGACGAAATAATTTCTTGACCTTCCCCTTGCTGGAAGGTTTACCCTTTATCACAGTCAGTCAAAACTGTCTTAAAGGAGTACGTTATGTCACAAACTATCGACCTGACCCTGGACGGCCTGTCCTGCGGTCACTGTGTTAAACGCGTGAAAGAAAGTCTCGAACAGCGCCCGGACGTTGAGCAGGCAGATGTGTCAATTACGGAAGCGCACGTCACCGGTACTGCCAGCGCGGAACAGCTTATCGAAACCATCAAGCAAGCGGGTTATGACGCATCTGTAAGCCACCCAAAGGCTAAACCGCTGGCGGAGTCATCAATCCCGTCGGAAGCACTGACAGCGGTTTCTGAGGAGCTTCCGGCAGCAACCGCCGATGACGACGATAGCCAGCAGTTGCTGTTGAGCGGCATGAGCTGCGCCAGCTGTGTCACCCGCGTACAAAATGCGCTGCAAAGCGTACCGGGCGTCACCCAGGCACGGGTAAACCTGGCGGAGCGCACTGCGCTGGTGATGGGCAGTGCCTCCGCACAAGATTTAGTGCAGGCGGTGGAAAAAGCAGGCTACGGCGCGGAAGCGATTGAAGATGACGCTAAACGCCGTGAGCGCCAGCAAGAAACTGCCGTCGCAACCATGAAACGCTTCCGCTGGCAGGCGATTGTCGCCCTGGCGGTGGGTATCCCGGTAATGGTCTGGGGGATGATCGGCGATAACATGATGGTCACCGCCGACAACCGCAGCCTGTGGCTGGTAATCGGTCTGATAACGCTGGCGGTAATGGTTTTCGCGGGCGGGCATTTTTACCGCAGTGCATGGAAAAGCCTGCTCAACGGCGCGGCGACGATGGATACGCTGGTGGCGCTGGGTACTGGCGTGGCGTGGCTCTATTCAATGAGCGTTAACCTGTGGCCGCAGTGGTTCCCGATGGAAGCGCGGCATCTTTATTACGAAGCCAGCGCGATGATTATCGGTCTGATCAACCTCGGTCATATGCTGGAAGCGCGTGCACGCCAGCGTTCATCGAAGGCGCTGGAGAAATTACTCGATTTAACCCCACCGACGGCGAGACTGGTCACTGACGAAGGTGAAAAGAGTGTGCCGCTGGCAGACGTTCAGCCAGGTATGTTGCTGCGCCTGACAACCGGTGACCGTGTGCCGGTGGATGGCGAAATCACTCAGGGCGAAGCGTGGCTGGATGAGGCGATGCTGACGGGCGAACCTATTCCACAGCAAAAAGGCGAAGGCGACAGCGTTCATGCCGGGACGGTGGTGCAGGACGGTAGTGTGCTGTTTCGCGCCAGCGCAGTCGGCAGCCATACCACGCTGTCGCGGATCATTCGCATGGTGCGCCAGGCCCAGAGCAGTAAGCCAGAAATCGGTCAGTTGGCGGATAAAATCTCTGCCGTATTTGTACCGGTGGTAGTGGTGATTGCGTTGATCAGTGCAGCAATCTGGTATTTCTTTGGGCCAGCACCGCAAATTGTTTATACCCTGGTGATTGCCACCACGGTGCTGATTATCGCCTGTCCATGTGCGCTGGGGCTGGCAACACCGATGTCGATTATTTCCGGCGTCGGGCGCGCGGCAGAATTTGGTGTGCTGGTGCGTGACGCCGACGCGCTGCAACGCGCCAGTACGCTCGACACCGTGGTGTTCGATAAAACCGGGACGCTGACCGAAGGTAAACCGCAGGTTGTCGCAGTAAAAACGTTTTCTGATGTTGATGAAGCGCAGGCGTTGCGTCTGGCGGCGGCGCTGGAACAAGGTTCCAGCCATCCGCTGGCACGGGCGATCCTCGATAAAGCAGGCAATATCACGCTGCCACAGGTCAATGGCTTCCGCACATTGCGCGGACTAGGGGTAAGTGGCGAAGTGGAAGGCCATTCACTGCTGCTGGGGAATCAGGCGCTGTTAAATGACCAGCAAGTCGATACGAAAGCGATTGAAGCTGATATTTCAGCCCAGGCATCACAAGGCGCAACGCCGGTGTTGCTGGCCGTTGATGGCAAAGCGGTGGCTCTGTTGGCGGTACGCGATCCATTGCGTAGCGATAGCGTGGCGGCGCTGCAACGCCTGCATAAAGCAGGATATCGTCTGGTAATGTTAACCGGCGATAACCCAACCACAGCCAATGCGATCGCCAAAGAAGCAGGGATTGATGAAGTGATTGCGGGTGTATTGCCGGATGGTAAAGCCGAAGCGATTAAACGTCTGCAAAGCGAGGGACGCCAGGTAGCGATGGTGGGCGACGGCATTAACGACGCGCCAGCGTTGGCCCAGGCGGATGTAGGTATTGCGATGGGTGGCGGCAGTGATGTTGCCATTGAAACAGCGGCGATTACCCTGATGCGCCATAGCCTGATGGGGGTTGCAGACGCACTCTCCATCTCCCGCGCGACGCTACGCAATATGAAGCAAAACCTGCTTGGCGCGTTTATCTACAACAGTATCGGTATTCCGGTCGCCGCAGGTATTTTGTGGCCGTTCACCGGAACGCTGCTTAACCCGGTAGTTGCCGGGGCGGCAATGGCACTCTCATCGATTACCGTAGTGAGTAACGCCAACCGGTTGCTGCGGTTTAAACCGAAGGAATAAGTATGTCATTGCGGATGCGCTGCTTTAGGGTGGCGCATCCGTTATGGGGAAATTATTCTACGCGACCTTCTTTGCTCGCTTTTCACGGCGTGCCAAATATTCAGCCGCTGTTTCAATCCGTCCCAATTCTTCCTGGGTGCGCATGTTGTTTTCAACTTCCCAAAGATCAACTGCCGCCTGGAGGTTTAGCCAAAAATCGACTGAGGTATCAAAAACTTTAGCCAGGCGAAATGCCATATCCGTTGTGAGTTTACGATTGTTATTAATCAGTGCACTGACGCTATTACGATGAACATGTAGCAACTCTGCTAACTCATTGATTTTCAAATCGAACGGTTCCAGATATTCATAGAGAAGAATATCTCCGGGTGTCGTCGGTTTTCTTGTTGCCTGTTTCATGGTTTTACCTTTCTCGTCATCGCGACAGCTATGTTTTAGTAGTCGTGTGGATCTAAATACAATTCTTCGGCCTTGCCATTAACCCATTTAAAAATCAGTCGGTACTGTTTATTCACTCTAATGGAGGAGTATTCCTGCAATTTCCCCGATAACTCTTCGTACCGGTTCCCTGGTGGGGAACGTAAATCCCGATGAGAAGTTGCAGCATTAATGATGTCCAATTTTCTTGATAACGCGTTATGGATTTCAGCTGGGATCTTTCGATGTGGCGTTGAGTGGACAAAAAAATCAGCCAGCCAGGCATCACGAAAACTCCTTATGTTGATTTTTTGATCCATTCCATTCTCATCTCCTTGTCCATTATTTAATCATTATAATGCACACAAGCACTGTGCACAAGTGCAACAATCAACTCCATTTGCGCCATCCCTCCCCGCGCGCTAGCATGATATTTCACAAAGGGAGGTCGTATGGATCTGTTGTACCGGGTAAAAACACTTTGGGCCGCGCTGCGCGGTAATCATTACACCTGGCCTGCCATCGATATCTCTCTCACCGGCAATCGCCATTTTCATCTGATTGGCAGTATTCATATGGGTAGCCACGATATGGCTCCTCTACCCGCCCGTTTGCTTAAAAAGCTCAAACAAGCCGATGCGCTGATTGTCGAGGCGGATGTTTCCACCAGCGATACGCCTTTTGCTAATTTGCCTGCCTGCGAGGCGCTGGAAGAGCGCATCAGCGAAGAACAATGGCAAAATCTGCAGCACATCAGCCAAGAGATGGGCATTTCTCCGTCGCTCTTTTCTAGCCAACCGCTGTGGCAAATCGCGATGGTTCTTCAGGCGACGCAGGCGCAAAAACTGGGGCTGAGGGCTGAATATGGTATCGATTACCAGCTATTGCAGGCGGCGAAACAACAACATAAAACCGTGATTGAACTGGAAGGGGCAGAAAACCAGATTGCCATGTTGCTCCAGCTCCCCGACAAAGGACTGGCGCTGCTGGACGATACGCTGACCCACTGGCATACCAACGCACGGCTACTACAACAAATGATGAGCTGGTGGCTGAATGCGCCGCCGCAAAATAATGAAATAACACTGCCCAATACGTTCAGCCAGTCGCTGTACGACGTGCTGATGCATCGGCGAAATCTTGCCTGGCGGGATAAATTACGCGCTATGCCACCGGGGCGCTATGTGGTCGCGGTCGGTGCGTTACATCTTTATGGAGAAGGGAATTTGCCACAAATGTTGCGCTAAAAAAATGGCCAATATCGCTATTGGCCCGTCAAAGAGGAATTTCATATTTTTATTATTATGCCGTCACTTTAAGCGACGGTGTAACTCGATTGTCGCTCAATCTCACCATCCTGCCAATACTATTAGGCAAGATGACTCTTTTTTTTGAGCCGCCATCAGGCGTATGCTTTCTCCGTTTTTTGTTTGAGGCAGGAAAATTACGATGACACCCGCAGTTAAATTACTCGAAAAAAACAAGATTTCATTCCAGATTCATACCTACGATCACGATCCGGCTGAAACCAACTTTGGCGATGAAGTGGTCAAAAAATTAGGGTTGAATGCAGATCAGGTGTACAAAACGCTGTTGGTCGCAGTGAACGGCGATATGAAACATCTGGCGGTGGCCGTTACGCCTGTCGCCGGCCAACTGGATCTTAAAAAGGTGGCAAAGGCGCTGGGTGCCAAAAAAGTGGAAATGGCCGATCCGATGGTCGCGCAGCGTTCGACGGGATATCTGGTTGGGGGAATTAGCCCACTGGGGCAGAAAAAACGTCTGCCGACGATTATTGATGCCCCCGCGCAAGAATTTGCCACTATTTATGTTTCCGGCGGCAAGCGCGGGCTGGATATTGAACTTGCGGCAGGCGATCTGGCGAAGATCCTCAATGCCAAATTTGCCGATATCGCCCGCCGCGATTAAGCATTGTGCCGGATGCGAACATCCGGCACTTTCAGATTACTGCCAGCTTACCTCACCTTTCGGCTCATACGCACTCGCATCCAGCGGCGAGTTTTTCTGGATATAGTCTTTCAGCACTTCAGCATCAATAAAGCCGGTATTCACATAGCCCGGTTTGTTATCAAGGCGCGGATAACCATCGCCGCCGGTGGCATTGAAGTTTAATGTCGCCATACGGTAAGTTTTTGCCGGATCGACCGGTTCGCCTTTGATTTTCAGGTCGTTCAGTTTGCCGTCTTTCGCCACAAAGCTGACGTTGGCAAATTGCGGATAGGCACCGGAATCTGGTTTCATTTGCGCGACGGCGGTGAGGTAATCAATCACCTCTTTACCGGTCATGTCGGCATACACCACCACATTGCCGAACGGCTGCACTTTCAGCACGTTTTTATAACTGATGTTACCCGCGTCGATGGAGTCACGAATCCCGCCTCCGCTCATCACCGCAAAGTCGGCTCCGGTGCGATCCATTTGTGCTGCCAGAATCAACCTTCCCATATTGGTCTGTACGAAACGAACTTTGCTGCGGTCGCCTTCAAGGCGGTCACTAACCTCACCAATTTTCACTTCCAGTTGCGCTTTGCCTTTGTTCTGGAACGGGGATAACAGCGAGATCATTTGCTGGTTTTCAGCGATTTCCGGGGTGTACAGCACGCGTTCGCTTTTTCCGTCTTCCCAGGTCACTTTTTTCTTCAGGTTCACCGGAATCAACTGGTAATTGACCATTTTCATTTCGCCATTGCGAAACTCAAAATCGGCTCGTCCCACATACTTGCCCCACTCATGCGCCTGGACAATCCAGATGCCGTTTTGTTGATCCGGCTTGCAAGGCGTACCCGGCACGTAATCCACCTGTTTTTTATTTTCTGCTGCCATGCAGACCGGATCTTGCGAGTGACCGCCGACGATCATCGCCAACGATCCGGCAGGCAGGCTGCGCGCCATCTCTACATCGCCCGGTGCGTTTGAACCGTGTTCGCCATTGTCGTAATGCCCCATATGCGTGGCTGCAATAATAATGTCTGGCTTTTCTGTCTGTTGCAGCTCCTGAATCACCAGCTTCGCTTCATCGGCGGGCTTACGAAACTCAATGTCGGTGAAATATTCCGGGTTACCAATTTTCGCCGTGTCATCGGTCGTCAGACCAATTACCGCGATTTTCAGATCCTGACGCTTAAACAACGCCCAGGGTTTAAACAGGCGCTCGCCGGTACTTTTTTGATAGATATTGGCGGAGAGTAACGGGAACTTTGCCCATTTTTCCTGCTGGCGTAATACGGTGAGCGGGTTATCAAATTCATGATTACCGATCGCCATCGCGTCATACCCCACCAGATTCATGCCGCGAAAATCCGGTTCGGCGTCCTGTAAATCTGATTCCGGTACACCAGTGTTAATGTCACCACCTGAAAGTAACAGCACGCTACCGCCTTCAGCCGCGACTTCTTTACGGATACCATCCACCAGCGTTTTTTGCGCCGCCAGACCATATTCGCCATATTCATTACGCCAGAAATGACCGTGGTGGTCGTTGGTATGAAGTACCGTAATTTTGTAGGTTTTATCCTGCTCATAAGCCTGGGCGGTTTCACTCGCCAGTGTAAATGCGGCTAATAATGCTAATGCCACACCCCGCTGCAAAAACTTCATATTTCTCTCTCCCTGACCAGATATCAACGTGTTGAAAATTAGTATGACGCGACATAATAGACAAGTCTGTGTTCGGTGATGGTAAATCTACATACAAAAATGGAAATTCTGTATTAAGCATTGAGACTTCCTTCAGACAGCGCATACAGGTATGTTAGTCGGGTAATAATCACAAATAAGATAATTCTTTACATCGCAACTCTGAAAAAGTGACTTTCCTATGGCAATGAGTGAACAAACCCAGCCTGCGGCGGGCGCGGCTGCATCGACCACTAAGGCTCGTACATCATTTGGTATTTTAGGCGCAATCAGCCTCTCGCATCTGCTGAACGACATGATCCAATCGCTAATTCTGGCGATTTATCCGCTGCTTCAGTCAGAGTTTTCCCTGACGTTTATGCAGATTGGGATGATTACCCTCACCTTTCAGCTCGCTTCTTCGCTGCTGCAACCGGTAGTCGGCTACTGGACAGATAAATACCCAATGCCGTGGTCATTACCGATTGGCATGTGCTTTACCATGAGCGGCCTGATACTGCTGGCGCTGGCGGGTAGTTTTGGTACGGTTCTGCTGGCGGCGGCGCTGGTCGGTACGGGTTCGTCGGTCTTTCACCCGGAATCTTCCCGCGTGGCGCGTATGGCGTCTGGTGGACGTCATGGCCTGGCGCAATCTATCTTCCAGGTGGGCGGTAACTTTGGCAGTTCGTTGGGGCCATTGCTGGCGGCGGTCATCATTGCCCCTTACGGCAAAGGCAACGTTGCATGGTTTGTGCTGGCGGCGTTGCTGGCTATCGTGGTTCTGGCGCAAATCAGCCGTTGGTACTCTGCACAGCATCGGATGAGTAAAGGCAAACCGAAAGCAATAATAATCAATCCACTGCCGCGTAATAAGGTCGTGCTGGCTGTTTGCGTGCTGTTAGTGCTGATTTTCTCGAAATATTTCTATATGGCGAGCATCAGCAGCTATTACACCTTTTATCTGATGCAAAAATTCGGATTATCCATCCAGAATGCCCAGCTTCATCTGTTTGCCTTCCTGTTTGCCGTCGCGGCGGGTACGGTGATTGGCGGGCCTGTCGGGGATAAAATCGGTCGAAAATATGTAATTTGGGGCTCTATCCTCGGCGTTGCGCCGTTTACCTTGATTTTACCCTACGCCAGCCTGTACTGGACGGGGGTTTTAACGGTAATTATTGGATTTATCCTCGCCTCGGCGTTTTCTGCCATTCTGGTCTACGCTCAGGAGCTACTTCCGGGGCGTATAGGCATGGTTTCTGGACTGTTTTTCGGTTTCGCTTTCGGTATGGGGGGGCTGGGTGCTGCGGTTCTGGGGCTTATCGCCGACCATACCAGTATCGAGTTAGTTTATAAAATCTGTGCTTTCCTTCCACTTCTTGGTATGTTGACCATATTCTTGCCTGATAACCGGCATAAATCCTGATTTCCAGGCAGCCAAAGGTAAACTTTGGCTGCCTCATTTTACAGTAGCCATAAGCCTTTCCTCTTCCTGCACCTTATCACTTTTCCGATCCGTGCCTTTTTTGCGGTTAATTCCATTTTTCTGCAAAATTCAACAATTATTCATAAACATCAACAATGAAATTGTCATAAACTATTACCTGTAATTTTGGTTTTCCCAGCCAAAAATGGACAACAACCACCAGGAACAGGAGACGGAATGCATCACGCCACCCCGCTTATCACCACCATTGTTGGCGGCCTTGTGCTCGCTTTTATCCTCGGCATGATTGCTAATAAACTGCGTATTTCTCCTCTGGTGGGATATCTGTTAGCAGGCGTGCTGGCAGGACCTTTTACTCCAGGGTTTGTTGCCGACACCAAACTGGCACCAGAGCTGGCGGAGCTGGGCGTTATTCTGCTGATGTTCGGCGTCGGTTTGCATTTTTCGCTCAAGGATTTGATGGCGGTAAAGTCCATCGCCATTCCCGGCGCGATCGCCCAGATAGCGGTAGCGACGTTGCTGGGTATGGCTCTTTCTGCCGTGATCGGCTGGTCGTTAATGACTGGCATCGTGTTCGGTTTGTGTCTTTCTACCGCCAGTACCGTGGTACTGCTGCGTGCGCTTGAAGAACGGCAGTTGATAGACAGTCAGCGCGGGCAAATCGCCATCGGCTGGTTGATTGTGGAAGACCTGGTAATGGTTCTGACGCTGGTGTTGCTGCCCGCAGTGGCTGGAATGCTGGAACAGGGCGACGTGGGCTTTGCGACGCTGGCGGTTGATATGGGAATCACCATCGGCAAGGTGGTGGCATTTATCGCCATTATGATGTTAGTGGGTCGCCGTCTGGTGCCGTGGATTATGGCGCGAAGCGCAGCAACCGGTTCGCGAGAACTGTTTACCCTGTCGGTGCTGGCGCTGGCATTAGGCATTGCTTTTGGTGCGGTAGAACTGTTTGACGTCTCCTTTGCACTCGGCGCATTCTTCGCCGGGATGGTGCTAAATGAATCCGAACTTAGCCACCGCGCGGCGCATGATACGCTGCCATTGCGCGATGCGTTTGCGGTGCTATTTTTCGTCTCCGTTGGGATGCTATTTGATCCGTTAATTCTGATTCAGCAACCGCTGGCAGTGCTGGCAACACTGGCGATTATTCTGTTTGGTAAATCGGTCGCGGCACTGTTCCTCGTTCGGTTGTTTGGTCACTCCCAGCGCACGGCGTTAACCATCGCCGCCAGCCTCGCGCAAATTGGTGAGTTCGCGTTTATCCTGGCGGGGCTGGGGATGGCGCTGAATCTGCTGCCACAGGCCGGGCAAAACCTGGTACTGGCAGGCGCGATCCTGTCTATTATGCTCAACCCGGTACTGTTCGCGCTGCTGGAAAAATATCTGGCAAAGACCGAAACACTGGAAGAACAGACGCTGGAAGAAGCTATCGAAGAAGAGAAGCAGATCCCGGTGGATATTTGCAACCATGCGCTACTGGTTGGCTACGGTCGTGTAGGCAGTCTGCTGGGGGAGAAATTACTCGCCTCTGATATTCCGTTAGTGGTGATTGAAACATCACGAACCCGCGTTGATGAACTGCGTGAGCGTGGCGTTCGCGCGGTACTGGGCAACGCGGCGAACGAAGAGATTATGCACCTTGCGCATCTGGAGTGCGCGAAATGGCTGATTCTGACCATTCCTAACGGTTACGAAGCTGGCGAGATTGTGGCCTCTGCTCGCGCCAAAAACCCAGATATTGAGATTATTGCCCGCGCCCATTATGACGATGAGGTGGCGTATATCACCGAACGTGGCGCGAATCAGGTGGTGATGGGTGAACGTGAAATCGCCCGTACTATGCTGGAACTGCTGGAAACACCACCGGCTGGCGAGGTGGTGACGGGGTAATACATTAATGTCGCCATTGCCGGATGCGATGCTGACGCATCTTATCCGGCCTACGCGTGCCGTCTTCCGTAGGTCGGATAAGGCGTTTATGCCGCATCCGACTGTCATTGGTTCGATGGCTTAACGATCCCAGTAAGACTCTTCCAGGCTGTCTTCTCGCTCCGGCAGACCGCGCGTTAAGCGTGGTGAATGCTGGTTCAGTACCTGATAGCTCACACGGTTAGCATATTTACACACCTGTGCTAACGACGAATAAGTCAGCCAGGTGAATTTATGCTTGCTGGAATTTGGCACGTTAGTGCGGTGATAGCTATTGGCGGTAATGTCATGCAACAACGCGGCCAGCGCACCGTCTCCGGCACCGTTGGTGTTCATGATTTTTTCTGGTCCGCCCATGTACGGCGCAATGTGCGAATAGACGCGCAGCGGATTCTGGCAATCTTTGTGGCGCATGGCGCGGCTAAACTCATACTGGTTAAATTCCGCGATAGCGCCCGGCAAGAGCGGATGCTGGGTTTTGCGTTTCGCTTCGTCTTCCGTAAAGCCCGCCATATACAAGCCGATAGGCCCGGCGGTGCACAGCACCAGATCTACCCAGTCCAGCGCCTTGTCAGATGCCAGCAGCGGATCGCTCTCTCCGGTCAACGCTTCGGCTTCTTCTTCGTTCATCGCGAGGATGGAGACGTGCTCTTTGAGGAATTGCTGCCACCATTGCGGATTCTCGGCGATGACAAATTTAGTACCCAGCGTTAGCACCACCGGTACGTTATATTTTTTGGCATACTCAATGGCTTTCATGGTCGCTTCCGGCATCGGTTCACCCGGCTTGCAACGCACCAGATAGGACGTTAATACCAGCGCCGACGCTCCGGCGATAACATCTTCCGGAATGCTTTCTGCCCGTAACTGGTTCATATGACCTGGACTGATAGCAAAGGTACGTTCGCCAGACTCGCCAATCAGCGTAAAGCAACGACCAATCGGGCCATCCACGCCCTGCAGATAGTTAAGATCGGTACGGCTGGATGTATTGCACAAGTAACGATAGGCGTAGCTGCCAATTTCAATATTGCTGCACATCACGCCCAGCAGCACCGAACGGTCGTCTGCCAGTACAGAATAGTTGTGCATGGTATTGCCAATAGTGCCACCTGCAAACTGATGAGTAATCAGGTTTTTCTGTTTCAGCTCCTGATAAAGTGCTTCAGCAACATCATCTTCAATGACCAGTGAATGCCCGGCGCTTAATCCATAACGTTCAATAAAATCGTCTTCCACTTTGGCTTCAATATCCACCAGCGTCTGGTCGATACCGACCACCCAGGCTGCGCTGGTTTCGTTTTCTGGTTGGATTTGCTGCAACAGCGGATCGCGTGCATTTACGGGGAAGTAATGTTTGGATTTACGTTTGCCGGGAAATTTCATGGTTGTTTTTACGGGTGGTTAACTGAGCGGCGAATGTTAACACAATCATGCCTGAACGCGCGAGACGCAGGCAGTTTCAATATCAGCCGGCGGGATCGCATTTTCATGGGAGATGTTCCTTACAATGACGCAATTTGAAAGGAGTTTTTGCATGAAGCCGGAAAACAAACTACCCGTGCTGGAGCTAATCTCTGCCGAAATGAAGGCGGTTGTTAATACTCTTCAGCCCGATTTACCGCCCTGGCCCGCAACGGGAACGATTGCCGAACAACGCCAGCATTACACGCTTGAGCGCCGATTCTGGAATGCTGGCGCTCCAGAAATGGAAACCAGAGCTTACGCGGTTCCGACAAAATATGGTCAGGTAGAAGCACGGCAATTTTGTCCGAACCCGGATAGCCCGGCGACGTTGTTTTATCTGCATGGCGGCGGTTTTATTCTCGGCAATCTCGATACCCACGATCGCATTATGCGCCTACTGGCAAAGTACACCCAGTGTACGGTGATTGGTATTGATTACACCCTTTCGCCTGAAGCGCGTTTTCCGCAAGCGATAGAGGAAGTCGTGGCTGCCTGTTGTTACTTCCACCAGCAGGCGGGCGATTATCAGATCAATATGTCACGCATTGGTTTTGCCGGTGATTCCGCTGGCGCCATGCTGGCGCTCGCCAGTGCTTTATGGTTGCGTGATAAGCAGATCGATTGCGGCAAAGTTGTGGGCGTTTTGCTGTGGTATGGGCTTTACGGATTACGCGATTCCGTGACTCGCCGTCTGTTGGGCGGTGACTGGGATGGCTTAACGCAACAGGATTTGCAGATGTATGAAGAGGCGTATTTAAGCAACGAAGCAGACCGCGAGTCGCCGTATTACTGCCTGTTTAATAACGATCTCACTCGCGATGTGCCCCCCTGCTATATCGCCGGTGCAGAATTCGATCCGCTGCTGGATGACAGTCACCTGCTTTACCAGACGTTAGCAGTGCATCAGTAGCCCTGTGAGTTCAGACTCTACCCAGGAACGCTGCACGCCTTTTTGCATTATTCACGGATGATGAAAACCGCCGATGATGCTCTTCGCGACGGCGCTCAATTCTTTACCGCTCAGCTTTAGCGATACGCTGCAACAAGATTAGCCATCATTTCGATATGTTCCGGCGTGGCATTAAGCGCCGGAATATATTCGTATTTTTTACCGCCTGCACCGAGGAAGACTTCACGGTTTTGCTCGGCAATCTCTTCCAGTGTTTCCAGACAATCCGCAGCAAAGCCCGGACACATCACCTGAATATGGCCGACACCTTTTTCTCC
Organism: Escherichia sp. MOD1-EC5433; assembly: GCF_002966005.1. Classification (NCBI taxonomy): domain Bacteria; kingdom Pseudomonadati; phylum Pseudomonadota; class Gammaproteobacteria; order Enterobacterales; family Enterobacteriaceae; genus Escherichia; species Escherichia sp. MOD1-EC5433. Next base: position 65,399 of record NZ_PTRL01000002.1, on the reverse strand, counting down.
CAGCATTTTCAGCGTTTCGTCGGTATAAGGCATCAACCAGGGTTCCCGACCAAAGCGCGACTGAAAGGTCATCATCACTTTTTCCGGTGCCATTCCCAGCGCAGAAGCCAGCTCGCGGGTCGTTGTGCGACAACGTTGCGGATAATCATCGCCTTCATCCGCATAACGCTGAGGAATACCGTGATAAGAGAGTAAAAGTAAATCTGGTTCGCCATGTTTGGCAAAAGAAGCACGAACACTGTTCGCCAGTGCATTAATGTAATCGTGGTTATCGGCGTAATCACGAATAAACGATATCCCCGGAATGCTACGTTTGCGCGCCAGAATGCGAGCCAGTTCATCCCACACCGCACCGACCGTTGAACAGGAGTATTGCGGGTAGAGCGGCAGTACCACGATATGATCAACATGTTCAGCCAGTAGTTCATCTACGGCGCTTTCCAGCGATGGCGTGCCGTAGCTCATTCCCAGCGCCACGGGCGTATCCGGTAAACGTTGTGCCAGCGCCTGTTGTTGCTGGCGGCTGTAAACCATCAGTGGCGAACCACCTTCCATCCAGACAGAGGCATACAGCTTCGCCACACGCGGCGAGCGCAGAGGCAAAATCACGCCGCGCAGCAATGGCCACCACAACAGCCGTGAAGTATCGACTACGCGTCTGTCGCTTAAAAATTGTTTCAGGTAGCGTTTTACCGCTTCAGGAGTGGGGGCATCGGGCGTACCCAGGTTTGCCAGCAGGATACCGGTTTTAGTTTGACGCATTACCGCCTCTTATCGATTCAACTTGTTGATAATTGTAGCGGAAAAGTGAGGAAGAAGAACTAATTGCTGTGAGAGGTATTGCCTGAGGAGGATGAGCAGACCTGCCCGAAAGCAGATCTGCTGCAACTTGATTAGCCGAGGATTTTTTCCAGAGCCGCGCGAACTTCAGCAACCGGTTTGGTGCCATCGACTTTTGCGTATTTGGTGTTGCCCGCTTCCGCTTCTTTAGAGTAGTAGCCGATCAGCGGTGCAGTCATCTGATGGTATTCAACCAGACGTTTACGCACGGTTTCTTCCTGATCGTCTTTACGGGTAGTCAGTTCTTCACCGGTAACGTCGTCTTTGCCTTCGACTTTCGGCGGATTGAATTTAACGTGATAAACACGACCAGACGGCGCGTGAACGCGGCGGCCTACGATACGGTCAACAATCAGTTCGTCCGGTACGTCAAACTCCAGAACGTAGTCAACGTTGATGCCCGCTTCTTTCATCGCGTCTGCCTGCGGAATGGTACGCGGGAAGCCGTCAAGCAGGAAACCGTTACGGCAGTCTTCCTGAGCAATGCGCTCTTTAACCAGCGCGATCACCAGTTCGTCGGTGACCAGTTTGCCAGCATCCATAATGTCTTTTGCTTGTTTACCCAGCTCGGAGCCAGACTTGACCGCAGCACGCAGCATATCGCCAGTGGAGATTTGCGGAATACCATATTTCTCCATGATGAACTGAGCCTGAGTCCCTTTCCCCGCGCCCGGAGCGCCAAGCAGAATGATACGCATTGCGAAAATCCCCTTAAAATGTGTCGAATTTTTTGAAAAAGCGATAAACGATACCACCATCAGGCGATTGCCTCAAGAAAGGCACCTGGGGCTGAAACGGTTAAGGGGGAGATAATTTGCGGAAAGTGCAGATAATGAAAAGAAAAATGCCGGATGACACGAAGGTCATCCGGCACCACATTCAGCTGTATGCCGGATAAAATTCATCCGGCATTACATCAGGAAACCAGCAGCTGGTTCATACGACGAATAAACAGGTTCGGATCTTCCAGCGTGCCGCGTTCTGCCAGCAGCGCCTGATCCAGCAGCAGTTCTACCCACTCGCTGAACTTCGCTTCATCTTCAGTATCTGCCGCACGTTTCACCAGTACGTGATCCGGGTTCAGTTCGAAGATGTATTTCACTTCTGGCACTTTCTGGCCCGCCGCAGCGAACAGTTTCGCCATCTGGGTGCTCATTTCGTCCGCATCAGTAGACACAATCGCTGGCGTATCGGTCAGACGGTGGGTCAGACGGACATCTTTCACACGCTCGCCGAGCAGGGCTTTCACGCGGTCAATAAACGGAGTCAGTGCTTTCTCCGCTTCTTTCGCGCTCTCATCAACTTCGTCAGCCAGTTTTTCCAGCGACTCGTCAACTTTTGACACGGACTGGAACGGTTTACCGTCGAACTCAGTCAGATAGTTCATCATCCACTCATCGATGCGGTCGGAAAGCAGCAGAACTTCGATGCCTTTCTTACGCAGCAGTTCCAGGTGCGGGCTGCTCTTCGCTGCCGCATAGCTGTCTGCGGTGATGTAGTAGATTTTCTCCTGCCCTTCTTTCATGCGGGAAACATAGTCTTCCAGAGACACGGTCTGCGCAGAAGAATCGGTATGGGTAGAAGCAAAACGCAGCAGTTTGGCGATCGCTTCCTGGTTAGCGAAATCTTCCGCCGGACCTTCTTTCAGTACCAGACCAAACTGTTGCCAGAAGGTCTGGTATTTTTCCGCGTCGTCTTTCGCCAGTTTTTCCAGCATTTGCAGCACACGCTTGGTCAGCGCATTGCGCAGGTTACGCGTTACCGTGCTGTCCTGGAGGATTTCACGGGAAACGTTCAGCGGCAGATCGCTGGAGTCAATCAGACCACGCACGAAGCGCAGATAGTTCGGCATGAACTGTTCTGCGTCGTCCATGATGAACACACGCTGGACGTACAGTTTCAGGCCGTGTTTATGATCGCGGTTCCACATATCCCACGGAGCCTGGGACGGGATGTACAGCAGGCTGGTGTACTCTTGCTTACCTTCAACTCGGTTATGGCTCCAGGTCAGCGGATCGTTAAAGTCGTGGGCGATGTGTTTGTAGAACTCTTTGTATTCTTCATCGGTGATTTCCGACTTGTTGCGAGTCCACAGCGCCTGCGCTTTGTTGATTTTCTCCCAGGAAATAACGGTTTCGCCGTCTTTCTCTTCGCGTTTTTCGATCTCTACCGGCAGCGCGATATGGTCGGAGTATTTGCTGATGATGGAACGCACGCGCCAGTCATCGAGGAATTCATCCTCGCCTTCGCGCAGATGCAGGGTAATTTCAGTACCGCGATCTTCTTTGGTGATATCGGCAACGGTGTATTCACCTTCGCCCGCCGATTCCCAGAATACGCCGTTTTCTGGTTTTTCACCTGCCGCACGGGTGCGCACGGTCACTTTATCGGCCACGATAAACGCAGAGTAGAAACCAACACCAAACTGACCGATCAGCTGGCTGTCTTTCGCCTGGTCAGAACCCAGGGATTCGAGGAACGATTTGGTGCCGGATTTAGCGATAGTCCCCAGATGGTCGATCACTTCGTCGCGGGTCATCCCCACGCCGTTGTCGGAAATAGTCAGCGTGCGCTTGTCTTTGTCGAAAGAGACACGAACGCGCAGTTCGCCGTCACCTTCGTACAGATCCGGGTTAGAGAGCGAGCGGAAACGCAGCTTGTCCGCCGCATCGGAGGCGTTAGAGATAAGCTCACGCAGGAAGATTTCTTTATTGGAATAGAGAGAATGGATCATCAGATGCAGAAGCTGCTTCACTTCTGACTGAAAACCACGAGTTTCTTGTCCTTTCATGTAGGTCTACCTCAATAATGCCATTTTAAGGTTAAAAACAGGATGAGGGAGAGATGGGGACAAGGAGGAATAATTTCAAGCGAGAGCAGGTGATCCTGCTCTCGTTTGCTTAAAAACGAATCTTATGACGCCCGGCAAGTGAGTGCGACAGCGTGGTGCCGTCGACCATTTCCAGTTCGCCGCCAACCGGTACGCCGTGGGCAATACGGCTGGCTTCCACGTCATACTGCGCGCAAAGCTCGGCAATGTAGTTAGCGGTGGCTTCACCTTCGACCGTTGGGTTGGTGGCGAGGATCACTTCGGTGATTTTTTCCTCCGACAGACGCTGTTCCAGACGATCAAGTCCGATATCATCCGGTCCGATGCCGTCCAGCGGTGACAGGTGCCCCATCAACACAAAATAACGGCCTGAAAACTGCCCCGTCTGCTCAATGGCGTAGATGTCCGCCGGACTCTCCACCACGCAGATTTGACCGTTTTCCTGACGACGCGGGTTTGAACAGATGTTACAGACTTCCTGCTCAGTGAAGGTGCGGCAATCGGCGCAGTGACCGATTTCCGACATCGCCCGGGTGAGCGCCTGCGCCAGACGCATCCCGCCGCTACGATCGCGCTGAAGCAGCGTGAACGCCATACGCTGCGCCGACTTCGGACCAACGCCCGGCAGACAGCGCAGTGCTTCCATAAGCTGTGTTAACAGCGGGCTGGTTTGCATCAGAACGGCATCTTAAAGCCAGGCGGCAGCTGCATTCCGGAGGAAACAGAGGCCATTTTTTCTTTCTGAGTTTCTTCGATACGACGTGCTGCATCGTTGAATGCCGCAGCCACCAGGTCTTCCAGCATCTCTTTGTCGTCTTCCAGCAGGCTTGGGTCGATCTCAACGCGACGGCAGTTGTGTGCGCCGTTGATGGTCACTTTAACCAGACCTGCGCCGGATTCGCCGGTCACTTCCAGCTTCGCGATTTCTTCCTGCATCTGCTGCATTTTTTCTTGCATCTGCTGGGCCTGCTTCATCAGGTTGCCCAGACCGCCTTTACCAAACATAGGTTTCTCTCTCAATCACGTTAAGGATGACGATCGTAAGCTGTGCTTACGATCAAATGGGGCGGATACTTTCTTCATCCAGCTCCGCATCGAAGAATCGACGCAGGGTCTGAATATTATTATCCGCAATAATGGACTCGCGCGCCTGCGCAAGTTTTTCTTCGTATATCGCCTGACGCCACTCCAGCGGCGTACGCACCGCTGGATTATCATCTTCAACGATAGTCAGTTCAACCGTTGAGCCATTTAACGTACTCAACGCTTCAGCCAGTTTTTGTTGTGCACCGCTGTTATTCAAATGACGCTGAGAGGAGCGCAAATGCAAACACACCGTGTTGCCGTTCTCCTCTTTCCAGGCATTTAACGCCACCTGTTCGACCAGTTTTGGTAGCGAAAGTTGGCTCACCTGTGCTGCCCACGGATCGCGCTCAATGGCTTCTGCCGCCAGCTTCGCCGCCAGCTCTGGCGTTTTTTCATGTTCCAGCGCCTTTTTCAGCGCCTTTGGCGTGGCGACCACTTCTTTTTGTTGCATCACTGGGGTGGTAGCCTTCCAGCGATACGCTTCTTTTTTGGCTGGCGCTTTTTCCAGCGCCGATGGTGCCGGACGCGACTGAACGCGATCGGTGACCGAAGCCAGTCTTTCCAGCGCAGCGTTATTCACCGGCCGCGCGCGGGTAGCGGCTGCCGGTTCACTCTTTTTTGCTTTGGTTGCTCCCTGTGCACGCTGTAGTTGCTGGCGCGCCGCCAGCACCTGGCTGGTGGTTTCTGAGAGCGGAACGGTCGGTGCCTGCTGCGGCGCTGATTGCGGCTGTGGCGGCACCTGCATTGGTGTCATTACCGCCGTCGGCGCGACTGGCGCAAAGGACTGGCGCGGCACTTCCGGTTCGGGTAGCGGCATACGCGGATGGAACGCCAGCGCGCGCAATAGCGTCATTTCAACGCCCATGCGTCTGTCTGGCGCATACGGTAATTCTTTACGACCAATCAATAGCGTCTGGTAGTAAAGCTGAATATCTGTTGGCGGTATGGTGCGTGCCAGTTCACGCATCCGCAGCTCAATGGCGGCCATATCATTGCCAAGCGCAGCAGGCGAAAGCTGTACCATCGCAATGCGGTGCAGCAGGCCGAGCATTTCCACCAGCAACGCTTCCCACTCGATACCACGGGCAGCGGCTTCGTTAATCAGCGCCATTACACGCTCGCCGTTGGCTTCCACCATCGCTTCGACCAGCGACAGCGCCTGATCGTCGTCGAGCGTACCGAGCATCGAACTGACCGCCTGGGTCGAAACCTGACCATCACCGCTGGCAATCGCCTGGTCAGTCAGACTTAACGCGTCTCGCAGGCTGCCTTCAGCGGCGCGCGCCAGCAGTTGCAGCGCCCGAGGCTCGTGGGCGATATGTTCTTCGTTGAGAATGTGCTCAAGCTGATGACGAATTTGCTCGACATCCAGCGCCTTGAGATGAAATTGCAGGCAGCGCGACAAAATCGTCACCGGCAGTTTCTGCGGATCGGTGGTTGCCAGCAGAAACTTCACATGCTCTGGTGGCTCTTCAAGGGTTTTTAACAGTGCGTTGAAGCTGTGGCGCGACAGCATATGCACTTCGTCGATCAGATAGACTTTAAAGCGACCGCGCGCTGGCGCGTACTGAACGTTATCCAGCAGGTCGCGGGTATCTTCGACTTTGGTGCGCGAGGCGGCATCGATCTCAATCAGATCAACAAAGCGCCCCTGTTCGATTTCGCGGCAGTTATCGCATACGCCGCACGGCGTCGCGGTAATACCTGTTTCGCAGTTTAGCCCCTTCGCCAGCAGTCGGGCGATAGAGGTTTTTCCGACGCCACGAGTGCCGGAAAAAAGATAAGCATGATGAATACGCCCTAACGACAAGCCGTTCGCCAGTGCGGTCAGCACATGTTCCTGGCCGACGACGTCAGCAAAGGTTTGTGGGCGCCATTTTCGGGCTAAGACCTGATAACTCATTGGCAGGCTCTGAAACGCTGGAAGGTGGATTCACGAAGGGGTAATGCTAACACAGCCCCGTCAGAACGGCGAGGCTGAATGTACATCTTGTGCTGCCCATGGCGCGGGCTGTCGAAAATTAGTGGCCCGGGAACGGGACAAGGCTATAACAGGTAATGCCTTGATTTTCGAGACGCTGTTCACCGCCGAGGTCGAACAGATTAATGATGAATGCAGCGTCAGTGACTTCACCGCCCAGACGACGGATCAATTTCACTGTCGCCTCAATGGTGCCCCCAGTTGCCAGCAAATCGTCGACTACCAATACTTTGTCACCAGGTTTAATGGCATCAACGTGGATTTCCAGCTTATCGGTGCCGTATTCCAGTTCGTAAGTTTCGCTGATGGTTTCGCGCGGCAGTTTGCCCGGTTTACGTACCGGAACAAAACCTACGCCCAGACCCAATGCTACCGGAGCACCAAACAAGAAGCCACGTGCTTCGGTGCCGACAACTTTGGTAATACCCGCATTTTTGTAACGCTCAACCAGCAGGTCGATGCTGAGAGCGTAAGCTTTCGGGTCTTCCAGTAAGCTGGTGACATCACGGAACAGAATGCCGGGTTTTGGGTAGTCCTGAATGCTTTTGATGCTATTTTTGAGATACTCAAGCTGCTGTGCAGTCGCGGTCATAAGTGTATGCCTGCTTGTTACGGTGGTACTCACGGCGCGTTTTAAACGTATCAAAAGTAACTTTTGTTTAACCTTTGACCGCCTGCGCCTGTGCTCGAAAACGCCAGAATGTACTGGCTGTGGGCGATAATTGCAACAGCGATTGTTGTGCTTCAGTGCTTTTCTTGCTTTTCATCAATCACTGGGATTCGCCACATAAAAATCAGCAAACAAGTGAGGATCACCAGCAACAAAATGCGTACCCACGTCATATGCACAAACCACAGTGAAATAGCAAAAGTCACGAGTATCAATAAAATCGCCCGTGGTTTTGCGCCACGCGGCATTGCATGGTATTTCTGCCAGAAGCGTAAATAGCTACCAAACCATGAGCGATACAGCAGCCAGGCGTGAAAACGCGGGGAAGAGCGGGCAAAGCACCAGGCAGCCAACAGGATAAACGGCGTAGTCGGTAATACCGGTAATACCACCCCCAGCGTACCCAACACTACCGCCAGCCAGCCAATGATGATTAAAATGATTCGTTGCATATTGAGTGTTGTCAGCTTACAGAGTGGCTACTTTAGCATAACAATTATCATTTTCATTGAGGTCTTATCGTGAAAACGACCCTGCTGCTGGAAAAACTGGAAGGTCAGCTCGCCACGCTGCGCCAGCGTTGTGTCCCGGTGGCGCAGTTCAGCACGTTAAGCGCCCGTTTCGACAGGCATCTTTTTCAGACTCGCGCGACAACGTTACAGGCTTGTCTCGATGAGGCGGGCGATAACATGGCTGCGCTTCGTCACGCAGTCGAACAGCAGCAGCTGCCGCAAGTAGCCTGGCTGGCAGAACACCTGGTCGCCCAACTGGAAGCGATTGCCCGTGAAGCGGCATCCTGGTCACTGCGCGAGTGGGACAGCGCGCCGCCAAAAATTGCCCGCTGGCAACGAAAAAGGATTCAACATCAGGATTTTGAACGGCGATTACGTGAGATGGTAGCGGAACGTAAAGCCCGTCTGGCACAGGCAACCGATTTAGTAGAGCAGCAAACGCTGCATCGTGAAGTAGAAGCCTACGAAGCGCGTCTGGCGCGGTGTCGCCATGCGCTGGAAAAAATCGAAAACAGGTTAGCGCGTTTAACTCGCTAGCAATGGAGAAAGTATGTCACTGGAAAATGCCCCTGACGATGTGAAGCTGGCCGTCGATTTAATTGTGCTGCTGGAAGAAAATCAGATCCCAGCCAGTACCGTGCTGCGCGCGCTGGATATTGTAAAACGTGATTATGAAAAGAAATTACAGAACGATGATGAGGCTCAAAGCGAAAAATAAATGGGGCGGCTAAATGCCGCCCCTTTCGTTATTACCCTACCGCAGGCGTCGGATCGTCGCCTTTGTAGTCTCGTTTCACTTCCGTCACTTCATCGCCCTTCTCGTTATGCAGATGCACTTCAAGTTGGTTAAAGGCAATGTTGATGTCGTTTTCACGGCACAGCTGATCGATGGTACGGTTCAGTTCATCGACAGTACGGCTACGGTCGCGCAGTTCACGAACGTACAGGCGCAGCTCGTGATCCAGCGTGCTGGCGCCAAACGCAGTAAAGAAGACTTCCGGCATCGGTTCGTGCATCACCCTTGGATGCTCAGTCGCTGCCTGAAGCAGGACTCTGCGTACTTTTTCCAGATCAGAACCGTAAGCCACACCCAGGCGGATCACCAGACGAGTGGTGGTGTCGGTTAACGACCAGTTGATCAGACGCTCGGTTACGAACGCTTTGTTCGGGATGATCACTTCTTTGCGATCGAAGTCCGTAATAGTCGTTGCACGAATACGGATCTTACTGACCGTTCCGGAGAAAGTACCGATAGTTACCGTATCGCCAATGCGCACCGGACGTTCGAACAGGATGATCAAACCAGAAACGAAGTTACCGAAGATCTCTTGTAAACCAAAACCCAGACCTACAGATAATGCCGCAGCCAGCCACTGGAGTTTATCCCATGACACACCAAGCGACCCAAACACTGTCATCGCACCAACGGCAATGATGATGTAGTTAAGGATGGTGGTAATGGCGTACGACGCGCCCTGGCGCATGTTCAACCGCGAGAGCACCAGCACTTCCAGCAAACCAGGCAGGTTGCGGATCAGCGCCCAGGCAACCATCGATGCGATAATCGCAAACAACAGACTGCCCATAGTGACGCTTTTCACCACCGCAGCCCCGGCTTCAGTGCCGTTATAATGCCACAGGGTGATGCTGTCGAGATAGCTGAACACGGTGATCAAATCGGACCAAATCGCCCAGAACATCAAACCAAACAGTGCAAACATCAGCAGCATGGTAATACGCAGCGTCTGCTGGTTAACCTGCTCCAGTGCAATGGTGGGTTCTTCCGGAGGTTCGGCGCCTTCAGCCCCCTCTTTCACCAGATTCTGCCGACGCGCCAGCGCACGGCGCCAGGCGATACGCCGTGCCGCCACGCTTAATCCGCGCAGTACGGTCTGGTACAGCAGGTTCCAGATGATCACCAGATAAACGGTTTCAATCCAACGCCCGGAGAGGCGCAGCGTGGTGTAGAAATAACCCGTAGCGGTCAGCACCATCAGCGCAATCGGGATAATCGACAACACAGTAATGGTGACCAGACGCATGGTGTGCGACTCTTTATCACGCCAGCTTTCGCGGCACATCGGCCACACCAGAAAGGCAATCAGCAGCAGGTTGAAGAAAATCATCGCCTGCCCCAGTACATCATCCATCAGATGCAGTGGGGAGAGTTCTGCCACCACAGACCAGAAATGGATCGGCAGCAACGCGAGGCTGATGCGGACAATTTGCCGACGCCAGTGGCTGGTCTGCTGTTCCGGCATACCAAAGTGACGAACAGCAACGCCATTTTTCTCCAGCACCTTCCAGCACAGACCAAATACCAGCCAAAAAATCGCCAGTTTTTTGCTGAACGACCACAGTAGCTCACTGATGTTGAGCTGCATGGTGAGCAGAATCAAACCGACTGCGAGAATAATCAGACACACCGGTAGCGCGCGGATCAGATCGATAAGGATCGCTTTTGGTGTGTTGAGCTGGCTGTCGTTACGCAGGGAACCTACGGCGGAAGCCAGCTTTTGTTGATACGCTTTCAGCCATCCAAGACGCCAGTGAATCAACCCGGCAATCAGCAGCAGCGGCAAACCAGCGAGGAAAGCGATAAAGACGGCAGGCCAGGCTTTTTCCCAGTTCACCGTAATTTTCATCGACTTGAATTCATCCTGCAGCGTTTGTGGGAACGCTTTAATCCAGTCCCAGTCCATCGGGCGGTTACTGTTCACCCAGAAAATCTGCTGGGTCAGGATGGATTTCAGGTTTTTCGATACGCTCATTAACTGTTGCTGGTTGATTTGCAGGTTAATGGCCATCATGAGTTGGTTGCCCAACTGTTTGTTAAGCTGATCCAGCAATTCGCGACGCATATCAACTACTTGCAACAATGCGTCACGAACTTCATCGTTGACTTCATTCGCATGACCCTCTTCCAGTTTGGCGACATAAGCATCGCTCTGGAAGAGTGCGTCACGCTGCTGGTTCACTTCGAACTGTTCGAGACGCAAATCCGCAATGCGGTTGGTCATATTTTCCAGTTCGTCCGCCGAGGGCAGCGTTTGTTGTTGCTGATAAAGAATACGTGACAGCAGCAGGCTGCCCTTCAGGACAGAAATCTGCTCTTTGATATTGCGTTCCGATTGCAGCGCCCGCTCCAGCCAGTTTTTGACTTTGATGTTTTGCTGCATCAACAAATTGCCGTTTTCAGTGGCGCTAATCAGACGCTGACTTAACTGCTGGTTAATTTCCAGCTCTTGTTTCACCAGCGGATTAGCCTGAATACGCGCAGCTTCGTCCGGCGTTACCGCTTCCTGCGCCGTTTTTTCAGTTAATGTCAGACGCTTGCTGTTCACCGCCTCCTGCAATAGTTGCAGTTCATGTTCCAGACGAGTGCTGTTCGCCGTCACGTAATCGCGTTGCTTTTGCAGGGTATCCTGTAAGACTGTGTTCCCTTCAAGGCTTTTACGTTGCTGGTCAATCTCGGCATTCAACAAAGCCTGCTGCGCCTGCATCAGCACTTTCTGGCTGGGACGTAAGGCTGTCTCACCGACTTCCGTGCCATCCAGGCGGCTGCGAATTTGTTGCAGCTGCTGTGAGGCTGTATACATCGCATTTTGCACGCGTTCAGGCTGCGTCTGTAAAGAAACTAACTGGCTGTTATAAGACGCCAGATCGTTTTGTGCGTTTTGCAAATCGTCCAGCGCCTGAGCAACGCGAGTTTCCAGTTGGCGCAACGAAAGCGTGCTCAGAATTTTGCGCGTTTCGTCGTCGTTGTCCACATCGCTAAGTGCGGTTAACGCTGCGGTCGCCTGGCGCATTTTTTCTGGCGCTTCAGCCACTTTTTGTCGTAGCTGAACCGTCTCTTCTTTTACTCGGTCGATTTTATCGAGAGTGGCTAATGTGTCTGTCAGATCCTGCTGAATCAGTTTGTCCTGAGCAGAAAGATCTTTTTGTTTATTAAGCGAGTCAAGTTGTGCCTGTAGATCCGCTTTCGTCGGTAGATCACCATTCGATGACGCCCGCGCAAAGGCCGTGTTCTGGCATAACAAGACCAAAACAAAAGCAATAAATGCTGAAAAAACAAAATGCCGTGATCGTTTGTAATACTGGAACATAGTCATGATGAATGAAGGTTTCTGAACCTGAAGAACGACCTGAAATAGTCAAGCGGCTAGAATAGCACGGCGTAGAGAGCCAGAATAGCAACAGCGAAAATGTCCAGGAAAAATCCTGGAGTCTGATTCAGGATTTTTCGTTGGTGGCCGGTGTACGAAGCGTAGGGCAAAGAAGATACATTTCCAGCAATACTGCAACGTAATCGCGGGCTTCTTTTTTGAGGTCAAAAGATTGCGGGGCAAAGAGCCAATTTTCCATTAAGCCGGAAATATAGCCGCGCATAATAATTGCTGCGCGACGCGTCATTAAATCTGCCGGCAACATTTTCGCTTCAATACAATGTCTTAACGTTTGTTCTATACGGTCATAACTTTCCAGACAGAGATTACGTTGTGCCTGTTGAACAACAGCCATTTCCCCGACAAATTCGCATTTGTGGAAAATAATCTCCATCAATAATCGACGCCGCTCTTCTGTCACCGTCGATTCAAGAACATGAATTAGTATTTCTCTTAATACTGAGAGTGGATCGTCAGGGAATTTTGCCTGATACTCAAGCTCTAGTTCACCAATATTGGATTCTGACAGCTCCCAGATCTCACTGAACAAATCCGACTTATCTTTAAAATGCCAGTAGATTGCACCACGCGTAACGCCAGCTGCTTTTGCAATCTCTCCCAGTGAGGTGGATGATACCCCCTGCTGTGAGAAAAGACGTAAAGCCACATCGAGGATGTGTTGGCGCGTTTCTTGCGCTTCTTGTTTGGTTTTTCGTGCCATATGTTCGTGAATTTACAGGCGTTAGATTTACATACATTTATGAATGTATGTACCATAGCACGACGATAATATAAACGCAGCAATGGGTTTATCGACTTTTGACCATTGACCAATTTGAAATCGGACACTCGAGGTTTACATATGAACAAAAACAGAGGGTTTACGCCTCTGGCGATCGTTCTGATGCTCTCAGGCAGCTTAGCGCTTACAGGATGTGACGACAAACAGGCCCAACAAGGTGGCCAGCAGATGCCCGCTGTTGGGGTAGTAACAGTCAAAACTGAACCTCTGCAGATCACAACCGAGCTTCCGGGTCGCACCAGTGCCTACCGGATCGCAGAAGTTCGTCCTCAAGTTAGCGGGATTATCCTGAAGCGTAATTTCAAAGAAGGTAGCGACATCGAAGCAGGTGTCTCTCTCTATCAGATTGATCCTGCGACCTATCAGGCGGCGTACGACAGTGCAAAAGGCGATCTGGCTAAAGCGCAGGCAGCAGCCAATATCGCGCAATTGACTGTTAATCGTTACCAGAAGCTGCTGGGTACTCAGTACATCAGTAAGCAAGAGTACGATCAGGCGCTGGCTGATGCGCAACAGGCAAATGCGGCTGTCACTGCGGCGAAAGCGGCTGTTGAAACCGCGCGCATCAATCTGGCTTACACCAAAGTCACCTCTCCGATTACCGGTCGTATTGGTAAATCGAACGTGACGGAAGGCGCATTGGTGCAAAACGGTCAGGCAACTGCGCTGGCGACCGTGCAGCAACTGGATCCGATCTACGTTGATGTTACTCAGTCCAGTAACGATTTCCTGCGTCTGAAACAAGAACTCGCCAACGGCACACTGAAGCAAGAGAACGGTAAAGCCAAAGTGTCGCTGATCACCAGTGACGGCATTAAGTTCCCGCAGGACGGTACGCTGGAGTTCTCTGACGTTACCGTTGATCAGACCACCGGTTCTATCACTTTACGCGCTATCTTCCCGAACCCGGATCACACCCTGCTGCCGGGCATGTTCGTGCGCGCACGTCTGGAAGAAGGGCTTAATCCAACCGCCATTTTAGTTCCGCAACAAGGTGTAACTCGTACACCACGCGGCGAAGCTACCGTACTGGTCGTTGGCGCGGATGACAAAGTGGAAACTCGTCCGATCGTCGCAAGCCAGGCCATTGGCGATAAGTGGCTGGTGACTGAGGGGCTGAAAGCAGGCGAACGAGTAGTAGTAAGTGGGCTGCAGAAAGTGCGTCCTGGTGTCCAGGTGAAAGCACAAGAGATAACCGCTGATAACAACCAGCAAGACGCAAGCGGTGCTCAGCCTGAACAGTCCAAGTCTTAACTTAAACAGGAGCCGTTAAGACATGCCTAATTTCTTTATTGATCGCCCGATTTTTGCGTGGGTGATCGCTATCATCATCATGTTGGCAGGGGGGCTGGCGATCCTCAAACTGCCGGTGGCGCAATATCCTACGATTGCACCGCCGGCAGTAACGATCTCCGCTTCCTATCCTGGCGCTGATGCAAAAACAGTGCAGGATACTGTTACACAGGTTATCGAACAGAATATGAACGGTATCGATAACCTGATGTACATGTCCTCCAACAGTGACTCCACGGGTACTGTGCAGATCACCCTGACCTTTGAGTCTGGTACTGATGCGGATATTGCGCAGGTTCAGGTGCAGAACAAACTGCAACTGGCGATGCCATTACTGCCGCAGGAAGTACAGCAGCAAGGGGTGAGCGTTGAGAAATCTTCCAGTAGCTTCCTGATGGTTGTCGGCGTTATCAACACCGATGGCTCCATGACGCAGGAGGATATCTCTGACTATGTAGCGGCGAATATGAAAGATGCCATCAGCCGTACATCAGGCGTCGGTGACGTTCAGCTGTTCGGTTCACAGTATGCAATGCGTATCTGGATGAACCCGAATGAGTTGAACAAATACCAGTTAACGCCGGTTGATGTCATTACCGCTATCAAAGCACAGAACGCCCAGGTCGCGGCCGGTCAGCTCGGTGGTACGCCGCCGGTGAAAGGCCAGCAGCTTAACGCCTCTATTATTGCTCAGACGCGTCTGACCTCCACTGAAGAGTTCGGCAAAATTCTGCTGAAAGTGAATCAGGACGGTTCCCGCGTGCTGCTGCGTGATGTGGCGAAAATTGAGCTGGGTGGTGAGAACTACGACATCATCGCAGAGTTTAACGGACAACCCGCTTCTGGTCTGGGTATCAAACTGGCGACCGGTGCGAACGCGCTGGATACGGCTGCGGCTATCCGTGCTGAACTGGCGAAGATGGAGCCGTTCTTCCCGTCAGGTCTGAAAATCGTTTACCCGTACGACACTACGCCATTCGTGAAAATCTCCATTCACGAAGTGGTTAAAACGCTGGTTGAAGCGATCATCCTCGTGTTCCTGGTAATGTATCTGTTCTTGCAGAACTTCCGCGCGACGTTGATTCCAACCATTGCCGTTCCGGTGGTATTGCTTGGAACCTTTGCGGTCCTTGCAGCCTTTGGCTTCTCGATAAACACGCTAACGATGTTCGGGATGGTGCTCGCTATCGGCCTGTTGGTGGATGACGCCATCGTTGTCGTAGAAAACGTGGAACGTGTGATGGCGGAAGAAGGTTTGCCGCCGAAAGAAGCCACTCGTAAATCGATGGGGCAGATTCAGGGCGCGCTGGTTGGTATCGCGATGGTGCTCTCTGCGGTATTCGTACCGATGGCCTTCTTCGGCGGTTCGACTGGTGCAATCTATCGTCAGTTCTCCATTACCATTGTTTCGGCAATGGCACTGTCAGTACTGGTGGCGTTGATCCTGACTCCGGCGCTTTGTGCGACCATGCTAAAACCTATCGCTAAAGGCGATCACGGTGAAGGCAAAAAAGGCTTCTTTGGCTGGTTTAACCGCATGTTCGAGAAGAGCACGCACCACTACACCGACAGCGTAGGCGGTATTCTGCGCAGTACGGGGCGTTATCTGGTGCTGTATCTGATCATCGTGGTCGGCATGGCCTATCTGTTTGTGCGTCTGCCAAGCTCCTTCTTGCCGGATGAAGACCAGGGCGTATTTATGACCATGGTTCAGTTACCTGCAGGCGCAACGCAGGAACGCACGCAGAAAGTGCTCAACGAAGTGACGAATTACTATCTGACCAAAGAAAAGAACAACGTTGAGTCGGTGTTCGCCGTTAACGGCTTCGGCTTTGCGGGACGTGGTCAGAACACGGGTATTGCGTTCGTTTCGTTGAAGGACTGGGCTGACCGTCCGGGTGATGAGAACAAAGTTGAAGCAATTACCACGCGTGCAACGCGCGCCTTCTCGCAGATTAAAGATGCGATGGTGTTCGCCTTTAACCTGCCTGCGATTGTGGAACTGGGTACGGCAACCGGTTTTGACTTTGAGTTGATTGACCAGGCCGGCCTCGGTCACGAAAAACTGACCCAGGCACGTAACCAGTTGCTGGGCGAAGCAGCGAAACATCCTGATCTGCTGACCAGCGTGCGTCCAAACGGTCTGGAAGACACGCCGCAGTTTAAGATTGATATCGACCAGGAAAAAGCTCAGGCGCTGGGTGTTTCTATCAACGACATTAACACCACTCTGGGTGCGGCATGGGGTGGCAGCTACGTGAACGACTTTATCGACCGTGGTCGTGTGAAGAAAGTTTACGTGATGTCAGAAGCGAAATACCGCATGTTGCCGGAAGATATCGGTAACTGGTATGTCCGCGCTGCTAATGGTCAGATGGTGCCATTCTCGGCGTTCTCCTCTTCCCGTTGGGAATACGGTTCGCCACGTCTGGAACGTTACAACGGTCTGCCATCCATGGAGATCTTAGGTCAGGCGGCACCGGGTAAGAGTACCGGTGAAGCGATGGCGTTGATGGAACAACTGGCGAGCAAACTGCCTACGGGGGTTGGCTACGACTGGACGGGGATGTCCTATCAGGAACGTCTCTCTGGCAACCAGGCGCCTTCGCTGTACGCAATTTCGTTGATTGTGGTGTTCCTGTGTCTGGCGGCGCTGTATGAGAGCTGGTCGATTCCGTTCTCCGTTATGCTGGTTGTTCCGCTGGGGGTTATCGGTGCGTTGCTGGCAGCTACCTTCCGTGGCTTAACCAATGACGTATACTTCCAGGTGGGCCTGCTTACAACCATTGGGTTGTCGGCGAAGAACGCGATACTTATCGTCGAATTCGCCAAAGACTTGATGGATAAAGAAGGTAAAGGTCTGATTGAAGCAACTCTGGACGCGGTGCGTATGCGTTTACGCCCAATCCTGATGACCTCACTGGCGTTTATCCTCGGTGTTATGCCGCTGGTTATCAGCACTGGTGCTGGTTCCGGCGCACAAAACGCAGTAGGGACCGGCGTAATGGGCGGGATGGTGACAGCAACAGTACTGGCAATCTTCTTCGTTCCGGTGTTCTTTGTGGTGGTTCGCCGCCGCTTTAGTCGCAAGAATGAAGATATCGAACATAACCATACTGTCGATCATCATTGATAGATCTCGTAATCACTAAGGCCGCGCAAGCGGCCTTTTTAATACGTATAATCTTAAAATAACAATGTTTACAGCTAAGCTCACAAACGGAAGTTAGTTTTAACGCTACATAAAATTCATAAAAAATGCTTATTGTTAGTTAATTTATATTAAGTGGTAGCAATAGGTATAATAACCCATAGACATCTAGAGGCTATTCTTAATTATTTGCGGCAATCCTTTATTTATTCATATCAATTACATCATAATCAGAGTAATCCTGGGTATTAGTGTGACAAACTCCCGTCTCATTTTATCACCCCCGATGCAAGGATCCTGATTACGTTATGAATAGCATCAAACAAACTGCTTTAGCCTTTACGTGGTTGATGCAGGGTGAAAAAGTAAGCCTTTTCCTCCTCCTCCCACTAATTGTAATTTTTCGTAATAATGCGATGAAAACCTTCATAGAGTGGATTATAGTTAATCTAACAACTGTGAGGGCAAGTCCAGGTCAGTAGGTTTTCCCACCCCGAAAGGTGTCCGTTAGTTCAACCACTAAGAAGGGGACGCGTTATGGATGAATACTCACCAAAAAGACATGATATTGCACAGCTTAAATTTCTCTGCGAAACCCTGTATCATGACTGTCTTGCAAACCTTGAAGAAAGCAATCATGGTTGGGTTAACGACCCTACCTCGGCTATCAATCTGCAGCTAAATGAACTCATTGAGCATATTGCGACCTTCGCACTTAATTACAAAATTAAGTATAATGAAGACAATAAGCTCATTGAGCAGATAGATGAATATCTGGACGACACCTTTATGTTGTTCAGTAGTTATGGTATTAATATGCAGGATCTCCAGAAATGGCGGAAGTCAGGTAACCGACTGTTCCGTTGTTTTGTGAACGCCACTAAAGAGAATCCTGCGAGTTTATCTTGTTCTAATTATTACAACCATGGGTAGAAGTATGTCCGATAAGCCTTTAACGAAAACCGATTATTTGATGCGTTTGCGTCGTTGTCAGACAATTGACACGCTGGAACGT
The DNA here is from genome assembly GCF_002966005.1 of Escherichia sp. MOD1-EC5433. Taxonomy (NCBI): domain Bacteria; kingdom Pseudomonadati; phylum Pseudomonadota; class Gammaproteobacteria; order Enterobacterales; family Enterobacteriaceae; genus Escherichia; species Escherichia sp. MOD1-EC5433. The sequence goes on along the minus strand of NZ_PTRL01000002.1, from coordinate 47,053 downwards.
GTTATCGAGAAAAATAAATACGAATTATCAGATAATGAACTGGCGGTATTTTACTCAGCCGCAGATCACCGTCTTGCAGAATTGACCATGAATAAGCTTTACGACAAAATCCCTTCCTCGGTGTGGAAATTTATTCGATAATTAAACAGTATAACCCCTGAACTATAACCATCTGTTTATTAGACATATTTTATTTTTACTATGACGACATGCCGCGTGTGACCTCCGTCACACAGAGGTAACGGGAACGTTCTCATCACTGACATTTCGTATTACTGTGTTGCCCCATTTCCAGCAACCGGGTCGTCAGTAATGAGCACAGAAAAAGAAAAGATGATTGCTGGTGAGTTGTATCGCTCGGCAGATGAGACTTTATCTCGCGATCGCCTGCGCGCTCGTCAGCTTATTCACCAATACAATCATTCCTTGCCGGAAGATCAATCATTACGCCAACAAATCCTCACCGATTTACTCGGTCAGGTTGCGGATGCGTATATTGAGCCCTCCTTTCGCTGCGACTATGGCTATAACATTTTTCTCGGTAAAGGGTTTTACGCGAACTTCGATTGCGTGATGCTTGATGTCTGCCCTATTCGTATAGGCGATAATTGTATGCTGGCGCCTGGCGTCCATATTTATACCGCGACCCATCCTGTCGATCCCGTAGCACGTAATAGCGGTGCTGAACTAGGGAAACCGGTGACTATCGGTAACAACGTCTGGATTGGTGGTCGTGCCATCATTAACCCGGGGGTTACTATTGGCGATAACGTCGTAGTGGCATCAGGAGCCGTCGTCACCAAAGATGTCCCTGATAATGTTGTCGTAGGCGGTAACCCGGCCAGAATCATTAAAAAACTGCAACTACAATTTGCAACTGTTATGCAAAATTGTAGCTAATCTGTTACTTTTCTCATATCATTCCCACGTTAAAATAGGGTGTTCCCTGGAGAGTTGCAGATACCACGAAGGCAAAAGATGACCGAAATACAACGCCTGCTGACCGAAACAATTGAATCTCTGAATACGCGCGAAAAACGCGACAACAAGCCCCGCTTTAGTATCAGTTTTATCCGCAAACATCCGGGGCTGTTTATTGGCATGTACGTTGCCTTTTTTGCCACGCTGGCAGTGATGTTGCAGTCTGAAACGCTGTCAGGTTCAGTCTGGCTCCTGGTAGTGTTATTCATCCTGCTCAACGGTTTCTTCTTTTTTGATGTCTACCCACGCTACCGCTACGAAGATATCGACGTACTGGATTTTCGCGTTTGCTATAACGGCGAATGGTATAACACGCGCTTTGTCCCTGCTGCGCTGGTTGAAACCATACTGAACTCGCCGCGTGTCGCGAATATCCACAAAGAACAGTTGCAAAAAATGATCGCCCGTAAAGGTGAGCTGTCTTTTTACGATATTTTCACCCTGGCTCGCGCCGAATCAACATCTTAAGTCAGGATTTCACACCAGGCGTAAGCTCTGCGCCTGGTCAATTGACAATGATCGTTGCCACCCATCATTTCATGAAATACTGACCTTACCCACTTATCTCCTGCCAGCCTTTTTTCACAATCAGATATACTTTCCCTACACTGTGTTAATAAGGACATGCTGGTGAGAACACGACATCTGGTCGGCCTGATTTCGGGAGTACTGATTCTTTCAGTACTGCTGCCTGTCGGCTTAAGCATCTGGCTGGCCCATCAGCAGGTAGAAGCGTCGTTTGTTGAAGAGCTGAATACCTATTCCTCCCGCGTCGCTATTCGGGCCAATAAAGTGGCGACGCAAGGAAAAGATGCACTACAAGAGCTGGAAAGATGGCAAGGCGGAGCCTGTAGTGAAGAGCATCTCATGGAAATGCGCCGGGTTTCATACAGCTATCGCTATATTCAGGAAGTGGTTTATATCGATAACAACGTTCCCCAATGCTCTTCTCTGGAACATGAAAGCCCACCGGATACCTTCCCGGAGCCGGGGAAGATTTCAAAAGATGGTTATCGGGTCTGGTTAACCTCACACAATGACTTAGGTATTACCCGTTACATGGTTGCTATGGGAACCGCACATTATGTAGTGATGATCGACCCCGCTTCCTTTATCGACGTGATTCCTTATAGCTCATGGCAAATTGATGCCGCCATTATTGGCAATGCCCATAATATTGTCATAACTAGCAGCGACGAAATTGCCCGGGGTATTATTACCCAACTGCAAAAAACCCCCGGTGAGCATATCGAAAATAATGGGATCATTTACGATATTCTGCCCTTCCCGGAGATGAATATTTCCATCATCACCTGGGCTTCAACGAAAATGTTGCAAAAAGGCTGGCATCGGCAGGTCTTTATCTGGTTGCCTGTAGGGTTGTTAATTGGCCTGCTGGCAGCAATGTTTGTGTTGCGCATTTTGCGCCGTATCCAGTCTCCGCATCATCGCCTGCAGGATGCCATCGAAAATCGTGATATTTGCGTGCACTACCAGCCGATTGTCTCCTTAGCCAATGGCAAAATTGTCGGAGCTGAAGCACTGGCGCGCTGGCCGCAGACAGACGGTAGTTGGTTGTCGCCAGATAGTTTTATTCCGCTGGCACAGCAAACGGGTCTTTCTGAGCCACTGACGCTGCTGATTATAAGAAACGTGTTTGAAGATATGGGCGACTGGCTGCGACAGCACCCGGAACAACATATTTCCATCAATCTTGAATCCACAGTGCTCGCCTCGGAAAAAATTCCGCAACTGCTGCGAGATATGATCAATCACTACCAGGTTAACCCCAAACAGATCGCTCTTGAACTCACTGAACGTGAGTTTGCCGCTCCGAAAACCAGCGCCCCGATAATTTCTCGCTACCGGGAGGCGGGCCATGAAATTTATCTCGATGATTTTGGTACGGGGTATTCAAGTTTAAGTTATTTACAGGATCTGGATGTCGACATTCTGAAGATCGATAAATCCTTCGTTGATGCGCTGGAATATAAAAACGTCACGCCGCATATCATCGAAATGGCAAAAACGTTGAAACTGAAAATGGTGGCGGAAGGGATCGAAACGGGTAAACAGAAAGAGTGGCTACGTCAGCATGGCGTGCATTACGGTCAGGGTTGGCTGTACAGCAAAGCGTTGCCAAAAGAAGATTTCATACGCTGGGCAGAATACCATCTGTAAATTTTGGGGGCTGGCGGCACGCCGCACAGCCCGTCACGCTACTCGTCGATGATTGACTCAAACCCACCGTAAATCATCCGTTTGCCATCAAACGGCATTGATTCGCCGAACTCTTTCATTCGTGGGTCAGACATCATTTTTTGATTGGCAGCGTCGCGGACCTCTTTTGAAGGATATTCAATCCAGCTAAACACCACTTCCTCATTCTCTTCCGCTTTCACTGCCATGCGAAAATCGGTCACTTTGCCGTCTGGCACATCGCTGGCCCAACATTCAACAATGCGAAGCGCGCCAAACTCTTTAAACAGTGGCGCGGCCTTTGCGGCCATTTCTCGATAGGCATCTTTATTTTCGGCAGGAACAGCAACCACAAAACCATCAACATACTTCATCAGAAATACCTCCGAAGCGTACTGCGCAGCCAGACAATTCTTGCGGCGTCAGTCGTGGTTAAAGTTTAGCCATATTAGGATTTTTTGACGAAACGGCGGGAGCAGAAATGGGTGGGGGCCCTGCCAGCTACATCCCGGCACACGCGTCATCTGCCTTGGCTGCTTCCTTCCGGACCTGACCTGGTAAACAGAGTAGCGTTGCGGGAGAACCAACAGAGCCCCCATTGAGAGCGTTGAGAACCAACGCGCAGGCGCATTATCACTGCTGCCCCTGCTAATTGCAACCCATTGCGTGCCGGATGCTGGTTTCTTGCGCAATGCGGCTTCACTCTGGCGTTTTTCCAGATTATGCTGAAAAATTACCTCAGGAAGAAAAGATGGAAAAAGAAGATTCATTTCCCCAACGCGTCTGGCAAATCGTCGCCGCTATTCCCGAAGGCTACGTCACCACTTACGGCGATGTCGCGAAACTGGCGGGATCACCCCGCGCCGCACGCCAGGTCGGTGGAGTATTAAAGCGTCTACCCGAAGGCAGCACCCTCCCCTGGCATCGGGTGGTTAATCGTCACGGCACAATTTCGTTAACCGGCCCGGATTTGCAGCGTCAACGGCAGGCATTACTGGCAGAAGGCGTGATGGTATCGGGAAGCGGGCAAATCGACTTACAGCGTTATCGCTGGGATTACTAACCCTCTCCAGGCGGAGAGGGTTAATGGCGCTTAGTATTGCGTAGGGGCCGGAACTGCCGAAGACGGATTCACCTGAGTTGGTGAAGTCGAAGGTACGGTAGTCGTCGCACCACCGCTGGCCTGAACCGGCACGGCGGTTTGCTGAACCGGCACTAATGTCAGGTCAGCTTTGGTTCCGCCCTGATTGATCACCGGTTGAACGGTATCGGTGATAAACACCAGTTTGTCGTTCACGGTAACCGCCGCACTCAACAGGATACGTGCGTTCGGTTGAACGTCTGCCGGGTTAAATGGCAGAACAAAACTGAACGGTGACTGTTTACCTTCGGTACGTACTGCTTTCTGCGCCAGAACTTTAGAAGGCGCATCCGCTAACGACGCGTCAGAAAGTGTCACGGTCAGCACGGCATCAGGCGGCAGTGCGACTTTCTGACGGATCCAGACCGTACCGGAAACATTCGGTTGTTGTATAGCAGGTTGCTGTGTCGCTGCAATAGACGTATTTGCAGCCGGTGCTAGCGTCTGGATATCCGCGCTTTTATCCGCGCAAGCCGCCAACGCAATCGCAACCGCTAAACCACTGGCCATGTGCACGAGTTTCATTCACTTCTCCTTATTATCAATGCACCAGCGGGCTAACTTTCCTCGCCGGAAGAGTGGTTAACAAAATAGTAACGTCAATAAGTGTGGCACATGTCACGTATTAACGCCTGCATTTAGCCCGTAATTCAGACCATTGCACCCATCGGACCAGTACCAAAATTGCGTTATACTCAACTCACTTTGGCTTGCTGCGGCAGCTTTGTTACTGGAGAGTTATATGAGTCAGGCGCTAAAAAATTTACTGACATTGTTAAATCTGGAAAAAATTGAGGAAGGACTCTTTCGCGGCCAGAGTGAAGATTTAGGTTTACGCCAGGTCTTTGGTGGCCAGGTTGTGGGTCAGGCCTTGTATGCTGCAAAAGAAACTGTCCCTGAAGAGCGTCTGGTACATTCGTTTCACAGCTACTTTCTTCGCCCAGGCGATAGTAAAAAGCCGATTATTTATGATGTTGAAACGCTGCGTGACGGTAACAGCTTCAGCGCCCGTCGGGTTGCTGCTATTCAAAACGGTAAACCGATTTTTTATATGACGGCCTCTTTCCAGGCACCAGAGACCGGATTCGAGCACCAAAAAACAATGCCATCCGCGCCAGCGCCTGATGGCCTGCCTTCGGAAACGCAAATCGCCCAATCGCTGGCGCACCTGCTGCCGCCAGTGCTGAAAGATAAATTCATCTGCGATCGTCCGCTGGAAGTCCGTCCGGTGGAATTTCATAACCCGCTGAAAGGTCACGTCGCAGAACCTCATCGTCAGGTATGGATCCGCGCAAATGGTAGCGTGCCGGATGATCTGCGCGTTCATCAGTACTTACTCGGTTACGCTTCTGATCTTAACTTCCTGCCTGTTGCCCTGCAGCCGCACGGCATCGGTTTTCTCGAGCCGGGGATCCAGATTGCCACCATCGACCATTCGATGTGGTTCCATCGTCCGTTTAATCTGAACGAATGGCTGTTGTATAGCGTGGAGAGCACATCTGCTTCCAGCGCACGCGGCTTTGTGCGCGGAGAGTTTTATACCCGGGACGGCGTGCTGGTTGCCTCGACAGTTCAGGAAGGGGTTATGCGTAATCACAATTAAAAAAACAGCCGGAGGTGAAAACCGTCCGGCTATTTTTTGCAGTGCTTGTTACGCGTTATAAGCATTTTCGCCGTGACTGTTAACGTCCAGTCCTTCGCGCTCCTGCTCTTCTGGTACACGCAGGCCAACTGTCAAATCCGCCAGTTTGTAGCCGATAAACGCCACCACACCAGACCAGACAATCGTAATGGCGATGCTTTCCAGCTGTACCAGCAGCTGATGCCCCATCGTCACACCTTCGGCGAAGCCCACACCACCCAGCGAACTGGCGGCAAAAATCCCGGTCATGATACAGCCGACGATGCCACAAACGCCGTGTACCCCAAAGACATCGCAGGGATCATCCACCCGCAGCAGGCGTTTGAGCATGGTAACGCCCCACAAGCCCGCCAGACCGGCTACCACGCCGATAATCAACGCGCCGCCAACACCAATGTAGCCACAGGCAGGCGTCACGCCGACCAGACCGGCAATCGCGCCAGAACACGCCCCCAGCAGTGAAGGCTTACCGCGCAGCGCCCATTCACCGAAGATCCAGCCAAGAATTGCCGCCGCCGTTGCGACCACAGTATTCACAAATGCCAGTGCCGCGATTTCATTCGCCGTGCCCGCTGACCCGGCGTTAAAGCCAAACCAACCGATATAGAGAATGGCAGTACCGGTAAAGACCATTGGCAGGTTGTGCGGTTTAAACGCCTCTTTGCCGAAGCCCACGCGTTTTCCTATCAGATACGCGCCCACCAGACCGGCGATTGCGGCGTTAATGTGCACCACCGTGCCACCCGCGAAATCCAGCGCACCGTGAGAAGCCAGCAAACCACCGCCCCACACCATATGCGCAATCGGAATGTAAGAGAGCGTCAGCCATACCACCACGAAAATCAACACAGCTGAGAAGCGGATTCGTTCCGCCAGCGCCCCAACAATCAAGCCTACGGTAATGCAGGCAAACGATCCCTGAAACGCTACGTGGATATACTGATAAATGCTGCCCATCACCGCCGTCAGTTCGATGTTTTTCAGCATCAGCCAGTTAATGTTCCCGAAGAAGTTGTTGCCCTCACCAAACGCCAGCGAGTAACCGTAAACCACCCAGAGAATACAGACCAGTGCAAACGTCACCGTCACCTGCGTCAGCATCGACAGCACGTTTTTGCCGCGAATCAACCCACCGTAAAACAGGGCAATCCCCGGAATAGTCATAAACAGCACCAGCGCAGTACAGATCATCATAAACGCATTGTCGGCTTTATCGGCCACCGCAGGTGCAGCCATTACCAGTCCCGGCAGCATCGCCAGTGAAGCAAGCCCAGTTTTTATCGTCGCTATCTTCATTTTTCGTTCCTGTTGCTGTGTGCCAGAGATTACAGCGCCGCTTCGTCGGCTTCGCCGGTACGAATACGAATGACGCGTTGCAATTCAGCGACGAAGATTTTGCCGTCGCCAATTTTTCCGGTGTAAGCCGCCTTGCTGACGATATCGATTACTTCATCGAGTTGGTCATCAGCAATCGCCACATCAATTTTTACTTTTGGCAGGAAATTGACGCTGTATTCCGCCCCCCGGTACAGCTCGGCATGTCCTTTCTGACGCCCGAAACCTTTCACTTCGGTGACGGTCAGGCCCTGAATACCAATGGAAGATAACGCTTCACGAACGTCTTCCAGCTTGAATGGTTTGATTATCACGGTCACCAGCTTCATAGATCCCCTCCGGTCAGAATTCGGTAATGGTTCTGCTACACGAAGAAGGTATTGCAAGCGGTATGCCAGAAATGAAAAACGAGAAAGAGAGCAGGAAGTTAAGAAGATTGAAAATGAAAACGCACTATAACAGTGCACAGTGCGTTACATTTTTGCACCATTGGTGAATTTTTGCGCTAATCAGGCGCTCAATGATTCCTCTTCACGTACGCTGGCAGCCAGCTCCTCGCCCACCTGTTGCAATTGATACATCTGCCAGTAGCGCCCCTGGGCTGCCAGCAGTTGCTGGTGCGTCCCCTGTTCCACCGCCTGACCACGATGGAGCACCAGAATGGTGTCGGCATCGACAATGGTCGATAAGCGGTGAGCAATCACCACCAGCGTGGTATGTTCACGCACCGCCGCCAGTGCGTGCTGGATCGCCTGTTCAGTACCGGAATCGATACTGGCGGTTGCCTCATCAAGGATCAGGATTTGCGGCGTCTCCACCAGCACGCGCGCCAGCGCCAGCAGTTGCTTCTGCCCGACGGAAAGGTTATTCCCCTGCTCGCCCAGCGGCGTATAAATACCGTCGCTCATGCTGCGCGCCAGATCCGCCAGTTGCACGGTTTCCAGTGCCTGCCAGACGCGCGCTTCGGAGATATCGCGCCCCAGCGTCACGTTGGCGAGGAAAGTATCCGCCAGCACCACCGGATCTTGCTGCACCATCGCCACACCCTGGCGTAATGCGCTGTGACTTAGCGAATTTAATGGACGACCGTCGAGACGAATCTCACCTTCCGTTAGCGGGTAATAGCCCATCAATAAACTGGCGAGGGTACTTTTACCGCTGCCGGTATGCCCCACCAGCGCCACAAAGTTACGCGAAGGCACAGAGAGATTAATGTTCTTCAGTACCAGATTGTCATCGCGATAAGCAAATGACACGTTATCGACTTCGATGGTGCCACTCTGTAACGGGCGATCATCATTGCCATATTGCTGACGCGGCCCATCCATCAGTTCGAACACGCGTTCACCCGCCACCACAGCCTGTTGCAGCATCGCCTGTTGCGTGGTCAGTTCGATTAAGGGTTCGTTAAGCCGCCCAAGATAGCTGATAAACGCATACAGCACGCCCACTTCAATGGTGCCGCTGGCGGAGAAGCCAAACAGCATTAACAAGCCACAAAGAATGAGCGATGAAAACAGACTCAGCAGCGGACGCAGCAGAAAACCGTCGAGGCGCAGGGTTTGCATCCTCGCCATATAGTGTGAACGACTGGTCTCACCCATACGTTCGCCAAATCGCGCCTGCTGACGGAATTGCTGGATAACGCTCATGCCGTTGATAATTTCGTTAAAGCCGTCGTTGATATCCGCCAGATAGGCGCGAACACGGCGGACAATCGGAGTGCTGTAACGCTGGTATATCACCATCACCACCAGCACAACCGGGAAAATCATTATCGCCACCAGTGCCATTCGCCAGTCGAGACTGAACATTGCCACCAGCATCGCACCCACCAGTGCGGCGCTGCGCAGGACAGTTGCCACTACGGTAACGTAGAGGTCGCGGATCACTTCAGTGTCATTAGTGACGCGGGAAATCACCTGTCCAACCGGCTGGATATCAAACTCGCTTAATGGCTGGCGCAATGCGGCATCCATCACATCCGTTCGCAACTGTTGTACCACGCCAACCGCCGCCCGATTAAACAGCAGCGACTGTGCGTAGTGCAGTCCAGCGGCAAACAGTTGCAGCCCAACATACGCCGCCGCCAGACCGGCAACCACTTTCAACGGCAGATTATTTTTCGCCACCATATTATCGATGAAATAGCTGATGAGTAGCGGTCCACTGACTTCTGCCGCCGCCGCAATCCACATCATCAGAACCGCAATCCCCAGCGGTTTACGCCACGGCGAACCATACGCTAACAGGCGCTTGAGAGTCGGCCACAGTTGGCTAAAACTACGCATCGACGGCCTCCTCGCGAATTTCCGGAGCGTCGTCGAGCGCCGCCTCCAGTTGTTGATAGCGATACATATCGCGATACCAGCCGCTTTGTTGCGCCAGCGCATCATGATTGCCACGCTGGGCGATGTGTCCGTGTTGCATCACAATTATTTCACTGGCTTCTGTCAGTGCAGAAAGTCGATGGGCGCTGATAATCACCGTTCTCCCCTGCCCCCACTGGCGCAGGTTATGCAGAATCTGATGCTCTGTGCGTCCGTCCACCGCCGAAAGCGCATCATCAAGGATAAGGATTTCTGCGTTGACTAATAACGCACGAGCAATGGATATGCGCTGCTTTTGTCCACCGGAAAGCATCACACCGCGCTCGCCCACTTCTGTGTCGTAACCTTGCGGTAGACGCAAAATATCGTCATGTACGCTGGCTAACCGCGCTACGTGTTCAATCTCTTGCTGGGTGGCATTCGGGCAACCCAGCGCGATGTTGTTCGCCACGGTGTCGGAAAAAAGGAATGGCGTCTGGCTGACCACCGCCAGGCGGCTACGCCAGCTATCGAGTTGTAACTTCGTCAGAGGAATATCATGAAAGCGGATATCCCCCTCGCTGACGTCGAAATGACGCTGAATGAGTGACAGCAGAGTACTTTTGCCAGAACCGGTCGGTCCGCAAATACCCAGCATCTGACCGGGTTTGAGTGCGAAACTGACATTCTCCAGCGCAGGATGATCAGTTTGTGGATAAGTAAACTGGCGAATATTTACATCCAGTTCGCCACGCCCTTGCGGCACTGGTTCGCTACCATCATTCACCACCGGCGCTTCAGCCAGCATCGTCCGAATACGGCTATATGCCGCGCTGCCGCGTTCCACAATGTTAAACATCCAGGCCAGCGCCAGCATCGGCCAAATCATTAACCCCAGATACATCATAAAACTGGTGAGCTGCCCCAGCGTTAAGCTGTCCTGCACCACCATCCAGCTTCCCCCGCCAATCGCCAGCAAATTCGCCATGCCAATCGCGATATAGATTGTCGGATCAAAACGGGCATCAATACGCGCCACACGCATGTTTTTCTTGCCAGTGTCTTCAGCATCTGCGGCAAATAGCGCCGACTGGCGATCTTCCAGACCAAAGGCTTTGATCATGCGGATACTGGTGAGGCTCTCCTGGGTGCGATCGTTGAGACTAGAAAATGCCGCCTGCGCCAGCTTAAAGCGTTCATGCAAGGCATCGCCGTTGCGCTTAATCATGATTGCCATCACTGGCATCGGTAATAGTGCGAATAAGGTCAACTGCCAGCTAATTTGCGTAGACATCATAATCAACACAGCGCAGCCCATTACCAGTGAATCCACCAGCGTCAGCACCCCTTCTCCGGCGGCAAACACGACGCGATCGACGTCATTGGTCGCACGAGCCATAAGGTCGCCCGTGCGATGACGCAGGTAAAATTCTGGATGCTGGCGACTTAGCTGGCGGTAATAATCTTCACGCAGTTCAACAGCCAGTTGATAAGACGCGCCAAACAGCAGTACGCGCCAGACGTAACGCAGGAGATAAACCACGACTGCAATCAGCACCATGGTGGCGATCCACATCAGGATCTGCCCGGTAGTAAAGTGTTGTTCCGTCACTCCATCGACAACAATACCGACCACTTTCGGCGGAACCAGTTGCAGCATCGCGATAATGACAAGCAAGGCCACAGCCCCGAGATAGCGACGCCATTCCCGACGAAAATACCAGCTTAGTTGAGCAAATAATCGCACGCGTTGTGTCCTGACCTGATTCTGGATATTTATTCGATGGGTAAAGAAGTGGTGTATTTAATCTGTTCCATCGCGAAGCTGGAAGTAACGTCCGACAGCCCTGGAACGCTGTTGACCAGACGCTTATAAAACTCGTCATAGCGTTTCATATCGGCAACCTGAACACGCATCAGATAATCATATTCCCCGGCCATGCGCCAGAACCCCAGCACTTCTGGCATTTCCGTTACCACCGTGACAAAGCGGCAATACCATTCGCTGCTGTGATGTTGCGTTTTAATCAGCACAAAAGCAGTCAGCCCAAGGCCAATTTTTTCCGGATCCAGCAGGGCGACTTTGCCGATAAGGATACCGTCATCCTCCAGCCGTTTCAGACGCTTCCAGCAAGGCGTGGTCGTCAGATTAACGGCTTCTGCCAGTGCCTGCAAAGAGAGGGTGCAATCCTGCTGTAGTAAGGCCAGCAGCTTACGGTCAATTTTATCTAACATCGCCAATCCACAGAGAATTATTTTCTCTTTTAATTCTATTTTAAAGGCGAAATACCGACAATTTATTCTGTGCGGTTTAAACGACACTGCACAAAATGACAAATTCAAAGTAAAAAAAACCGGGCTATTGCCCGGCGCTGGAAGAGATCTCGTTATTCGGGGGAATAAGGTAGATGTGGATTGTCCAGCCAGTGCGTCAAATAGTGAGAGACCGCCTGATTTCGGCAATGTCCAATCACTGGTAAATGAGGGAGTTCCGCGCGCAGTTGCGGCATCGCATTGCCCATAATAAATCCGCTACCGACGCTGCCTAACATTTCGCGATCGTTCATCGCATCACCAAAGGCCATACAGTCGCGCAGTGAAAAACCTAAATGTTGGGTCAGCACCGCCAACGCCGCGCCTTTATTACACCCCACCGGCAGCACTTCCAGGCAATTAATTGCCGAAAAACACAAATGTGCGCGCTCGCCTAATGCTTCGTTTAGTTGGGTATGCAAGCGCATAAGATCGTCGTGATCGCCACAGAAACAGATCTTGGTGACGCTGTCGAGCGGCATTTTTTTGACATCGATAATCTGATAACGGAAACCGCTATACACAAATGCCTGCAACAATGCTGGGATCTCTTGCCCGGTAAACCAGCCATTGTCATTGAAGATATGCATACTGGCCTGGGTATCCCATTTCTGGTAGAGCACTAATTCCGCCACGTCCGCAGGCAAATCATCACGATGTAAAAGTTCGCCTTCCAGAGAGTGCACGCGCGTACCGTTGCCGGTAATTAAATACGCATCCAGCGATAGCACCCCGATAATATGCTGCATCTCCAGCGCATGGCGACCTGTAGCAAAAGTGAGGGTAATATCACGTTCACGCAGACGCGCCAGAGTCGAGAGGGTTTTCTCACCTAAATGGTGATCAGGCATCAATAAAGTGCCGTCCATATCAAATGCTGCCAGACGAGCCATTTCTTTCTCCACTCTGTGACACGGTTAATGGTGATTGAGTATCACCTGATATATACGGAAGTAATAGTGAATAGTTAAATAATATTGTTCCGGGTTTATATGCGACTGCTTAACCGTCTTAACCAGTATCAACGTCTGTGGCAACCTTCTGCCGGAGAGCCGCAATCCGTCACCGTCAGCGAACTGGCCGAACGCTGTTTTTGCAGCGAACGCCATGTGCGTACACTATTACGTCAGGCTCAGGAGTCGGGATGGCTGGAGTGGCAGGCGCAGTCAGGACGAGGAAAGCGCGGGCAACTGCGTTTTCTGGTGACACCGGGATCCCTGCGTAATGCGATGATGGAACAGGCACTGGAAACGGGAAAGCAGCAAGATGTGCTGGAGCTGGCGCAACTGGCCCCAGGAGAGCTGCGCACTCTGTTACAGCCGTTTATGGGTGGACAATGGCAAAACGATACGCCGACGTTGCGTATTCCCTATTATCGCCCGCTCGAACCGCTACAACCGGGCTTTTTGCCCGGCCGTGCCGAGCAGCATCTCGCCGGACAGATATTTTCCGGCCTGACCCGCTTCGATAATAATACCCAGCGCCCGATTGGCGATTTAGCGCATCACTGGGAAATCTCTGCTGATGGGCTACGCTGGGATTTTTATCTTCGTTCAACGCTGCACTGGCATAACGGCGATGTGGTAAAAGCAACGCAACTACACCTGCGATTATTGATGCTGCTACAACTGCCAGCGTTGGGGAAATTATTGACTAGCGTGAAACGTATTGAAGTCACCCATCCGCAGTGTCTGACCTTCTTTTTACATCGCCGTGATTACTGGCTTGCTCACCGGCTGGCGAGCTATTGTAGCCATCTGGCGCATCCGCAATTATCGCTGGTGGGAACCGGCCCTTTTCGCTTAACAAAATTCACAGCGGAACTGGTGCGACTCGAAAGCCATGATTATTACCATTTACATCACCCACTGCTAAAAGCGGTTGAGTACTGGATAACCCCACCACTTTTTGAAAAAGATTTGGGAACCAGTTGTCAGCATCCAGTACAAATCACCATCGGTAAACCTGAAGAGTTGCCACGGGTCAGCCAGGTCAGTAGCGGCATCAGTTTAGGTTTTTGCTATTTAACATTGCGCAAAAGTCCCCGACTGTCCCTCTGGCAGGCGCGAAAAGTGATCTCCATTATCCATCAATCCGGTTTACTACAAACGTTAGAAGTCGGAGAAAATCTGATCACTGCCAGTAATGCATTGCTGCCTGGCTGGGCTATTCCACAATGGGATGTACCGAATGAGGTCAAACTACCAGAAACATTAACGTTGGTTTATCACCTGCCAGTGGAACTTCATGCAATGGCAGAACAATTACGAACGACGCTGGCAGCAGAAGGTTGCGAATTAACGACTGTTTTTCATAACGCGAAAAACTGGGACGACACTACCCCACTGGCACAGGCAGATTTGATGATGGGCGACAGGTTAATTGGCGAAGCGCCGGAATATACCCTGGAGCAATGGCTGCGTTGCGATCCACTCTGGTCATATGTTTTCGACGCTCCAGCATATGCACATCTGCAATCGACACTGGATACCGTGCAGTTGATGGCTGATGAAGAAAAGCGGAATAACGCGCTGAAAACCGTGTTTAGCCAGTTAATGGTAGAAGCAACGCTGACGCCGCTGTTCAATTATCACTATCGCATTAGCGCCCCGCCTGGAGTAAATGGTGTGCGACTGACACCGCGCGGCTGGTTTGAATTTACCGAAGCCTGGCTTCCCGCGCCGTCGCAATGAAGCACTGGTCGGGGTTAACCGCAGGCGTTACCATAACGTTTTTATCGATTTAGCAGGATTATCTATGAAACGTGCCGTCGTTGTGTTTAGTGGAGGTCAGGATTCAACCACCTGTCTGGTACAGGCATTGCAGCAATATGATGAAGTCCATTGCGTGACGTTCGATTACGGTCAGCGCCATCGCGCAGAGATTGACGTGGCACGCGAACTGGCATTGAAACTGGGTGCACGCGCGCATAAGGTGCTGGATGTGACGCTACTCAACGAGCTGGCGGTCAGCAGCCTGACGCGTGACAGCATTCCGGTGCCTGATTATGAACCTGAAGCCGATGGTATCCCGAATACGTTTGTCCCTGGGCGTAATATTTTGTTCCTGACGCTGGCGGCGATATATGCGTATCAGGTTAAAGCAGAAGCAGTGATCACCGGCGTCTGCGAAACGGATTTCTCCGGCTACCCGGATTGTCGTGATGAGTTTGTGAAAGCACTGAACCATGCCGTCAGTCTGGGTATGGCGAAAGATATTCGTTTTGAAACGCCGCTAATGTGGATTGATAAAGCGGAAACCTGGGCGCTGGCGGATTATTACGGCAAGCTGGATTTAGTACGTAACGAAACGCTAACCTGCTATAACGGCATTAAAGGCGACGGTTGCGGTCATTGTGCAGCGTGTAATTTACGCGCCAACGGTTTGAATCATTATCTGGCTGATAAGCCGGCGGTGATGGCAGCGATGAAGCAGAAAACCGGATTGCAGTAATTATTCGGGGTCTCGCCGGATGCGGCTTGAGCATCCGGCACAACAAAATTTTTACTGAACCATCTGCTCCAGTTTTTCGCGCAGTTCCCCTTCCAGAGCTAATGCTTTCTGCGTTTTGAGATCGATACAAACAAACGTGATAAGCGCATCTGCCACCACCTGCCCTTCCGGCTCAAGAGTAATGACCTGACTTAAGATGCCGCTTTTACCGTTTAATTGCTGCAACTGACTGTTAATGGTTAACAGGTCGCTTAATACCGCCGGGCGACGATAGTTAATATTGATATTCACCACCACGAAGGCGATGTTATGGGCCGTCATCCAGTGAAAGCTGTCGCTATTTTCCAACCCATCCCAGCGGGCTTCTTCGAGAAATTCAAGGTAGCGGGCGTTGTTTACGTGTTGGTAAACGTCGAGATGATATCCACGAACTTTGATTTGTGTTTGCATAGCGCAATAACCTTACGTTGTTGTTATAAGAACTGTTATAAGTACAGAGGTCATAACTGGTATGACCTCTTCAGTCTGGCAAAAAATTGCCACTATGCAAATTAATTACAGGGTTAATACCGCCAGATTACGTTCCACCAGCGAATTGCCCATTCCCGGCACCTGTTTTAGATCCTCCACCGTTTTAAACGGGCCGTACTCTTCGCGATAACTGACAATTGCCTGCGCTTTCTTCAGGCCAACGCCATTCATCGCGCGGGCTAACTCTTCCGCGCTGGCATTATTAATGCTGACCCTGGTGCCTTCTTCGTCACTGGCTTTTGCCGGTACTGCCGCTTTGCTTTGTGCTGCAGGAGCTTCCGCTTTGGTTTCTACCGCTGCCGGTTTCGCCGCAGGAGCTGCTGCCAGCGCACTATGAGACATTCCGGCACAGGCCAGGGACAGGGTAATGAACAATGCTTTAATTCCGTGTTTCATACTGTTTTCTCCTTGTTTGTTAACAGTGGAATCACCTTAACGGCAGTGAAAACAGTAAACAAATGGCAATGTTCAGAAATGGAAAAGGCCGCGAAAGCGACCTTTTCTTGTTACAGCTGCAAAGCATTTTTTTGCGAGGCGGCTTCCAGATTATTGCTGTTCCAGCGCATCGCCAATTTTGATTTTCGCCTCTTTACGCAGGTTACTCATCAGAGCTTCAAAGACGATTTGTGCGTTGTTCTGGGTGATGCCCTGCACCATCGCTTTTTTCTGATCTTCCGGCATAGAACCTTGTTTCACTTCGTCCAGCGCCAGCAGAACGACATTGCCTTGCATATCGGTCGCCATACCGTAGCTCGGTTTGTCTTTCGCTGGCAGTGGCAGTGCAAACGCCGCCAGGCTAATCGGGTCACGACCGGAACGGCTTAAGGTTTTCGGCTCGCCAAATTTCAGACCGGCAGCCTGCATAGCTTCCGCACCTTTACCCGCTTTCAAATCAACCAGCAGTTTTTCAGCATCTACTTTCGCCTGTTGCTCAGCTTTGTTGTGCTGAACCAGCGCCTTAACCTGTTCCTGAACATCTGCCAGCGGTTTCACCGCTTCCGGTTTGTGCTCACTGATGCGCAGTACGAATGCGCGGTCGCCGTCTACGGTGATGATGTCAGAGTTGATGCCCGGCGCACCGTTTTCACCTACCAGACCGCCGTTAAAGATAGCGTCTGCCACCGGCTTGAAGTTTAACTCTTCCGGCAGGTTATCTTTGCTGAACCAGCCAGTCTGAGTGGCTTTAACGCCCGCAGCCTGCTCTGCACCAGCCAGAGATTCGGTGTCGTTGCTTGCCGCATCGCTCACTTTCTGCTGCAGCGCGTAGTACGCATCGAGGGCTTTTTCGTGTTTCACTTTCGCCGCAATGTCGTCACGTACTTCGTCTAACGATTTCACTTTCGCTGGCTGAATGTCGTC
Source organism: Escherichia sp. MOD1-EC5433 (assembly GCF_002966005.1). Lineage (NCBI taxonomy): Bacteria > Pseudomonadati > Pseudomonadota > Gammaproteobacteria > Enterobacterales > Enterobacteriaceae > Escherichia > Escherichia sp. MOD1-EC5433. The sequence continues at coordinate 29,790 of NZ_PTRL01000002.1, read as the reverse complement.
CAGACGTACAATCAGGAAACCGACCGAAGATTTGATGACACCAGACAGTTGGCCTTTTTCTTTCAGACCGGCATTTTTCAGTTCGTCCGGGATAGTGGCATCTTCTAACCAACCCATATCGCCGCCGTTACGGGCAGAGATAATATCGGCAGATTTTTCTTTTGCTAACGCAGCAAAATCACCACCTTTATTCAGCTCCTCAAGTACTGCTTTCGCTTCATCTTCAGTTTTAGTCTGGATGATGCTGTAGCGGGTACGCTGTGGCTGGGTGAATTGATCCTGATGCTGATCGTAGTAGCTCTGGATATCCGCATCGCTAACCGGTTGCTGCATCGTGGCGGCATCCAGCTTGATGTAGCTCACGCGGAACTGTTCCGGAGTCATGAAATTGTTTTTGTTTTGCTCGTAGTAGCTGGTGATTTCTGGTTCGGTCACAGCTTGTTTAGCTGCCAGCGCGTTAACGTCGATAGTCGCTTCACGCACTACACGTTGTTGAGCTACCAGTGCCGCCAGTTCGTCGGTTTCACCTTTCAACATAAAGTCGGTGCCGGCAACGCCAGCAATCAGCTGTTGGGTGGTGAGCTGGTTACGCAGCGCCTGCGCGTATTGATCGGCACTCATTCCCATTCGGTTAAGGATATCGTTGTAGCGGCTGTTATCGAACTTGCCGTCAACCTGGAAAGCCGGAGTTGCGAAAATCGCCTGTTTAACCTGCTCATCGCTGATACCCAGTTTTAGTTCACGAGCGTACTGATCCAGCAGCGCCTCGTCGATCAGACGATTCAGCACCTGTTGACGCAGGGTTTTCATATAGCCTTCGTTCGCCGCCAGCTCAGAGTATTGATCGCCCAACTGTTGCTGCATACGATTACGCTCGCTGTTGAAGGCGTTCTCGAACTGCCCACGGCTGATTTCCTGGTCATTCACTTTTGCGGCGTAGTTATTGCCTGCGCCAATCAGGTAACCACTCACGCCGGTCAATATGAACGACACGATAATGATACCGAAAATAATCTTGAGCACGAGACTGTTTGCAGCCGTGCGTAAGCTGTCCATCATGGTGTAACAACACTCCGCTGTAGATGACTGTGTACCTCACGCAACATATCGCTGCGCGCAAAGGCCTATTGTGACAAGAAACGGGGGCAATTGTCAGCCCACAATGCGCAGAAAGTCACGGAATACAAATAAAAAAGGCACATCAGTAGATGCGCCCTTGAACTTCGTCACATCCCCAATGGGGACAACACTTAGTTTACCGCGTCTTTCAGTGCTTTACCTGCACGGAAGCTCGGTACTTTAGCTGCAGCGATAGTGATCTCTTTACCGGTCTGCGGGTTGCGACCAGTACGGGCGGCACGCTCTTTAACGGCAAAAGTACCAAAACCTACCAGTGCTACATCATCCCCTTCTTTCAGGGATTCAGTTACGGAAGCAATAATAGCATCTAACGCACGGCCAGCCGCAGCTTTAGAGATATCAGCCCCTGCAGCAATCTTGTCAATCAATTGAGATTTATTCACTCTTCTCTTCCTCTTTATAATTTATCTCGCACTTGAATCCTTCAAGGTGCGAACGCGCAGCAGTTATATCAGGCCAGCCATCCCCTTACAACACCCCTTAATAAGGGCAAGCCTAATCCGCCCTCTAACTTAACGAGACAAAAAAAGGCTGGCAAGTCCGAATTGGCCCGCCAGCCCTTTTTTTATTAGTGCAATTTGCGCAAGGTCACTATTTTGCAGTCACAACCTGCATACCAGACGGTTCATTTTGCAGCGCCAGAGTCAGAACTTCCTCAATACGCTTCACAGGATGAATGTCCAGATCGGCAATCACGTTGTCCGGAATCTCTTCCAGATCGCGTTTATTTTCGAACGGAATTAACACTGTTTTAATCCCGCCGCGATGCGCCGCCAGCAGTTTTTCTTTCAAACCACCGATTGGCAACACCTGACCACGCAGAGTAATCTCGCCAGTCATCGCCACATCGGCGCGAACCGGGTTACCGGTCAGGCAAGAAACCAGCGCAGTGCACATGGCAATACCGGCACTCGGACCATCTTTCGGCGTCGCACCTTCCGGTACGTGAACGTGGATGTCGCGTTTTTCGTAAAAATCAGGGTTGATCCCCAGTTTTTCCGCACGCGCACGAACCACCGTTAACGCCGCCTGAATGGACTCCTGCATTACTTCACCAAGCGATCCGGTATAGGTCAGTTTACCTTTGCCCGGGACGCACGCGGTTTCAATGGTCAACAAGTCGCCGCCCACTTCCGTCCACGCCAGACCCGTTACCTGACCGACACGGTTTTCGTTATCCGCGCGACCATAGTCGAAACGCTGAACACCGAGGTAGTCATGCAGGTTATCGCCGTTAATTTCGATATGTTTTAGAGACTTATCGAGCAGTAACTGCTTAACCGCTTTACGGCACAGTTTGGAGATTTCACGCTCCAGACCACGCACGCCCGCCTCACGGGTGTAGTAACGAATAATGCCGATAATGGCGCTATCGTCGACGGTCAACTCACCTTTTTTCAGCGCATTACGTTCAATCTGCTTCGGCAGCAGGTGACGTTTGGCGATGTTCAGTTTTTCATCTTCGGTATAACCGGAGAGGCGAATCACTTCCATACGATCCAGCAGCGGTGCCGGAATGTTCATGGAGTTCGACGTCGCGACAAACATCACGTCGCTAAGGTCGTAATCCACTTCCAGGTAGTGGTCGCTGAACGCCACGTTCTGCTCTGGATCCAGCACTTCAAGCAGTGCGGAGGCCGGATCGCCACGCATGTCAGAAGACATTTTGTCGATCTCATCGAGCAGGAACAGCGGGTTTTTAACGCCCACTTTCGCCATTTTCTGGATCAATTTACCCGGCATAGAACCGATGTAAGTACGGCGGTGACCACGGATTTCCGCTTCATCACGCACGCCGCCCAGCGCCATACGGACATATTTACGTCCGGTAGCTTTGGCGATGGACTGCCCCAGAGAAGTTTTACCTACCCCCGGCGGCCCAACCAGGCAAAGGATCGGCCCCTTGATTTTGTTGACACGACTTTGAACCGCAAGATACTCAAGGATGCGATCTTTCACGCGCTCCAGACCATAATGGTCGGTATCAAGGATTTCTTGCGCCTGACGAAGGTCTTTTTTGACCTTGCTACGCGCATTCCACGGCACCTGCACCATCCAGTCGATATAGCCACGCACCACGGTCGCTTCTGCCGACATCGGAGACATCATTTTCAGCTTCTGCAGTTCTGCTTCCGCTTTCTCTTTTGCCTCTTTCGGCATTTTCGCCGCGTCGATTTTGCGCTTCAGGGCTTCGTTTTCGTCCGGCGCGTCGTCCATTTCACCGAGTTCTTTCTGAATAGCTTTCATTTGCTCGTTCAGATAGTACTCACGCTGGGATTTCTCCATCTGCTTTTTAACGCGGTTGCGAATGCGTTTCTCAACCTGCAGCAGATCGATTTCCGATTCCATCATCGCCATCAGATATTCCAGACGTTCGTTAACGTCGGACATCTCAAGAACGGACTGTTTGTCAGCCAGTTTCAGCGGCATATGCGCGGCAATGGTATCCGCCAGGCGCGCCGGATCGTCAATGCTGTTCAGCGACGTCAGCACTTCTGGTGGGATTTTTTTGTTCAGCTTGATGTAGCCTTCGAACTGGCTGATTGCGGTACGCACCAGAACTTCCTGTTCCCGCTCATCAATGGTCGGCGACTCCAGATACTCCGCCTTCGCAGAAAAATGTTCGCCATTGTCAGAGAGCGCAGAAATACGCGCGCGCTGTAACCCCTCGACCAGCACTTTGACGGTGCCGTCAGGCAGTTTCAGCATCTGCAATATAGAGGCCACGGTCCCGACGGTGAAAAGATCGTTTACACCCGGCTCATCCGTTGAAGCTTCTTTCTGCGCGACCAGCATAATTTTTTTATCATGGTCCATCGCCGCTTCCAGACAACGGATAGATTTTTCCCGCCCGACAAATAAGGGGATGACCATGTGCGGATAAACCACCACATCGCGCAGCGGCAATACGGGGATTTCAATGCGTTCAGAACGCTCAGGATTCATAGAGCTCTCTCTTAGTTTAATTTCCGCCAGGTAATCAGATGACACGACTGTGCTTCACGCCATCTATTAACATGTACGTCAGTATATGGGGATGTTTCCCCCACATTCAACGTCGAGAATAGAGGAAAAATTAAAGGGGAGATAAAATCCCCCCTTTTTGGTTAACTAATTGTATGGGAATGGTTAATTATTCACCAGATGCCTGCTGAGCTTCCGGCTTGCCATAAATCAGCAACGGTTTGCTTTGGCCATCAATTACCGACTCGTCGATAACGACTTTTTCGACATCTTCCATGGACGGCAGATCGTACATGGTATCGAGCAGCGCAGCTTCTACGATGGAACGCAGACCACGGGCACCGGTTTTACGCGCCATCGCTTTCTTAGCAATAGCATCCAGCGCCTCGTCACGGAATTCCAGATCAACGCCTTCCAGATTAAACAGCGCCTGATACTGCTTGGTCAGGGCGTTTTTCGGCTCTTTGAGGATCTGAATCAGGGCTTCTTCGCTCAGTTCATTCAGCGTTGCGACAACTGGCAAACGACCGATGAACTCAGGGATCAGACCAAACTTGATCAGATCTTCCGGTTCAACCTGCGCCAGCAGCTCGCCTTCGCTTGCTTTGTCGGATTTCGCTTTTACCGTCGCGCCAAAACCAATGCCGGAGCCGGTTTCTACACGATGGGAAATGACTTTATCCAGACCAGCGAACGCACCACCACAGATAAACAGGATCTTAGAGGTATCAACCTGCAAGAATTCCTGCTGCGGGTGTTTACGCCCGCCCTGCGGTGGAACGGCGGCAACCGTACCTTCGATCAGTTTCAACAGTGCCTGCTGTACGCCTTCACCGGAAACGTCTCGGGTAATAGAAGGATTGTCCGACTTACGAGAAATTTTGTCGATTTCATCGATGTAGACAATCCCGCGCTGCGCTTTCTGTACGTCATAGTCGCACTTCTGCAACAGCTTCTGAATGATATTTTCAACGTCTTCGCCCACATAACCGGCTTCGGTCAGCGTGGTCGCGTCGGCCATGGTGAACGGAACGTCCAGCAGGCGCGCCAGCGTTTCTGCCAGCAGCGTTTTACCAGAACCGGTCGGACCGATCAGCAGAATGTTACTTTTGCCCAACTCGACACCATTGCTGGTATCGCCGTTGCGCAGACGTTTGTAGTGGTTGTATACCGCGACCGCCAGCACTTTTTTCGCCTGTTCCTGACCGATAACGTAATCGTCCAGGTGGTTGCGAATTTCATGCGGCGTCGGTAGCGCACTGCGTTCACGATGCGGTGCAACTTCTTTAATCTCTTCGCGAATGATGTCATTACATAAATCAACACATTCGTCGCAGATATACACGGATGGACCGGCAATCAGCTTGCGCACTTCATGCTGGCTTTTGCCGCAAAAAGAGCAATACAGCAATTTGCCTGAGCCATCTTTGCGTTTATCTGTCATGGGTCAAAACCTCTTCTTTGTTCTTTGTGCCGCACACGACGACGCAAATGCCATTCTCAGGCGCAAGCCGCTTACAGCGTTGTGCCGCCCTGAATAAGTATAGCGGCACAGTTGCGCCTCTGGCATCAATTACGATGGGTCAGAATCGAATCGACCAGACCGTATTCCACCGCTTCAGGGGCGGAAAGGAAGCGATCGCGCTCGGTATCACGTTCAATCTGTTCTAATGATTGACCCGTATGAAGCGCCATAAGTTCATTCATGCGCCCTTTAACTTTCAGAATTTCACGGGCATGAATTTCGATATCGGTCGCCTGGCCCTGATAGCCGCCCAACGGCTGGTGAATCATCACGCGCGAATTCGGCAGGCAGAAACGTTTACCTTTTGCCCCTGCGGTCAACAAGAAAGCGCCCATCGAGGCCGCCTGGCCCATACAGATGGTGCTGACATCAGGCTTGATAAACTGCATGGTGTCATAGATAGACATCCCGGCAGTGATCACCCCGCCTGGGGAGTTAATGTACAGATAGATATCTTTTTCTGGATTTTCTGCTTCCAGGAACAGCATCTGCGCCACAATCAGGTTAGCCATGTGGTCTTCAACCTGGCCAGTCAGAAAAATGACGCGTTCCTTAAGTAGACGAGAATAGATATCAAAAGAGCGCTCACCGCGTGAGGTCTGTTCAATGACCATCGGCACCAGCGCCATATGGGGTGCAAAGTTATCTCGTTCGCCGCTGTATGACATTTCCGTCTCCTGGATAAAATTGAAAAAACCTGCTGTACCGATTGTAACCTTATGGACGGATTATCAGCTAGTCCCTGTGTTATGGGTACGGCATCATCCTATTTCAAGCATAACAATCTTTTGTTGTTACGCTAACACCGAAAGAGGGTTTTCGCACGGTTCCATGCAAAATTCATGACAAAAAAAAAGCCCACCACCTGGCGGTGACGGGCCTTTGTGCGAATTTAGCGCGTTATGCTGCTTAAATTACGCCTGCTGGTTCATCAGCTCGTTGAAAGTGGTTTCTTTTTCAGTCACTTTCGCTTTCGCCAGTACAGCTTCAACAGCCTGTTCTTCCAGAGCAACATTGCGCATGTTGTCCATCAGTTCTTTGTTTTTGCTGTAGAATTCGATAACTTCTTTCGGATCTTCGTATGCAGAAGCCATCTCTTCGATCAGGCCTTTCACACGCTCTTCGTCAGCTTTCAGCTCGTTGGTGCGGATAACTTCACCCAGCAGCAGGCCAACAACTACGCGGCGTTTAGCCTGTTCTTCGAACAGTTCACGCGGCAGTTCCAGAGCTTGTTTCTCGTTGCCACCGAAACGCTGTGCAGCCTGACGACGCAGAACGTCGATTTCGCTGTCGATCAGCGCAGCCGGTACGTCGATGTCGTTAGCTTTTACCAGACCTTCGATCGCCTGAGACTTAACGCGGTTACGGATGGCGCTCTTCAGCTCGCGTTCCATGTTTTTACGCACTTCAGCGCGCAGACCTTCTACGGAACCATCTTCAACGCCGAAACGTTTGATGAATTCAGCAGTCAGTTCCGGCAGTTCACGCTCTTCAACTTTCTTCAGGTTGATAGCGAATTTCGCTGCTTTACCTTTCAGGTTTTCTGCGTGGTACTCTTCCGGGAAGGTCACGTCGATGGTGAACTCTTCGCCCGCTTTGTGGCCTTTAATACCGTCTTCAAAGCCCGGAATCATACGACCCTGGCCCATCGCCAGTACGAAATCAGACGCTTTACCGCCTTCGAACTCTTCGCCGTCTACAGAACCAGTGAAGTCGATGGTTACGCGGTCTTCTGCTTCAACAGCGCCGTCTTTTTCTTTCCAGGTCGCCTGCTGTTTACGCAGAGTATCTAACATGCCGTCAACGTCAGCGTCGGTCACTTCAACGATCGGTTTTTCAACTTCGATCGCTTCCAGACCCTGCAGTTCAACTTCCGGATAAACTTCAAACTCTACAGAGTAGGTGAAGTCTTCACCCAGCTTGTATTCGCCCGGAACGTAAGTCGGTGCGCCAGCCGGATTGATTTTTTCTTTAATGATGGCGTCAATGAAGTTACGGCTCATCAGGTCGCCCAGAACGTCCTGGCGTACAGACGCGCCATAACGCTGAGCAACGATATTCATTGGCACTTTGCCTTTGCGGAAGCCGTCAATACGTACTTTTTTCGCAACGTTGACCAGCTCGCTTTTAACAGCGGTCTCGATGCTGTCAGCAGCGATAGTAATCGTTACACGGCGGCCAAGGCCTTGAGTGGTTTCAACTGAAACTTGCATCTTGTTACCTCAAAAAATCACAGTGCTCGGTCAACTCTTACCCCGCAAGCACAGGTTGTTGGCTTCGCGGAACCGGGATGTTCTTATAATCAATCACATTCCCTGTTACCAGAATCATCCCGAAAGCATTCAAATAGGACGCGGCATTATAGCGGCATCACTTTTATGAGTCGAGAACGGTTATTGCGCGCTGCCGCGTATTTTTTCACAATTCCCAGGTAATTTTCGTCTGAATGCTGGGCAAAAAGCGCAAAATCCAGACAAAACAAAACGGCCCGCAGGCCGTTTTTCATAAAATCTTTAACAACATACTGGAAAAACGCTAACTGTTGCAAATGCGTTTAGGCAATGCTTCCTGCTCCACGACAGGGAGGCGAAGCAAAGATGGTATCCTGCAATCCTTCCCACTCTTTAATGGTATAAGTATGCAGAGCCAGCGCATGAACGGTAGTAGAGAGTTCCTCCGCTAAAGTACTGTAAATCATTCGATGACGATTCAGAAAACGTTCACCCATAAAACGATCGCTGACCAGCACAACTTTAAAATGGCTTTCAGAGCCGGCTGGGACATTGTGACGATAGCTTTCATCCACAACTTCGAGGAATACGGGTTGGAACGCCGTCCTTAATTTTTCTTCTATCCGCTCACGTATCATCATGAAATATCTCCTCCGACAACGCTGAGATGTCACCCATCCCTTTAAATACTAGCCGCTTTAACCGTTTCCATTACAGCTTAACAACAAATAATTAGCTTTCATCCTGTTTTTTCTGTCAAGCGTATGAAGTTTACTGATTTAAAGATTGATTCACAGGCTTCACATCGGTGTTTCTTTTACCCAAGGCGATTATTTCGTCAACATAATGAATTTACATGTCTTACCCACTTCCCCTCGTCGTTGGCGATGTTATGATGGCGGGAATCTTTACCAAACACGCTAAAAAGTCTCTGAGAGCCAGAACATGTTCAAAAAAATCCTCTTCCCGTTAGTTGCTCTGTTTATGCTTGCAGGATGTGCAAAACCGCCAACAACAATTGAAGTTTCTCCGACGATGACGCTGCCACAGCAAGATCCAAGCCTGATGGGCATCACCGTTAGCATTAATGGTGCCGATCAGCGTACCGATCAGGCGCTGGCAAAAGTCACCCGCGATAATCAAATCGTTACCCTGACCGCTTCCCGCGATCTGCGTTTCCTGCTGCAAGAAGTGCTGGAAAAACAGATGACCGCACGCGGTTATATGGTTGGCCCGAATGGCCCGGTTAATCTGCAAATCATCGTTAGCCAACTGTATGCCGACGTGTCCCAGGGCAACGTGCGCTACAACATTGCTACCAAAGCAGATATCGCCATCATTGCCACCGCGCAGAATGGCAACAAAATGACTAAAAACTATCGTGCCAGCTACAATGTTGAAGGTGCGTTCCAGGCCTCCAACAAAAACATCGCTGATGCGGTTAACAGTGTGCTGACCGACACCATTGCTGATATGTCTCAGGACACCAGCATCCACGAATTTATCAAGCAGAACGCACGTTAATTTCTGCCCTCTGGCCCGGTGTAAATCGGGCCTGTAGACGCCCATGTCCAGTCAATATTTACGTATTTTCCAACAGCCACGTTCAGCTATTTTGCTGATCCTGGGTTTTGCTTCCGGGCTGCCGCTCGCCCTGACATCCGGCACGTTACAGGCGTGGATGACAGTCGAGAATATCGATCTTAAAACCATTGGTTTCTTCTCTCTGGTGGGCCAGGCTTACGTATTTAAATTTCTCTGGTCGCCGCTGATGGACCGCTATACCCCGCCGTTCCTCGGACGTCGACGCGGATGGCTGCTCGCTACGCAAGCGTTGCTGTTACTGGCGATTGCGGCGATGGGTTTTCTCGAACCAGGTAAGCAACTTCGCTGGATGGCGGCACTGGCGGTGGTTATCGCTTTTTGCTCCGCTTCTCAGGATATTGTCTTTGATGCGTGGAAAACGGATGTACTTCCTGCGGAAGAACGCGGCGCAGGTGCAGCAATCAGCGTGCTGGGTTACCGTTTAGGGATGCTGGTTTCTGGTGGTTTAGCCTTATGGCTGGCAGATAAATGGCTGGGCTGGCAAGGCATGTACTGGTTGATGGCGGCTCTGCTGATCCCCTGCATTATCGCAACGTTGCTTGCGCCAGAACCAACCGACACCATTCCTGTACCCAAAACGCTGGAACAAGCCGTTGTAGCACCGTTGCGTGATTTCTTTGGCCGCAATAACGCATGGCTGATTCTGCTTTTAATCGTGCTGTATAAGCTGGGCGATGCTTTCGCCATGAGTCTGACTACCACCTTTTTGATTCGCGGCGTCGGGTTTGATGCCGGTGAAGTAGGCGTGGTTAACAAAACGCTCGGTCTGCTGGCGACCATCGTCGGCGCGTTGTACGGTGGTATTCTGATGCAGCGTCTTTCGCTGTTCCGTGCATTACTGATTTTCGGCCTTTTACAAGGTGCGTCCAACGCCGGTTACTGGCTGCTTTCGGTGACTGATAAGCATCTCTACAGCATGGGCGCAGCCGTCTTTTTCGAAAACCTGTGTGGCGGGATGGGCACATCGGCATTTGTGGCGCTGTTAATGACGCTGTGTAATAAGTCATTCTCCGCTACTCAGTTTGCCCTGCTCTCGGCGCTTTCCGCTGTCGGACGGGTTTATGTCGGCCCCGTGGCGGGCTGGTTTGTTGAGTCACACGGCTGGTCGACATTCTATCTTTTCTCCGTCGCCGCCGCCGTACCTGGGCTTATTTTACTGCTGGTTTGCCGCCAGACGCTTGAATATATACGGGTCAACGACAACTTTATCCCACGTACCGAATATCCGTCAGGTTATGCTTTTGCCATGTGGACACTGGCGGCGGGCGTCAGTCTGTTAGCCGTGTGGTTACTGTTGTTGACGCTGGACGCGCTGGATTTGACGCACTTCTCTTTCCTGCCAGCTCTGCTGGAAGTCGGCGTTTTAGTCGCCCTGGGCGGCGTCGTGCTTGGCGGTTTTCTGGATTATCTGGCGCTACGAAAAACGCATCTGACGTAATCTGTGAATATAATGTAGCTGTAGTAATCACACGACGTAATTATTACGGCTAAATAAGCATCAGCATCGCTTAATAATATTTGTTCTTTTGTGCGGCTTAGATTTCGGAAATTATTGACGTAATTTATATGTTTTATTTTTTTACACGATTCAGCTAATGACTCTTTATTTTTCCACGCCTGCCTTGTCACTTTCATGATAATTATTTGTTAAATAATTGTTTTATTTCGCATTGGTTATACCAATTGCCCGCCCAGACTCCTTCTGCACTCCCCTTTTGTTATAACGCCCTTTTGCAACAGCTTCTTAAAATCAACCTGATATGTTTTGCAACATATGTGACCTGACAGCCAAATCCAAGTAACAGGAATTTAATCATGTTTACAGTAATGTAACCTTCCCGTAAAATGCCCACACACTTTAAACGCCACCAGATCCCGTGGAATTGAGGTCGTTAAATGAGACTCAGGAAATACAATAAAAGTTTGGGATGGTTGTCATTATTTGCAGGCACTGTATTGCTCAGTGGTTGTAATTCTGCGCTGTTAGATCCCAAAGGACAGATTGGTCTGGAGCAACGTTCACTGATACTGACGGCATTTGGCCTGATGTTGATTGTCGTTATTCCCGCAATCTTGATGGCTGTTGGTTTCGCCTGGAAGTACCGTGCGAGCAATAAAGATGCTAAGTACAGCCCGAACTGGTCACACTCCAATAAAGTGGAAGCTGTGGTCTGGACGGTGCCTATCTTAATTATCATCTTCCTTGCGGTACTGACCTGGAAAACCACTCACGCTCTTGAGCCTAGCAAGCCGCTGGCACACGACGAGAAGCCCATTACCATCGAAGTGGTTTCCATGGACTGGAAATGGTTCTTCATCTACCCGGAACAGGGCATTGCAACCGTGAATGAAATCGCTTTCCCGGCGAACACTCCGGTGTACTTCAAAGTGACCTCCAACTCCGTGATGAACTCCTTCTTTATTCCGCGTCTGGGTAGCCAGATTTATGCCATGGCCGGTATGCAGACTCGCCTGCATCTGATCGCCAACGAACCCGGTACTTATGACGGTATCTCCGCCAGCTACAGCGGCCCGGGCTTCTCAGGCATGAAGTTCAAAGCTATCGCAACGCCGGATCGTGCCGCATTCGACCAATGGGTCGCTAAAGCCAAACAGTCGCCGAACACCATGTCTGACATGGCTGCGTTCGAAAAACTGGCCGCGCCTAGCGAATACAACCAGGTGGAATATTTCTCCAACGTGAAACCAGATTTGTTTGCCGATGTGATTAACAAGTTTATGGCTCACGGTAAGAGCATGGACATGACCCAGCCAGAAGGTGAGCACAGCGCACACGAAGGTATGGAAGGCATGGACATGAGCCACGCGGAATCCGCCCATTAAAGGGGTTGAGGAAGAATAAAGATGTTCGGAAAATTATCACTTGATGCAGTCCCGTTCCATGAACCTATCGTCATGGTTACGATCGCTGCCATTATTTTGGGAGGTCTGGCGCTCGTTGGCCTGATCACTTACTTCGGTAAGTGGACCTACCTGTGGAAAGAGTGGCTGACCTCCGTCGACCATAAACGCCTTGGTATCATGTATATCATCGTGGCAATTGTGATGCTGCTGCGTGGTTTTGCTGACGCCATTATGATGCGTAGCCAGCAGGCCCTTGCCTCGGCGGGCGAAGCTGGCTTCCTGCCGCCTCACCACTACGATCAGATCTTCACCGCGCACGGCGTGATTATGATCTTCTTCGTGGCGATGCCTTTCGTTATCGGTCTGATGAACCTGGTGGTTCCGCTGCAGATCGGCGCGCGTGACGTTGCGTTCCCGTTCCTCAACAACTTAAGCTTCTGGTTTACCGTTGTTGGTGTGATTCTGGTTAACGTTTCTCTCGGCGTGGGCGAATTTGCGCAGACCGGCTGGTTGGCCTATCCACCGCTATCGGGAATAGAGTACAGTCCGGGGGTCGGTGTCGATTACTGGATATGGAGTCTCCAGCTATCCGGTATTGGTACGACGCTAACCGGTATCAACTTCTTCGTTACCATTCTGAAGATGCGCGCACCGGGCATGACCATGTTCAAGATGCCAGTATTTACCTGGGCATCACTGTGCGCGAACATTCTGATTATTGCTTCCTTCCCAATTCTGACGGTTACCGTCGCGTTGTTGACCCTGGATCGCTATCTGGGCACCCATTTCTTTACCAACGATATGGGTGGCAACATGATGATGTACATCAACCTGATTTGGGCATGGGGACACCCGGAAGTTTACATCCTGATCCTCCCTGTTTTCGGTGTGTTCTCCGAAATTGCGGCAACCTTCTCGCGTAAACGTCTGTTTGGTTATACCTCGCTGGTATGGGCAACCGTCTGTATCACCGTGCTGTCGTTCATCGTCTGGCTGCACCACTTCTTTACGATGGGTGCGGGCGCGAACGTAAACGCCTTCTTTGGTATCACCACAATGATTATCGCCATCCCGACCGGGGTGAAGATCTTCAACTGGCTGTTCACCATGTACCAGGGTCGCATCGTGTTCCATTCCGCGATGCTGTGGACCATCGGTTTTATCGTCACCTTCTCGGTGGGCGGTATGACTGGCGTGCTGCTGGCAGTACCGGGCGCGGACTTCGTTCTGCATAACAGCCTGTTCCTGATTGCGCACTTCCATAACGTTATCATCGGCGGCGTGGTCTTCGGCTGCTTCGCAGGGATGACCTACTGGTGGCCTAAAGCGTTCGGTTTCAAACTGAACGAAACCTGGGGTAAACGCGCGTTCTGGTTCTGGATCATCGGCTTCTTCGTTGCCTTTATGCCGCTGTATGCGCTGGGCTTTATGGGTATGACCCGTCGTTTGAGCCAGCAGATTGACCCGCAGTTCCACACTATGCTGATGATTGCAGCCAGCGGTGCGGTACTGATTGCGCTGGGTATTCTCTGCCTCGTGATTCAGATGTACGTTTCTATTCGCGACCGCGACCAGAACCGTGACCTGACTGGCGACCCGTGGGGTGGCCGTACGCTGGAGTGGGCAACCTCTTCCCCGCCTCCGTTCTATAACTTTGCCGTTGTGCCGCACGTTCACGAGCGTGATGCATTCTGGGAAATGAAAGAGAAAGGCGAAGCGTACAAAAAGCCTGACCACTATGAAGAAATTCATATGCCGAAAAACAGCGGTGCCGGTATCGTCATTGCGGCTTTCTCCACCATCTTCGGTTTCGCCATGATCTGGCATATCTGGTGGCTGGCGATTGTTGGCTTCGCAGGCATGATCATCACCTGGATCGTGAAAAGCTTCGACGAGGACGTGGATTACTACGTGCCGGTGGCAGAAATCGAAAAACTGGAAAACCAGCATTTCGATGAGATTACTAAGGCAGGGCTGAAAAATGGCAACTGATACTTTGACGCACGCGACTGCCCACGCGCACGAACACGGGCACCACGATGCAGGCGGAACCAAAATCTTCGGATTCTGGATCTACCTGATGAGCGACTGCATTCTGTTCTCCATCTTGTTTGCTACCTATGCCGTTCTGGTGAACGGCACCGCAGGCGGCCCGACAGGTAAGGACATTTTCGAACTGCCGTTCGTTCTGGTTGAAACCTTCTTGCTGTTGTTCAGCTCCATCACCTACGGCATGGCGGCTATCGCCATGTACAAAAACAACAAAAGCCAGGTTATCTCCTGGCTGGCGTTGACCTGGTTGTTTGGTGCCGGATTTATCGGGATGGAACTCTATGAATTCCATCACCTGATTGTTAACGACATGGGCCCGGATCGCAGCGGCTTCCTGTCAGCGTTCTTTGCGCTGGTCGGGACACACGGTCTGCACGTCACTTCCGGTCTTATTTGGATGGCGGTGCTGATGGTGCAAATCGCCCGTCGCGGCCTGACCAGCACTAACCGTACCCGCATCATGTGTCTGAGCCTGTTCTGGCACTTCCTGGATGTGGTGTGGATCTGTGTGTTCACTGTTGTTTATCTGATGGGGGCGATGTAATGAGTCATTCTAACGTGAGCGGCGGCGCATCCCATGGCAGCGTAAAAACCTATATGACAGGGTTTATCCTGTCGATCATTCTGACGGTGATTCCGTTCTGGATGGTGATGTCAGGTTCTGCCTCTCCGGCCGTAATTCTGGGAACAATCCTGGCAATGGCAGTGGTACAGGTTCTGGTGCATCTGGTGTGCTTCCTGCACATGAATACCAAATCAGATGAAGGCTGGAACATGACGGCGTTTGTCTTCACCGTGCTAATCATCGCTATCCTGGTTGTAGGCTCCATCTGGATCATGTGGAACCTTAACTACAACATGATGATGCACTAAGAGCGGCGGTTATGATGTTTAAGCAATACCTGCAAGTAACGAAACCAGGCATCATCTTTGGCAACCTGATCTCGGTGATAGGGGGATTCCTGCTGGCCTCAAAGGGCAGCATTGATTATCCCCTGTTTATCTACACGCTGGTTGGGGTGTCACTGGTTGTGGCGTCGGGTTGTGTGTTTAACAACTACATCGACAGGGATATCGACAGAAAGATGGAAAGGACGAAGAATCGGGTGCTGGTTAAAGGCCTGATCTCTCCTGCTGTCTCGCTGGTGTACGCCACCTTGCTGGGTATTGCTGGCTTTATGCTGCTGTGGTTTGGCGCGAATCCGCTGGCCTGCTGGCTGGGGGTGATGGGCTTTGTGGTTTATGTCGGCGTTTATAGCCTGTACATGAAACGCCACTCTGTCTACGGCACGTTGATTGGTTCTCTCTCCGGCGCAGCGCCGCCGGTGATTGGCTACTGTGCAGTGACAGGCGACTTCGATAGCGGTGCAGCAATCCTGCTGGCTATCTTCAGCCTGTGGCAAATGCCCCACTCTTATGCCATCGCCATTTTCCGCTTTAAGGATTATCAGGCGGCGAACATTCCGGTACTGCCGGTGGTGAAAGGCATTTCGGTAGCGAAGAACCACATCACGCTGTACATCATCGCCTTTGCTGTTGCCACGCTGATGCTCTCTCTTGGCGGTTACGCTGGATACAAATATCTGGTGGTCGCTGCGGCAGTCAGCGTCTGGTGGTTAGGTATGGCTCTGCGCGGTTATAAAGTTGCTGATGACCGAATCTGGGCGCGCAAGCTATTCGGCTTCTCTATCATCGCCATCACTGCCCTTTCGGTAATGATGTCCGTTGATTTTATGGTGCCGGACTCGCATACGCTGCTGGCTGCAGTTTGGTAACTGCAACTTCCCTGTTAAAAAAGGTGCTACGGCACCTTTTTTCTTAGCATTAGAAACATATCCCTCACGAAATATTTACTAAAAAATCCGCATGTTTACCCCATTCGTTTGCCGCTTTACACTAGTCGCGAATTTAAAACAGAGGTGGTAATGAACGATTATAAAATGACGCCAGGCGAGCGGCGCGCGACCTGGGGTTTAGGAACCGTATTTTCATTGCGTATGCTGGGCATGTTTATGGTTCTGCCGGTTCTGACCACGTACGGCATGGCTCTGCAAGGCGCCAGTGAAGCGTTGATCGGTATTGCAATTGGCATTTATGGTCTGACTCAGGCCGTTTTTCAGATTCCATTTGGCCTGCTTTCCGACCGCATAGGCCGTAAACCGCTTATCGTTGGCGGGTTAGCTGTGTTTGTCGCGGGTAGCGTGATTGCCGCGCTTTCCGACTCCATCTGGGGGATCATTCTGGGTCGGGCGTTACAAGGCTCCGGTGCGATTGCCGCCGCCGTTATGGCGCTGCTTTCCGATCTCACTCGTGAACAAAACCGTACCAAAGCGATGGCCTTTATCGGTGTCAGTTTTGGCATTACCTTCGCCATTGCAATGGTGCTTGGCCCGATCATCACTCACAAACTTGGGCTACACGCGCTCTTCTGGATGATCGCTATTCTGGCAACGACCGGCATTGCGTTGACCATTTGGGTTGTGCCTAACAGCCGCACGCACGTACTTAATCGTGAGTCCGGGATGGTGAAAGGCAGTTTCAGTAAAGTGCTGGCGGAACCACGCCTGCTGAAACTCAACTTCGGCATTATGTGTCTGCACATGTTGCTGATGTCGACGTTTGTTGCTCTACCTGGGCAACTGGCTAACGCGGGTTTTCCGGCGGCTGAACACTGGAAGGTCTATCTGGCGACGATGTTAATCGCCTTTGGCTCGGTTGTGCCTTTCATTATCTACGCCGAAGTTAAGCGCAAGATGAAGCAAGTTTTTGTCTTCTGCGTCGGGTTGATCGTGGTTGCGGAAATTGTGTTGTGGAACGCACAAACGCAGTTCTGGCAACTGGTGGTCGGCGTGCAGCTTTTCTTTGTGGCGTTTAATTTGATGGAAGCCCTTCTGCCTTCACTTATCAGTAAAGAGTCGCCAGCAGGTTACAAAGGCACGGCGATGGGCGTTTACTCCACCAGCCAGTTTCTTGGCGTGGCGATTGGCGGTTCGCTGGGCGGCTGGATTGACGGCATGTTTGACGGTCAGGGCGTATTTCTCGCTGGTGCAATGCTGGCTGCGGTGTGGCTGGCAGTCGCCAGTACCATGAAAGAACCGCCATATGTCAGCAGCTTACGCATTGAAATCCCGGCGGACATTGCCGCAAACGAGGCGTTAAAAGTGCGTTTGCTGGAAACTGAAGGCGTCAAAGAAGTGTTGATTGCAGAAGAAGAACATTCGGCTTACGTGAAAATCGACAGCAAAGTGACGAATCGCTTTGAGGTTGAACAGGCAATTCGCCAGGCATAAAAACGAGGCTAAATTGCCTGATGCGCTACGCTTACCAGGCCTACAAAGTTGCTGTAATCTTTTGAAATCACAAACTATTGCAGGCCAGATAAGGCGTTCACGCCGCATCCGGCATGAACAGAGCGCACGTTGTCGAGATTAATCGCGGAAGTTTTTGAACTGGAACGGCTGACCGAGATCGCCACCGCGAACCATCGCCATCACAGCCTGCAAATCGTCACGGGATTTGCCAGTTACGCGGATCTCATCGCCCTGAATTTGCGCCTGCACTTTCAGTTTGCTGTCTTTGATCATCTTGACGATTTTCTTCTGAGTCGCGCTCTCAATGCCCTGCTTCAGTTTCGCTTCCACAAACCAGGTTTTACCGCTATGAACGATATTTTCCGGCACATCCAGCGAACTGCCTTCAATGCCGCGTTTGAGCAGTTTGGCACGCAGAATATCCAGCAACTGATTGACCTGGAAATCGGACTCGCTCAGCACTTTGATAGTTTTGTTGGCGTCGTTCAGCTCAAACGACGCTTCAACGTTACGGAAGTCAAAACGAGACTCTACTTCGCGACTCGCGTTATCGACCGCGTTACGCGCTTCCTGAAGATCAACTTCAGAGACAATATCGAAAGATGGCATCTTTTTCTCTCCCTTCATTTTTGATGCGAAGCATAATACCTGCAAAGTTAAATAACAGACAGTCCTGCGCCAGGACGTATCCCTTAATTGTGCATGGTCACAACACCATGCACAATTAAGGGATAGCCTTATTGAACACCCGGTGTGGTTGCGGGTGAGGAGGAACAATGAAAATTACCGTATTGGGATGCGGTGCCTTAGGGCAATTATGGCTTACAGCATTTTGCAAACAGGGTCACGAGGTTCAGGGCTGGCTGCGTGTACCGCAACCTTATTGTAGCGTGAATCTGGTGGAGACAGACGGTTCGATATTTAACGAATCGCTGACCGCCAATGATCCTGATTTTCTGGCCACCAGCGATCTACTACTGGTGACGCTGAAAGCCTGGCAGGTGTCTGATGCCGTCAAAAGCCTGGCGTCGACGCTACCTGTAACCACGCCAATTTTGCTGATCCACAACGGCATGGGCACCATTGAAGAGTTACAGAACATCGGGCAACCGTTACTGATGGGCACGACCACCCATGCAGCGCGCCGCGACGGCAACGTCATCATTCACGTGGCAAACGGTATCACACATATCGGCCCGGCACGGCAACAGGACGGTGATTACAGTTATCTGGCGGATATTTTGCAAACCGTGTTGCCTGACGTTGCCTGGCATAACAATATTCGCGCCGAGCTGTGGCGAAAGCTGGCGGTAAACTGTGTGATTAATCCGCTCACTGCCATCTGGAATTGCCCGAACGGTGAATTACGTCATCACCCGCAAGATATTATGCAGATATGCGAAGAAGTCGCGGCGGTAATCGAACGCGAAGGGCATCATACTTCAGCGGAAGATTTACGTGATTACGTGATGCAGGTGATTGATGCCACAGCAGAAAACATTTCGTCAATGTTGCAGGACATCCGCGCAATGCGCCATACAGAAATCGACTATATCAATGGTTTTCTCTTACGCCGCGCCCGCGCGCATGGGATTGCTGTACCGGAAAACACCCGCCTGTTTGAAATGGTAAAAAGAAAGGAGAGTGAATATGAGCGCATCAGCACTGGTTTGCCTCGCCCCTGGTAGTGAAGAAACCGAAGCGGTCACCACTATCGATCTGCTGGTTCGCGGTGGCATTAATGTCACCACTGCCAGCGTCGCCAGCGATGGCAACCTGGCGATTACCTGCTCGCGCGGCGTAAAGCTGCTGGCAGATGCGCCCCTGGTCGAAGTGGCGGATGGTGATTATGACGTGATCGTGCTGCCTGGCGGCATTAAAGGCGCGGAGTGTTTTCGCGATAGCACCCTGCTGGTCGAAACTGTTACACAGTTCCACCGTTCCGGGCGTATCGTTGCCGCTATTTGCGCCACGCCAGCTACCGTGCTGGTGCCGCACGATATCTTCCCGATTGGCAATATGACCGGCTTCCCGACGCTGAAAGACAAGATTCCCGCAGAACAATGGCAGGACAAGCGCGTCGTCTGGGATGCACGGGTAAAATTGCTGACCAGCCAGGGGCCGGGCACGGCTATTGATTTTGGTCTGAAAATTATCGACCTGCTGGTTGGGCGCGAGAAAGCCCATGAGGTGGCATCACAACTGGTGATGGCGGCAGGGATTTATAATTATTACGAGTAGTGTCGGATGCGGTAAGCGTCGCATCTGACCAGATGCGACGTTAAAACTACAAATTACGGGCGATACACCTTCACATTGTTAAAGCCCTGTTCGCGCAGATAGAGCGCCTGCAGGCGGCTCATCACTCCGCGCTCACACCACAACAGCCAGGTTTTGTTCTGGTCGAGATCGCCAAATTTGGTGCTCAGTTTATAGAACGGCAGAGAAACCACATCAATCCCTTCGACTTTCAGTGGCTTATCTTCCTGTTCATCAATAGAACGGATATCGAGGATCACGTCGTTCGGACCGAAGCCATTGACGGTTTCCACTTCAACCACTTCCTGCTCGGTCTGCTGGGCGATTTCGCGGATATCAACGTTATTCGCTTCCTCAACCACTTTCTCGAGAATGCTGAAGTCGAACTTCTCTTCTTCCGCTTCAATCTTCGATTTAACCGCTTTCACCGTCGGGCTCTTGGAGATCACACCGCAATATTCCGGCATCGTGCGAGCAAAGTCTTCGGTGCCAATCTGGCGAGCCAGGTTGATGATGTGCTCTTTGTCGTAAGAGATCAGCGGACGCAGGATCAGCGTATCAGAGACGTTATCAATCAGGCGCAGGTTGGTCAGCGTCTGGCTGGACACCTGGCCCAGTGCTTCGCCGGTGACCAGCGCCTGTACGCCGTAACGTTCAGCCACTTTAGACGCGGCACGCACCATCATACGTTTGAGGATAACCCCCATCTGACCGTCGTCGATTTTCTCAAGAATTTCCCCGACTACCGGCTCGAAGTTAATGGCGACAAAACGCACGCGGTGAGAGCTACCGAAGCGGTTCCACAGATAATGTGCCACCTGACGAACGCCGATTTCATGCGCCGCGCCGCCGAGGTTAAAGAAGCAGTAATGCACGCGGCAGCCGCGACGCATCAACATATAGCTGGAAACGCCGGAGTCAAAACCGCCGGAGATCAGCGACAGCACATCTTCCTGGGTGCCGATCGGGAAACCACCAATACCTTCGTAGCGCCCTTTGATCAGCAGCAGACGATCGTCTTCAACTTCCAGATGGACTGTCACATCCGGGTTAGTCAACTTCACGCGCGCGGATTCAATATGCTGATTTAAACCGCCGCCGACGTAACGTTCCACATCAATCGAGCTAAAATCATGTTTGCCACGGCGCTTCACGCGTACGCAGAAGGTTTTTCCTTCCAGCTGATCGCGATACTGAACCAACGCTTTCTCAAAAATATCGTGCATGTCAGTAAACGGCACGTCTTCGACTTCGAGAATATGGTGGATACCCGGAATACGGGTCAGGGCGTCGCGAATGGCCAGACGCTGGTTTTCATCTTTTGCGCGAACTTCGATGTTATCCCAGTGACGGACGACAGCGAGCGTCTCATCATAGTGCTTTAAAACGTTACGAATATTCCCGGTAAGGATTTTTATAAAGCGCAAGCGCACAGATTGGCTCTTGATGGTGATTTCCGGGAACAATTTAATGATAAACTTCATGGCGGCAATGGTTCGTTGGCAAGTCTTAAGCGACTTGTATAGGGAAAAATACAGCAGCCCACACCTGCGGCTGCATCCAGGCGCGGAAGTATACCACTAACATCGCTTTGCTGCGCACATCACCTTACCATTGCGCGTTATTTGCTATTTGCCCTGAGTCCGTTACCATGGCGGGGCGTAAAATATTGAGAGTCAGACATTCATTATGCCGAAGAAAAATGAGGCGCCCGCCAGCTTTGAAAAGGCGCTAAGCGAGCTGGAACAGATTGTGACCCGTCTGGAAAGTGGCGACCTGCCGCTGGAAGAGGCACTGAACGAGTTCGAACGTGGCGTGCAGCTGGCACGTCAAGGGCAGGCCAAATTACAACAAGCCGAACAGCGCGTACAAATCCTGCTGTCTGACAACGAAGACGCCTCTCTTACACCTTTTACACCGGACAATGAGTAATGGACTTTCCGCAGCAACTCGAAGCCTGTGTTAAGCAGGCCAACCAGGCGCTGAGCCGTTTTATCGCCCCACTGCCCTTTCAGAACACTCCCGTGGTAGAAACCATGCAGTATGGCGCATTATTAGGTGGTAAGCGCCTGCGACCGTTCCTGGTTTATGCTACTGGTCAAATGCTCGGCGTTAGCATAAACACGTTAGACGCACCCGCTGCCGCCGTAGAGTGTATCCACGCTTACTCATTAATTCATGATGATTTACCGGCAATGGATGATGACGATCTGCGTCGCGGATTGCCGACCTGCCATATGAAATTTGGTGAAGCGAACGCGATTCTCGCTGGCGATGCTTTACAAACGCTGGCGTTCTCGATTTTAAGCGATGCCGATATGCCGGAAGTGTCAGATCGCGACAGAATTGCGATGATTTCTGAACTGGCGAACGCTAGCGGTATTGCCGGTATGTGCGGCGGTCAGGCATTAGATTTAGACGCGGAGGGCAAACACGTACCTCTGGACGCACTCGAGCGTATTCATCGCCATAAAACCGGCGCATTGATTCGCGCCGCCGTTCGCCTTGGTGCATTAAGCGCCGGAGATAAAGGACGAAATGCACTGCCAGTACTCGACAAGTATGCAGAGAGCATCGGCCTTGCCTTCCAGGTTCAGGATGACATCCTGGATGTGGTGGGAGATACTGCAACGTTGGGAAAACGCCAGGGTGCCGACCAGCAACTTGGTAAAAGCACCTACCCTGCACTTCTGGGTCTTGAGCAAGCCCGGAAGAAAGCCCGGGATCTGATCGACGATGCCCGCCAGTCGCTGAAACAACTGGCTGAACAGTCACTCGATACCTCGGCACTGGAAGCGCTAGCGGACTACATCATCCAGCGTAATAAATAAACAATAAGTATTAATAGGCCCCTGATGAGTTTTGATATTGCCAAATACCCGACCCTGGCACTGGTCGACTCCACCCAGGAGTTACGACTGTTGCCAAAAGAGAGTTTACCGAAACTCTGCGACGAACTGCGCCGCTATTTACTCGACAGCGTGAGCCGTTCCAGCGGGCACTTCGCCTCCGGGCTGGGCACGGTCGAACTGACCGTGGCGCTGCACTACGTCTATAACACCCCGTTTGACCAATTGATTTGGGATGTGGGACATCAGGCTTATCCGCATAAAATTTTGACCGGACGCCGCGACAAAATCGGCACCATCCGTCAGAAAGGTGGTCTGCACCCGTTCCCGTGGCGCGGTGAAAGCGAATATGACGTATTAAGCGTCGGGCATTCATCAACCTCCATCAGTGCCGGAATTGGTATTGCGGTTGCTGCCGAGAAAGAAGGCAAAAATCGCCGCACCGTCTGTGTAATTGGCGACGGCGCGATTACCGCTGGCATGGCGTTTGAAGCGATGAACCATGCGGGTGATATCCGTCCTGATATGCTGGTAGTCCTCAACGACAATGAAATGTCGATTTCCGAAAATGTCGGCGCGCTCAACAACCATCTGGCGCAGCTGCTTTCCGGTAAGCTTTACTCTTCTCTGCGCGAAGGCGGGAAAAAAGTTTTCTCTGGCGTGCCGCCAATTAAAGAGCTGCTCAAACGTACCGAAGAACATATTAAAGGCATGGTGGTGCCTGGCACGTTGTTTGAAGAGCTGGGCTTTAACTACATCGGCCCGGTTGACGGTCACGATGTGCTGGGGCTTATCACTACGCTAAAGAACATGCGCGACCTGAAAGGCCCGCAGTTCCTGCATATCATGACCAAAAAAGGTCGTGGTTATGAACCGGCAGAAAAAGACCCAATCACCTTCCACGCCGTACCTAAATTTGATCCCTCCAGCGGTTGCCTGCCCAAAAGCAGTGGCGGTTTGCCAAGCTATTCAAAAATCTTTGGCGACTGGTTGTGCGAAACGGCAGCGAAAGACAACAAGCTGATGGCGATTACACCGGCGATGCGCGAAGGTTCTGGCATGGTCGAGTTTTCACGTAAATTCCCGGATCGCTACTTCGACGTGGCAATTGCCGAGCAACACGCAGTGACCTTTGCTGCGGGTCTGGCGATTGGTGGGTACAAACCAATCGTGGCGATCTACTCCACTTTCCTGCAACGTGCCTACGATCAGGTACTGCATGACGTGGCAATTCAAAAGCTTCCGGTCCTGTTCGCCATCGACCGTGCGGGCATTGTTGGTGCTGATGGTCAGACCCACCAGGGCGCTTTTGATCTCTCTTATCTGCGCTGTATTCCGGAAATGGTCATTATGACCCCGAGCGATGAAAACGAATGTCGCCAGATGCTCTATACCGGTTATCACTATAACGAGGGGCCGTCAGCGGTGCGCTACCCGCGCGGCAATGCCGTCGGCGTGGAGCTGACGCCGCTGGAAAAACTGCCGATTGGCAAAGGTATTGTGAAGCGTCGTGGTGAGAAACTGGCGATCCTCAATTTTGGTACATTGATGCCAGAAGCGGCGAAAGTCGCCGAATCGCTGAACGCTACGCTAGTTGATATGCGTTTTGTTAAGCCACTTGATGAAGCGTTAATTCTGGAAATGGCAGCCAGCCATGAAACGCTGGTTACCGTTGAAGAAAACGCCATTATGGGCGGCGCGGGCAGTGGCGTGAACGAAGTGCTGATGGCTCATCGTAAACCAGTACCCGTGCTGAACATTGGCCTGCCGGATTTCTTTATTCCGCAAGGAACTCAGGAAGAAATGCGCGCCGAACTCGGCCTCGATGCCGCCGGTATGGAAGCCAAAATCAAGGCCTGGCTGGCATAATCCCTACTCCACTCCTGCTATGCTTAAAAGATTATTCATGGCAGGAGTGGCAACATGCAATACAACCCCTTAGGAAAAACCGACCTTCGCGTTTCCCGACTTTGCCTCGGCTGTATGACCTTTGGCGAGCCAGATCGCGGTAATCACGCATGGACTCTGCCGGAAGAGAGCAGCCGTCCAATCATCAAACGGGCGCTGGAAGGCGGCATAAATTTCTTTGATACCGCCAACAGTTATTCTGACGGCAGCAGCGAAGAGATCGTCGGTCGCGCATTGCGGGACTTCGCCCGCCGTGAAGATGTGGTCGTTGCCACCAAAGTATTCCATCGCGTTGGTGATTTACCAGAAGGATTATCCCGCACACAAATTTTGCGCTCTATTGATGACAGCCTGCGTCGTCTCGGTATGGATTATGTCGATATCCTGCAAATTCATCGCTGGGATTACAACACGCCGATCGAAGAGACGCTTGAAGCCCTGAATGACGTGGTAAAAGCCGGGAAAGCGCGTTATATCGGCGCGTCATCCATGCACGCCTCCCAGTTTGCTCAGGCGCTGGATCTACAAAAACAGCACGGCTGGGCGCAGTTTGTCAGTATGCAGGATCACTACAATCTGATTTATCGTGAAGAAGAGCGCGAGATGCTGCCGCTATGTTATCAGGAGGGCATCGCGGTGATCCCGTGGAGTCCGCTGGCGCGGGGACGTCTGACTCGTCCGTGGGGAGAGACCACTGCACGACTGGTTTCCGATGAAGTAGGAAAAAATCTCTACAACGAAAGCGACGAAAATGACGCGCGGATTGCAGAACGATTAACGGGCGTGAGTGAAGAATTGGGTGCTACGCGGGCACAAGTGGCTCTGGCGTGGTTATTGAGCAAACCGGGCATTGCCGCACCGATTATCGGAACGTCGCGGGAAGAACAGCTAGATGAGTTACTGAATGCGGTGGATATCACCCTGAAGCCGGAACAAATTGCCGAACTGGAAACACCGTATAAACCGCATCCGGTGGTGGGATTTAAATAGAAATCCAGGCCTGATAAGACGCAACAAGCGTCGTATCAGGCATCAGTGCGCAACCGCCGGATGCGGCGTGAACGCCTTATTCGGCCTACGACAGAATACCCAGCGGCCAGTGATGGCCGATAAAATAGAGTATTCCAGCGGAAATAACCCCGGCGACGATATCATCGATCATGATCCCCATGCCGCCATGCACATTGCGATCAAACCAACGGATCGGCCACGGTTTCCACATATCCAGAATACGGAAAATCACAAACCCGGCGGCAACCCACCGCCAGTCATTGGTCGGCAGCGCCATCAGGGTGATCCACATGCCGATAAATTCGTCCCAGACAATGCTGCCGTGATCGTGCACGCCCATATCTTTCGCCGTCTGATGGCAAAGATAGACGCCGATACAGATCCCCAGCATCACCACCAGCGAATAAAGCTGCCAGGGCAAAAAGGTCATCAGATACCAGAATGGAATCGCCGCCAGCGAGCCCATCGTACCAGGGACAATCGGACTTAACCCACTCCCGAACCCCGTAGCCAATAAGTGCCATGGGTTACTCATTTTCAGGCGACTTTTCGCGACATCTTTATGGCGTGGCAAAATGGTCATATCCTTTCCAGTCTAACGTGACAGGTTCGCCGTCACGAACAAAACAAAGCCCTTCGATATCGGCGGTCATTTGCCCGATACAGGTAAACGGTACGCCAAGATGTCCCAAAGCCACATCCAGCGCGCCTCGGTTAAGTTCCGGTACAGTGAAACACAACTCGTAATCTTCACCGCCAGACAGCGCCCAACGCAGCGCCTGTTCCGGTTCGACGTGACGTGAAAGTGCGTCAGAGAATGGCAACAATGTCAGGTCAATGCGTGCGCCGCAGTCGCTGGCTTTCACGATATGCCCGAGGTCGGAGATCAGACCGTCAGAGAGATCGATGGCTGAACTCGCCAGATCGCGCAGTGCCTGCCCCTGTAAAATACGCGGCGATGGACGGAGATGACGTTTGATCAAGTAGTCAGCATCTTTAGCATCGGCAACCTGCAAACGGTTTTGCAAAATCGCCAGTCCGGCGGCGCTATCGCCCGGTGTACCGGTCACATAGATCCAGTCACCCGGTTTAGCCCCAGAGCGAGTTAAGGCTCGTCCCATCGGAACAAAGCCGTGGATACCCAACGTCATTGATAATGGCCCACGCGTGGTATCGCCGCCAATGAGTTGCATATCGTAATAATTAAGCAGCTCGAAAAGACTGTCGCTGAAAGATTCAAGCCACGCTTCGTCTACGTTCGGTAAAGTCAATGCCAGCGTCAGCCAGGCCGGATCGGCGCCCATCGCCGCCAGATCGCTTAAGTTTACTGCCAGTGCTTTATATGCCAAATCCGCAGGATCGATATCAGGGAGGAAGTGATTGCCCGCCACCAGCGTATCGGTGCTGATCGCCAGGGTCTGTTTCTCGGGGATATTGAGAAGTGCACAATCGTCACCGATGCCAAGTTCGACATCAAGACGAGAGCTTCTTACACGGTCAAAATAACGGGCAATCAGGGAGAACTCGCCACATGCCATACGTTATGCCTCAGCAGGTAAAAAAGAAAAGGCCGGAGAGTACGGAAATGCTTTCCGTTACTCTGCCGGCCTGGATATCACTTTTTGTTAGGGCGAATCACAGGTGCTGCTTTATCGAGTACGCCGTTGACGAACTTATGGCTGTCTTCTGCGCCGAACGATTTTGCCAGTTCGATCGCTTCGTTAATGGCCACTTTATACGGCACATCGCTACGTTTAGACAACTCGTACAGCGCAATGCGCAGTACTGCTTTTTCTACCTGACCCAGCTCTTCCAGCAGGCGGGACAGATATGGCTTCATCAGTCCGTCGAGGTATGCGGTGTTAGTCGCCACCCCGGCCAGCAGCTCACGGAAGTACAGGACGTCAACGTCTTTTACATCCTGTTCAGCCAGGAACTGGTATTCAACATCAGCGATGTCGTTCTGGGACAACTGCCAGGAGTAGAGCGCCTGGACGGCACACTCACGAGCGCGGCGACGAGCAGCAGGTTTCACGGATTTCCCCTTACTAATTTCAGGCCTTGATGGCTTTCAATACATTAATCATTTCAAGCGCGGTCAGTGCAGCTTCTGCACCTTTGTTGCCAGCTTTGGTACCAGCACGTTCGATCGCTTGTTCAATGCTTTCAGTGGTCAGAACCCCAAAAGCAACCGGAATTTCGCTGTCCTGGGCAACATGCGCCAGGCCGTTGCTTGCACCACCAGCGACATATTCAAAGTGGGCAGTGCCACCACGAATAACCGTACCCAGCGCGATCACCGCGTCGTATTTACCGGTTTTAGCCAGTGCACCCGCCGCCAGCGGCAGCTCATAAGCACCTGGCACCCAAACAACGGTAATATTTTCATCTTTTACCTGACCAATACGTTTCAGTGCGTCAATCGCACCTTCCAGCAGGCTGTCATTGATAAAGTTGTTGAAACGCGCAATGGTGATGGCGACGCGAGCGTCCGGGGTAGCAACGTTAGCTTCAATAATGTTCATTTTTTTCCTTCGGGTTCGAGTATGGCCCCGCAGGGGGGCGGATTTTAGCATAATATTTCGTGCGCTGCTTCCCTTTCGAGCCGGGAGATCATGCACCCACTAAATGCAGGCAAACATCCGGGCCTACATGACGTATCTCTTTGAATTTAAATTGGGGGGCGTCAGCTAATTTCTCAAGCCCTGGCAGCGTACATAATCCACGGGCGTCGCTACCTAAAAGTTTAGGTGCGATATAGACAATCAGCTCATCGACTAAACCAGCCTGTAGCAGTGCGCCAGCGAGCGTTGGCCCCGCCTCTACCCACACACTATTAATTTGTTGCTTGCCCAGTTGCATCATCAGCACAACCAAATCCAGATGCCCGTTATGTTCCGGGATCAGCAAGGTGCGCACTGTTTCCGGCCACTCGCGGACGTCATCCTGCGTTCGGGCAAACCAGGTCTCGCCCGGCTGTTGCACAATGCGGTGTTCTGGCGTCACGCGATTCTGACTGTCAATGACGACGCGCACCGGCTGGCGCAGATTTTCTTGCGAATAGAGCGCCTGAGTTTGTTCATCCAGTTCAGACCAACGTACCGTTAAGGCTG
The DNA here is from genome assembly GCF_002966005.1 of Escherichia sp. MOD1-EC5433. Classification (NCBI taxonomy): domain Bacteria; kingdom Pseudomonadati; phylum Pseudomonadota; class Gammaproteobacteria; order Enterobacterales; family Enterobacteriaceae; genus Escherichia; species Escherichia sp. MOD1-EC5433. The sequence goes on along the minus strand of NZ_PTRL01000002.1, from coordinate 957 downwards.
GATCATCCGCCAGCACCGTGGCGCTGCTGGTTAAAATGGCATGACTTTGCGCGCGCAGTCGTTGTACATCACGCCGCGCCTGGGGCGAAGTGATCCACTGGCTTTCGCCGCTCGCCATCGCCGTGCGACCATCAAGCGATGCGCCAAGTTTTAACTGAATATAAGGAAAGCCGGTGCGCATCCGCTTGAGAAAGCCTTTATTCAATTGCTCGGCTTCACTCATCATCAGCCCGTGGCTGACGTCAATGCCAGCCTGTTGCAGGCGGTAAAGCCCACGCCCGGCGACCTGCGGGTTCGGATCCTGCATCGCAGCGACCACGCGCGCTACGCCAGCGGCGATGAGTGCGTCACAGCACGGCGGCGTTCGACCATGATGACTGCAAGGTTCGAGAGTGACATAAGCAGTCGCACCTTTGGCTTTTTCACCCGCCATACGCAACGCGTGTACTTCGGCATGTGGTTCACCCGCACGGTGATGGTAACCTTCTCCGACAATTTCGCCATCTTTCACAATGACACACCCAACATTTGGGTTTGGGTGAGTAGTGAAACGTCCTCGTTGCGCCAGCTTTAGCGCCCGCGCCATGTAATACTCGTCCTGCACGGTTTAATCCTCCAGGCGCGCGATCTCTTCGCCAAATTCTTTGATATCTTCGAAACTGCGATAGACAGAGGCAAAACGGATATAGGCGACTTTATCGAGCTTTTTCAATTGCTCCATCACCAGATTGCCAATCATCTTGCTCGGCACTTCGCGCTCACCGGTGGCGCGCAGCTGCGATTTAATATGATTGATTGCCATTTCGACGTCATCGGAACTCACCGGACGTTTTTCCAGCGCCCGCAGCATTCCGCTGCGCAATTTCTCTTCATTAAACGGTTCACGCACGTCGTTGCTTTTTACAACGCGCGGCATAACCAGTTCCGCCACTTCAAAGGTGGTGAAACGTTCATTAC
>NZ_PTRL01000018.1:0-1010 GCF_002966005.1 Escherichia sp. MOD1-EC5433 | reverse complement strand
GTATATATCAAAAAATAATTCTATATTTTTGTATGAGGGGGATAACGTTGGCGTCATAGCTAGTTTTTTGTGGTTGGTTGAGAATGTTGGAGATTATGACTATTACGCTTTTTGCGATCAGGATGATGTATGGGAACCTCTTAAATTGATTGCAGCTACAACTAATATTATGAAATATAAGCAGGATATAGCAATAGGGTATTGCTCCTCATATAACTATGTTGACAAAGAATTAAATCATATCGGTCGTTATAATTCTCAGAGTAATTTTTCTTTAAACAATATTTTGATTGAAAATTGTGCGCCAGGCTGTACTTTTGTCTTTAACCAATCTTTACGTAAATTATACTTGGATATAAATGAAGCAAATATAGCCAATCGTATTGTTATGCATGATTGGTTTTTTTTAATACTGGCAAGAACATTTGGTCATCTAATATATGATTATAATAGCTACCTAAGTTATAGGCAGCATGATAATAACGTTGTAGGTATAAAGTCTGGTTTTAAGAACATTTTATGTAATAGATTAAAACAGTTCAAAAAATATAAGCCAAATGGGAGGCATCTTCTATCTCTTCAGATGGATTTAGTCTCCATATATTGTTTAAAGCATCATAAAGAAGCCGCATATGAAATAAGTCATGGTTTTGTAGCATCTCAAGCAAGTTTGGTGAAAAGATTGAGGTATGTTTTTTCCGGGTATGTAAAAAGAGTTAAGTTCATTGATGATGTGCTTTTTAAAGTTTTGTTTATTATTGGATGGTTTAAGTAAGGATAAAAGATGCCTCGTAAAAAAATTTTGCTTGTCGCAAATACACTCTGGTCGATATACAATTTCCGAAAAGGATTAATAAAAAGTTTAATTGAAAAAGGATATGATGTTACCATCGTTGCTCCAGAAGATGACCATTTGAAAAAGATTGTCGATTTAGGGTGTAAATTTGAAGCAATTTCTGTTTCCTCGCAAGGGAAAAACCCACTTAAAGATTTAATGCTATTATTAAAGC
>NZ_PTRL01000024.1:0-508 GCF_002966005.1 Escherichia sp. MOD1-EC5433 | reverse complement strand
GTCTTGATGGTGCCAGCGAAGGCTATTTTTAATTCTGTGGCAACGTTCACTTTTGTTACGCCAAGTTCAATAGTGCGACGGACAAATTCATCCGGGACATCGCTGGCACCATGCAGCGCCAGAGGAACATCGACCACTTCACGAATTTCCGCCAGCCGCTGGAAATCAATCTTCGGCGTTTTGCTGTATAAGCCGTGCGCCGTACCAATCGCTACCGCCAGGCTGTCGACGCCAGTCAGTTCGACAAAGCGTTTAGCTTCTTGTGGATCGGTCAGGAATGCACTTTCGGCGTCAACGCTCATGTCATCTTCAACACCGCCGAGGCGGCCCAGTTCTGCTTCCACGCTGCAATCCTGGGAGTGGCAGAAGTCGACAACCGATTTCACCAGCTTCACGTTCTCGGCAAACGGGAAATGACTGCCGTCGATCATCGCGCTGCGCACGCCTGCGTGGACTTTACGGCGAATATCATCCAGCGATTCGTGGTGATCAAGATGCAGTGCCAGCG